>SXWA01000031.1 GCA_005791575.1 Planctomycetaceae bacterium
GGGCAACGACATCGGTTTTCGTCTCGCAAGTCCTGTCAGCGGCCCCTCCGGCGTTCCGGAGATCGACGCAGCGGGAGCGCGCCTGGCGATGGTGCTGATCGTGTGTGGACTGGCGCTCCTGGAGCAACGCCGGCAGGGCCGCTGACGGTTGCCTGTGAACTTTATCTCTTTGACCCTTTGTCCCCTGTTGACAGCGGGTGTTCGTGAGGTCGGCGTGTGCCCCGGCAGGAGGCCTATTTTCCTGTCGGGGCGTCGCCGTCGCTCTCCAGCGGCAGAGATGCCCACGGCTGGTCGCCCTACTAGCCCGTGGCCAAAGTCCATCCCTGGCCTTTGGCCACCCGAAAAGCGGCGCTTTTCATCGGAGCTGCGCTCCCGGCACCTCATCCATGAGGTGCAGCACAGCCTGCTATCGGACGCTGCGATCGAGCGGGTGTGGACGCCGACATGGTGACGGGGAGCGCAGATGGCCTCGAAGCCGACCCGCGCTGTAGCGCAGATTGCGGCGCGTTGACCTCGCAATGTGCAGCGCAGCACGTTCCCGCGGGATCTGGCAGGGAACCGCAGCGAAAAACAGAACCCGCGGCCACCACTCGGGTTACCGCGGGTTTTGCGGGAATCACGCCGGTTTCGAAAACCGGATCAATGGGCGATATAGGACTCGAACCTATGACCCCTAGCTTGTCGAGCTAGTGCTCTAACCAACTGAGCTAATCGCCCCGATCAGCTTGTCGAATCGAGTGTGCTGCCACGGTCGGCCGCCGTCAAGCGAGGCTTTCATCCGGCGGTGAGAAAGGTTTCCAGCCAGCGGATCGTCAGGTCGAGGGCCTCCGGCGGCAGGGCGTGGCCCCGGCGGTGGTTGAACAGCCCCAGCTGAGGGCGCGGCCGCTCCAGGCGCGCCACCTCGAGCGCCCGCCCGAGATACGGCCACGAGCGGTCGCCGTCGGCCGCCCCCGGTCCTGCCTCCCCCGCCAGGAGCAGAAACGCCCGCGGTGCCACCAGCGCGAGCAGTTCGTGGTGGTCGTGGCCGAAGCCCGGGTCCGCGACCTGCGGCCCGAGATACCAGGGGTCGTGCCAGTTGGAGAACCCGATCCCGATCCCCCCCTCGCTGAACACCGCCCCCCTCACGCGCTCGTCGAACGCGGCCAGGTAGAGCGTCTCCTTCGCTCCCAGCGAGTGCCCGGCGGCACCGAGACGCTCCCGATCGACCCCCGGCACGGCGGCGAGGATGTCGAGGGCGCGGACCGCGTCGTGGAGCATCTTCCGCATCCCTGTGGCACCCGGATGCCGGGTGGCGAGCCGGGCCACGCTCCCGGCGGTGTCGAGCCGGTGCTCGGGGGTGGTGTTCCACAGGCAGCAGCGCGGGGCGACGACGACGAAGCCGCGGCGGACGAGATCGACTCCGGTCGCGCGCCCCGGCCGGCCGCCGATCCCCGCCACCTCGTCGATGCTCTCGGCGACCGTGGGGTGGAACACGACCACGCCCGGGCGCGGGTGGGGCGGCGTCGCCTCGGGCTCGAGGAGCCAGGCCTCGACCGTCTCGTCGGGTTCGGTGCGGTAGGAGATCAGTCGGCGCCGATGGCCGTCGCCGTGCTCGTCGCGCACGACCGTGAACGCATCGTCCACCCGACCGACCGACCACGGGCCGAGGAGCGCGAGCCACGCGTCGCGCACCCGCTGCCGCGCCGCCTGCCACGCCGGCCAGTCGGTGATCGGCGGCGCGCCGGCCGCCGTGAGCAGCGACGGCAGCGCGGCGGCGGTGAAACCGGCCGGTGCCACCTGCAGCGGGGGGAGCAGATCAGTCTCTTCAGCGGCCGTGGGCGCGGAGCGGAGCGCCGCGACCGCGCTGCCTGCGAGCACTCCCCCGAGCCACCGCCGGCGCGGGAGATGCCGCCAGGGAAAGCGAACGGCGGACGAGTGGCCAGCCATGATGGCGCCCGAACGGGTTGGGGGACTGGATCATCCCGTGGACAACGTCCATCCCTGCCGTGGCCAGAGTCGATCCCTGGCTCATTTCGTCAGCGGTTCCTCCGCCCCCTCGGGGGCGGAGGCGGTGCGCGGGCTGGCGATCGCCGCCAGGCGCCTGGCCACCACCTCCTTGAGTGACGACTGCCACCAGGCGTCGAGCGCCTGCTGGAGGCCGACCAGCGCGTCGTCGTGCGTCGCGAACGACCGCAACCGCTCCACGAGCGGCACGAAGAGGGCGGGGTCGCCGGCCAGTGCGGTGCCCAGGGCGCGCGTCTCCCCATCGTCGATCCCGCGCAGCGCCGACACGAGCACGTCCTCGAGGCCGAGTGGTCCGAAGACGGCCGTGAGTGGATAGCAATCGGTGTGGAAGGCGACGGTGGAGAGCCGTTCCTGGCCGCGGCGGGCGAGCGTGGCGGCCAGCGGCTGCATCGGGCAGAGCGACGCGGCGATGACATGGGCGAGCGGACCGTGTTCCTTCGCCCCCATGAAGAGCGTCACCTCCTCGAGGACCGCCGGGCTGCCGACGGCGGCACAGGCCCCGGCGCGGACGAGCGCCGCCGGCCAGGTGTCGCGGCCGCAGGCCTGCTCGGTGAGCCGCCAGGCGAAGGCGGCGGCGCGGCGCGTGACGGCCGGATCGAGGCCGCCGGCGAGCGGCTCGAAGCCCGGGATGACGAGGTCGCCGTCGGTGGTGGTCGGGGATTGGCTGGCGATCCAGGCGGCGAGCTGGCGGTCGCAGCGCGCGAGTGCGTCGTCGTCGAGGCAGGAGCGCGTGGTGCGCGCCACGCTCCGCGCGGCGCGCTCGAGCCACGCCTCGTCGGCCCCCAGCGGCGCGAAGGCCTCTGCGAGCCGCGTGCAGGCCTCGGCCACCTGCTCGGAGAGGAGAAACTCCACCGCCGTCGTCAGGGGCCGCTCGGCCGATGCCCGATTCGGCCCGGCGGCAGCGCTGAGCCGTTCGACATCCTCGGCGAGCGCCCCTGCCCGCGTGGCGACGGTGACGCGCGCCCGCTTCGTCACCAGCGACAGCGGGCGGCCGGTGGTGGCGTCGAGCCGGCAGACGAGCCCCTCGTCGTCGGTGATCACCAGCTCGCCGTCGGCACGGCTCACCGTGGGAGGCCCCTCGTGGAGCAGCGCGAGCCATGCCACCGGCTCGAGTGTGACGTCGAGGCCGAAGCCCGCGGAGCCGGTCAGGCCGCCCGCCGCCACCCCGAGGCCGAGGCCGAGGCTGCGGGTGAAGGGGCGGGCCGGGGCTGCCGGTGCTCCCGTGGTCGGCTTCGTGCGGTCGAGTGACAGCGCGATCGAGGCGGTGACCCGGCCGGCGAAGGGGATGTCGAACCGTCCCGCGCCACCCGGCGGAAGGATCTGCACCGTGCCGTCGGCGACCACGAGCCCGCAGGCATCGGCGCTGTCGGCGGGGGCGACGAGTGCCAGCCCCGAGGTGCCGGAGATCACCAGGCGCGCCGTGGGGGGCGCCGTCGGGGGCACCGTATCGGGCATCGTGTCGGCCGGTGCCTCGGCGGTGGAGAGGGCGAGATCGCAGACGAGATCGGTGTCGCCGGCGAGCGCGTCGAGGAGCCAGCGGCGGCCGCGGAGGACCGTCTCCTCGTCGGCGGAGAGCGGCCGCGACAGCGGCATCAGTGGCGGGTATTCGTCGAGATCGAAGCGGGCGACGACCGCCGCCGGATCGATCGGATCGACGCGCAACTCGACCTCGTGGCGGAGGAACCGGCCCGACTGGCGCAGTGTCTCGCGCCATGCGCGGCGGTCGGTCTCCGTGACCGGGGCGCCGGGGGCGATGCCGAGGAATGCCGCCATCTCGTCGTGTTTGGTCGAGGCGCCGGGAAGGATCTCGATCCGTTTGAGAAGCACCTTCGGGGGGAGCGTGCCGATCGTGATCGAGAGCCCCGCGCTGTTGCCCTGCGGCGCGATCGCCACGGCGACGGTGTCGTTCGTCGGGCGCGTGCTCTTCGCGCCGAAGGCCAACGACCAGAGGCCGGCGGTGCCGGTGCGCCGCTCGGTGGGGAGTGCGACCCCGAGATACCCCTCGTCGCGCAGAAAACGGACCGCCGTCACTTTCACACGGTGAAGCGTGGTGTCGTCGCCCGGGGCCGGTCCCGCTTGCGGCCAGAGGGGATCGTCGCGGCGCGCCGCCCGGCCCTCGGCCGACAGCCAGCGGAAGGTGCGGCCCCCGGTGGGGGACTCGACCGCGACCGGAACCGCGTCGGCGGCCGGCTGCGGGGTGGTGAGCCGCTCCACGAGCCGCGCCGCCATGTCGTCCGGCAGGCCGCTCACGGTCACCGCTCCGGCCTCGAGCCACGGGCCCTCGGTGACGGTGAGCACGAGCCGTTCGATGCCATCCGTGGCCTCCACCGCGTGGGCGACACGGGCCTCGAGGTGACCCGCA
>SXWA01000032.1 GCA_005791575.1 Planctomycetaceae bacterium
CGTGGCTCGCTCCACGTCGCCCACGAGGACGACGAGATGGAGGTCCTCCGCCAGTTCCACGACGCCGCGACCGCCGCCGGCATCGAGTGCCGGGTGCTCTCCGCCGCCGAGGTCACGGGACTCTCGCCGATCACCAACCCGGTCGGCCTCCGCGGCGGACTGTGGAGTCCGACCGAGGCGGGGATCGATCCGCGGTCGGCCGTGGGGCTGATCGCGGCCCATCTCGCCGTCGCGCGCGGGGTGACGTTCCACTTCGGCACCACCGTCACCGCCGCGGCGACCGGCCGGATCTCGACCGCCGACGGCCGCACGCACGGCGTCGACCGGATCGTCGTCTGCGGCGGTGCCGACGTGGAGACGGTGTTTCCCGGGTTTCTCGCCGCCGCGGGTATCCGACGCTGCAAGCTGCAGATGCTCGCCACGCCGCCCCGGGCGCCAGGCCCGGGGATCGGACCGTTCCTCGCCGGGGGGCTGACGCTGCGTCACTACGGCAACTTCGCCGCCTGCCCGGCGCTGGTGCGCGTCCGCGACCGGGTGGCGCGGACCGCACCCGAGCTCGACCGCTACGGGATCCACGTGATGGTCGCGGAGGATCCGGTGGGCCGGCTCGTGCTCGGCGATTCGCACGAATACGACGACGAGATCACCCCGTTCGACAAGCAGGCGATCGACGACCTGATCCTCCGGGAGCTGCGCCGGATCGCAGTGTTCCCCGACTGGACGGTGGCGGAGCGCTGGCATGGCATCTACGGGAAGCATCCCGCACTGCCGGTCGTCAGGGCGGAGCCGGAACGGGGCGTGTTCGTCCGGGTCGGCACCGGCGGCGCCGGCATGACGATGGCCTTCGGGCTCGCCGCGGAGGACTGGGATGCGTGGGAGGGGAGGGGATAACACCGCCATGGCACATGTCATCCCGCCGATCCGGGCCCTGCTCGTCGACTGGGCGGGCACGATCCTCGATCACGGCAGCCGGGCGCCGGCGCGGGTCTTCGTCGAGGTGTTCGCCGCCGCCGGGGTCCCGATCGACGAGGCCGAGGCGCGTGGCCCGATGGGCATGGCGAAGCACGATCACATCGCCGCGATCCTCGCGCTGCCGCGGGTCGCCGCCGCCTGGGCGGCTCGGCACGGCACCACGCCCGGTCCGGCCGATGCCACCGCGCTCTACGAGCGTTTCCTGCCGCTGCAGAAGCGGGTGCTCGCGGAGCACTGCGACCCGATCCCGGGGGCGGCGGCGGCGCTCGCCTTCTGCCGGCAGCACGGCATCGCCGTCGGTTCCACGACTGGATACACACGCGACTTGATGAGCTTGGTGCTGCCGGTGGCCGCCACCGCCGGCATCGCCCCCGACGTCGTGGTCTGCTCCGACGAGGTGCCCGCAGGCCGACCGGCGCCGTGGTCCAACGTCCGCGCCGCGGAGCGGCTCGGGGTGTTTCCGCCGGCGGCGATCCTCGTGGTGGACGACACGGCGGCCGGTGTCGCCGCCGGCCGCAACGCCGGGATGCGCACCCTCGGTGTGACCCTCACCGGCAACGGGCTCGGGCTCTCGGCAGCCGAGGTGGCGGCCCTCGATCCAGCCGACCTCGCGCGGCGGGGGGCCGCCGTCGCCCGGACGTTGCTCGACGCCGGGGCGGACGACTGTGTGACCGGCATCGGCGCCGTGCCGGAGTGGCTCCGGCGCCACGGTCTCCTCGGGTGAGGGGCGCGTTGCGGGCGCGGCTGCGGCTGGTTCAGCTGCAGAACACGTCGAGCCGGGCGCCGCTGCCGAGCCCGACGGCGCTGGCCCGCCGCGCGAGCGCGTCGAGGGCCCGGCGACCCTCCGCGCCGAGGTCGAGTGTCCAGTCGTTGACGTACAGTTCGACATGCTGCATGAGCACGCGGTCGTCGAATTCCTGGGCGTGGGCCCGCATCGTCGGCAGCGCCGCGGCCCGGTCGGCGAGTGCGTGGCGCAGCGAGTCGTGGATCACCTGCTGCACGGTGGCGATCGTCTCCGCGGGCAGCCGCTGGTCGGCGACGATGCCCCCCAGCGGCAGCGGGCAGCCCATCTCCCTCTCCCAGCGTGTGCCGAGGTCCTCGACCAGCGCCAGGCCCTGGTCCTGCCAGGTGAACCGGCCCTCATGGATGCAGACGCCGAAATCGGCGCTGCCGGCGCACAGCCGCGGCATGATCTCGGAGAAGACCACCTGATCGACGCGCGTCGTCTGCGGGTGGAAGAGGGCGAAGAGGAGGGCGGCGGTGGTGTGCCGGCCGGGGCAGAGCGTGAGCTGATCGGCGCCGCGCGGCACGGTGCCGGCCGTGGCCGCGAGGAGCAGCGGCCCGACGCCGAATCCGAGGGCCGATCCGCTCGGCAGGACGACCAGCCGGTCGGCCACCTCGAGGGCGGCATGGAAGCTCGCCTTGCAGACGTCGAAGGCACCGGCGACGACGCGCTCGTTGAGGCGCTCGATGTCGAGCAGCTCGACGTCGAACTCGAGCCCGCGCCAGTCGACCGTGCGCGTGAGGAGCCCGTGGAACGCGAAGGTGTCGTTGGGGCAGGTGGAGATGGCGAGGCGGATCGGACGAGTCATCGGTCCTCCGCGATCAGCCGGCCGACGAGAGCGGCCGCCGCCTCGAGGGCGGCCGAGGTCCGCCACCGGGCATGGTCGCGGTCGCCGGCGGTGTTGGAGATGCCGCGGATGATCGTGCAGGGCACCCCCGCGAGGCGGCAGGCGAGGGCCACCGCGAACCCCTCCATGTCCTCCGCGGCGGCACCGGGGAAGCGCCTCCGGCGGCGGGTGGCATCGTCGCTGTCGGCCGAGCCGGCGGCGGCGGTGACCAGCAGCGCGGCGCGGGGCAGATCCGGCCGCGCTGGCACGGCGCAGTCGATGACGTCGCCGATCGCCGTGGCCGCCGCCGGCGGATCGCCCGGCCATTGCGGCCAACCGAGCGCCGCGGCGCCGACGAACGCATCCCCGGAGCCGATCCCGATGCCATCGCAGGCGACCGTGCCGAAGCAGGCGGCCGCACCGAGCGGGAGGCGGTCGTCGAGGCGTCCGGCGATCCCCACCAGGACCACCGCCTCCGGTGCGACGGCGGCGACGAGTTGCGCCGTGCGTGCCGCGGCAGCGGCGATCCCGAAACCGCACAGTGCCACCGTCGCCCGGTCGGCACCGATCAGGGGGGCGACCACGCGTCGCTCGAGATCGGTCGGGATGAGGATCAGATGGCGTGGCATTGGCAGCGGGCGGACGGTGGCGAGCCGGGCGTGTCGCCACGGCGCGACGGGACTCGCCGGTAGTCTAGACAGAACGGTGCCGGCCGGCAGGGGCCGTGGCCCGGCGGCAAGCCCCACTCCGCCGTCCGGTTCGTTGCCCCGGCCGCCATCGGTCAGACCGCGACGGCGTGCATTGGACGAAGCCACGCCTCTGCGACCGGATCGAAAAACCGGTGCGCTGGCGCGACGACGGGGCGCTGGCGGGGCCGGCCGGCAAGGCCGTCCGCCTGCGCTTCGTGCTCCGCGAACCCGATCTCGTCGCCCTGCGCTTCGGCGAGTGATCGGCGGATCGGCCCGCGGGATGGAACGACGACCGGCGCTGCGAGTGCAGGCGCGATGCTACATTCCCTCGACCCCGCCGTGGGCGCCCGACCGGGCGGCATCCCCCCCTCGCTCCATGGAGCCGGCCGTGATGAAGACCCGTTCTCGACACGGCGCGGCCGTCCTCCGCATCGCGGCGGCGATCGCCGTCGTCAGCGCGACTGCGCTGGCCGCCGAGGTGCCGGCGGTGCGGCGCGAGTTCAGGGCAGCATGGATCGCGACCGTTGCCAACATCGATTGGCCTTCGCGGCCGGGGCTCCCCGCCGAGACCCAGCGGGTCGAGCTGATCCGGCTCCTCGATCGTGCGGTCGCCACCGGCCTCAACGCCGTGATCCTGCAGATCAGGCCCTGTGCCGACGCGCTCTATCCGTCGGCGCTCGAGCCCTGGTCGCCCTATCTCACCGGTACGATGGGCAGCCCGCCCGAACCGGCCTACGATCCGCTCGCGTTCGCGATCGACGAGGCCCACGCCCGCGGCCTCGAGCTCCACGTCTGGTTCAACCCCTACCGCGTGCAGCACACGCAGCCGATCGGGCCGGCGGCGCCGACGCACGCCAGCGTGACGATGCCGGCGGTGGTGCGCCGCTACGGGGGATTCCTCTGGTTCGACCCCGGTGAGCCGGCCGCGGCCGACCGCTTCATGGAGGTGGTCCTCGACGTCGTCCGCCGCTACGACGTCGACGGCGTCCACATCGACGACTACTTCTACCCGTACCCGGTGACCGCGGACGGTCGCGAGGTGCCCTTCCCGGACGACGAGAGCCACGCGCGCGCGGTGGCGGCGGGGGGCCCCGCCGACCGGTCGGCATGGCGGCGCGACAACGTCGATCGGCTCGTGGAGCGGATGTGGCGCGAGGTGAAGGAGGCGAAGCCGCACGTCCTCGTGGGGATCAGCCCGTTCGGCATCTGGCGGCCGGGCCACCCGCCGGGGATCAAGGGGCTCGACCAGGTTGCCGCCCTCAACGCCGACCCGAAGCGCTGGCTCCACGAAGGCTGGCTCGACTACCTCGCGCCGCAGCTCTACTGGCGGATCGACGCGCCCGAGCAGGGCTTCGACCGCCTCCTCGGCTGGTGGGCGGGGGAGAATGTCCGGCGCCGCGCGCTCTGGCCGGGCGTGTCCGCCTCACGCGTGCGGCGCGATCCCGCGGCGCCGGTGACACGCACCGTGTGGGAGGCGGAGGAGATCCTCCGCCAGGTCGCGAGTATCCGTGCGCAGACCGGTGTCGAGGGGACCATCCACTTCAGCATGAAGGCGCTCGCCGACGACGTCGATGGCGTGGCGACGAAGCTCGCCGCAGGGCCGTATGCGGAGCCGGCGCTCGTGCCGGCGATCCGGCCGCCGCACGGTCCGCTCGCCGCGGCGCCCGCCGTCGCGCGCGATGCCGGGGGGGTGACCTTCGCCCCGGCGGATGCGACCGCTCCCTGGCTCTGGGTTGTGCGCACCCGGAGCGGCACGACGTGGCGCACCGTCGTCGTGCCGGGGCACTTCCGGTACCACGGCATCGACGGCGCTTTCGATGAGGTGGCCGTGGCCGCGATCACGCGTGACGGCAGGGAAGGGGCCGTCGGCCGGCTCCCGGCAGGCGTGCCCTGAGCGCAGGGCGCGCCCGCGTGCCGGGCCCCCGCGAGCGCTGCCGCCCCGCCGGCGACGATACCGGGCTCACCTCGCGCCTGCCGCCGGCGCCGTCACGGCCTCCATCACCCGGTCGAGGTTGAAGCTGCCCGGCTTCTGCCGCGGGGGAAACTCACGGAAACTCTGCAGCCACTGGCCGACATAGGCCCCCGCCGGCGCGATCATGAACATGTGCTCGAGGTACCAGCGCTGGTAGTCCATGCCGATCTCCTGCGCGAGCTCGAAGGGATCCATCCGCAGGTTGACCAGCGTCGGCGCCCGCAGCTCCTCGAACGGCTGCTGCCAGACATGCATCCCGTGGGCGTTCTGCTTGAGGAAGGTGACCTTCCAGTTGCCGTAGCGCAGCGCCGCCACGCTGCCGTCGTCGGTCCAGTAGATGAACTCCTTCCGCGGCCACTCCGCCTCCCCGCGGAGCGCCGGGCCGAGGTCGTAGCCGTCGAGGTGCACCTTGTAGGCCCGGTCGCCGATCGTGCGGCCCTTCTTCAGGTCCTCCTTCGCGGTCGTGTCGCCGGCGGCGGCGACGAGCGTGGTGAGCATGTCCTCGTGGGCGCCGATCTCGTTGATCACGGTGCCCGGCTTGATCACCCCCGGCCACCGGATCGCGCACGGCACGCGGTAGCCCCCTTCCCACTGCGTGTTCTTCTCGCCGCGGAACATCGTCGTGCCGCCGTCGGGCCAGGTGAAGGCCTCGGCGCCGTTGTCGGTGGAGTACATCACGATCGTGTTCTCGTCGAGGCCGAGCTCAGTGAGGGCGGCGAGGATCTCACCGACCTGCCGGTCGTGCTCCACCATCCCGTCGGCGTAGATCCCGAGGCCGGTCTTGCCCGCGACCTTCTCCTTGAGGTGGGTGAAGATGTGCATCTTCGTCGAGTTCCACCAGATGAAGAACGGCTTGTCGGCCACCTTGGCGCGCTTCATGAAATCGACCGTCCGGCCGTTGACCTCCTCGTCGATCGTCTCCATGCGCTTCCGCGTCAGCGGGCCGGTGTCGGTGATCCGGCCGTCGGCGAACGAGTGGATCACGCCGCGCGGTCCGAAGCGCTGGCGGAACTCCGGATTCTTCGGGTAGTCGGGATGCTCCGGCTCCTCCTCGGGAGCCAGCCGCTCGAGCGCACGGGCGAGCGCCGTCGCGAACGTCGACGCCGACGCCCACCGCTTCTTCGGGGTCGGCGCGAGCGCCTTCATCAGCACGGCGTCGACGGCGTCCGACAGCATCGGCCGCAGCTGCGACGGCGCGGTGAGCGGATCCGTCAGCTGGCGCTGCACGACCTGCGGCGCGGGCCCGGAGCCGAACGGCGGCCGCCCCGCGAGCATGCAGTACACCGTCGCGGCGAGGCCGTAGACGTCCGTCGTCGGACCGTCGGCCGC
>SXWA01000242.1 GCA_005791575.1 Planctomycetaceae bacterium
ATCCCTGGCCTTTGGCCACCCGAAAAGCTGCGCTTTTCACGGGAGCTGCGCTCCCGGCACCTCATCCATGAGGTGCAGCAGGCTGTTTGGCCACAGCCTGCTGGCCGCCCGTGGCCAAAGTCCATCCTTGGCCTTTGGCCACCCGAAAAGCTGCGCTTTTCACGGGAGCTGCGCTCCCGGCACCTCATCCATGAGGTGCAGCACAGCCTGCTATCGGACGCTGCGATCGGGTGGGTGTGGACGCCGACATGGTGACGGGGAGACATGGTGACGGGGAGCGGAGATGGCCTCGAAGCCGACCCGCGCTGCAGCGCAGATTGCGGCGCGCCGACCTCGCAATGTGCAGCGCAGCACGTTCCCGCGGGATCTGGCAGGGAACCGCAGCAAAAAACAGAACCCGCTGCCACCACTTGGGTTGCAGCGGGTTTCGCGGGACTCACGCCGGTTTCGCAGACCCGGCCAATGGGCGACGAGGGACTCGAACCCCCAACCCCCTCGGTGTAAACGAGGTGCTCTGACCAATTGAGCTAGTCGCCCGCGGGCCGCGCGGGGCGGCCTGTTGCGAGAGCATAGTCGATCCGATCCGGCGGCGACCGCGTGCGGGGCACGCATCGCGGTTCCCCGTCTGGCGGGGCGACTGCGCCTGCGTTCGCCCGCGGTATCATGCCGCGATGAACACACCTCCAGCAGTCGTGGCCCTGACAGCCCCCGGAAGCGCGGCCCGGGCGACGATCGTCGTCGGCCGCGGCGCCGCCTGCGGCCCCGCCTGGCTCGACGCCGGTGGCACGGCGCGGCAGGTGGTCTGGGTGCCCGAGGGATACCTCGAAGCCGGGGCGCGGCCGACCTCCGGCGGGATCCCGATTCTCTGCCCCTACCCGGGGCGCCTCGCCGCGACGAGGATCGAGTTCGAGGGACGCTCGTTCGAACTCGAAGGCAAGGACAAACTCGGCCGGCCGATCCACGGCCTCGTCCACGAGCGACCATGGCGGGTCACGGCGCAGGGCGAGTCGTCCGTCAGCGCCGATTACCAGCTTTCCCGCGACGCCCCCGATCTCCTGCCACGCTGGCCGGCCGACTTCCGCCTCACCGTCACCTGGTCGCTCACCGCCCGGGAGCTGGTGTGTGACCTCCACCTCACGGCCCTCGGCCGGATGCCGGCCGCGCTCGGCCTCCATCCCTACTTTCCCCTCCCGCTCGTGCCGGATGGCGATCCCGCCGCCTGCCGCCTCGAGGTGCCCGCACGGCTCTGGCAGCCGCAGAAGGACTGGCTTCCCTCGGGGCCGATCCTGCCGGCAGGCGAGCGCGTGCCGTTTCCCGGCAGCGTCGCCATCGGCACGCTCGAGTTCGACGACGTGTTCACCGACCTACTGCCGATCGACGACCGGATCACCTGCCGCTTCGTCGATCCCGCCGGGCCGACGGCGATCCGCCTCGACTGGGATCCCGTGTACGGCACCGCGGTGCTGTTCACGCCGCCGCACCGCCGGAGCGTGTGCATCGAGCCCTACACCTGCCTCCCCGGCGGCGCGGGATTCGATGCCGCCCGCGGTTGGCGGATCCTTGGAGCGGGGGAGACGCTCGCGGGTCGGATGCGCCTGTCGCTCGAGACCGGCGACAGCCGGTGACGATGGCCCCGGTGACGATGGCCCCGGTGACGATGACCCCGGTGACGATGACCACAGAGCCGCCCGCACGGCGCCTGCTGCCCGCACGGCGCCTGCTGCCCGCACGGCGCCCGCCGCCCGCACGGCGCTTCAGGCCGGCTTGGCGGGGGTGCCGGGCTTCGGCGGCACGACGGTCCGGATGCCGAGCTCCACCAATTGCTTCGTCTCCACCGGGGCCGGAGCACCGGTCATCAGATCGCTCGCCTTCTGCGTCTTCGGGAAGGCGATCACGTCGCGGATGTTGTCGAGGCCGCCGAAGAGCATGATCCAACGGTCGATTCCCAGGGCGATGCCCCCATGCGGCGGGGCCCCGCTCTCGAGGGCGTCGAGGAGGAAGCCGAAGCGCTCGCGGGCCGTCTCCGCCGAGATCCCGAGGAGGCCGAAGACCTTCGATTGCGTCGCCTTGTCGTGGATCCGGATCGTGCCGCCGCCCGCCTCCGAGCCGTTGATCACCAAGTCGTAGGCCTGGGCGCGGCAGGCGGCGGGATCGCTGTCGAGCAGCGGCAGGTCGGCTCCCCGCGGCGCGGTGAAGGGATGGTGCATCGCCGCCCAGCCCCCCGTCTCGTCGTCACGGGCGAACATCGGGAAATCGACCACCCAGGAGAAATGCATCGCCTGAGGATCGTAGAGGCCCAGCTGCGCGCCGAGGCGCTTCCGCAGCATGTGGAGCGCCTTGCAGGTGACGGTGAACGAGTCGGCGACGACCAGTGCCAGGTCGCCGGGCACGGCGCCGAGCGCCGCGCGGATCGCCGGACCGGCGGGGCCGAGGTTCTTGGCGACCGGGCCCGCCCAGTCGCCGCTCTCCTCGAGCTTCAGCCAGACGAGCCCCTTCGCCCCCCCCTCGACGGCGACCGCCGTGAGGTCGTCGAGGTCCTTCCGCGAGAACCGCGCCGCCGCACCCGGCACACGGATCCCGCGCACCCGGCCGCCGCCGTCGAGCGCGGCGCGGAACACACGGAACTCGCTGTCGCGCACCGCCGCGGCGAGATCGACGAGCTCCAGGCCGTAGCGCAGGTCGGGGGCGTCGTGGCCGAAGCGCTCCATCGCCTCGTCCCACGAGAGCCGGGGCAGTGGGAGCGGCGGATCGATTCCGAGGATCTCGCGCGCCGAACGCTGCACGAGGCCCTCGATCACCCCCATCACGTCGTCGGCCTCGACGAAGCTCATCTCGACGTC
>SXWA01000243.1 GCA_005791575.1 Planctomycetaceae bacterium
AGGCATCACGTCGGCCGCGGCGTGGAGCTCCGCCGAGGGCTTCCTGGAGTCTCCTCCTTCGTGCCGCCGTCGCTCGCGGCGAGCAGCCCACGGCCTGCGACAGGATCCTTGATCGGTTCATGGCGAAGCCTCCGCCGTGGCGCGGGCGTGATCGGTGGCGAAGTGCGCGTGTGTCACCATCGCCAGCAGCGCTGCCGCGGCGAGGAAGGCAAGTGCCGTGGCGGCGAGGAGGCCGTCGATGCCCAGCGACTGCTTCCACATCCCGCCGAACAGCGTGGCGAAGCCCGACACCGTCCCGCCGAAGAGGTTCAGGATACCGACGGCCGTGGCGCGGAGACCGGCCGGCACGACCTCGAACCCGGCGGCGAAGATATTGCCCATGAACAGGCCGCTCGCGAGCCCGAATGCGGCGGCGGCCAGGCGCGTGGCAGGGAGCGAGTCAGCCGCGCCGATGAGGTACAGGCAGGGAGCCGAGCAGACGAGGCTGGCGACGAGAACCCACTGCCTGGCCGCGGCCGTGCGCCGGTAGAGCCAATCGGAGAGGAAGCCGCCGCCGAGGAGGCCGATGGCGGTCGCCGACTGGAGATACGCCGTCGCATTCCAGGCGGCGTCGGCCTGGGAGAGGGCGAACTTGTCGTGGAGGAAGGTGGGGAGCCACCCGTAGATCAGCCACAGGCCGAACACGAAGCAGGGAAAGGCCGCGCAGAGAACGAGAAATGACGGCGCGCCGAACAGGCTGCGCACGGGCCTGAAAAACGGTCCTGCGGAGGGCGTCTCCGCGGGCGACTCGCCCACCTGGCGCAGAAAGAAAAAATACGGGACGGCGTAGGCCACGCCGAGGATGCCGAGCATGAAAAACGCGTCGCGCCACCGGCCGGCGTCGGCCATCCGGCCTCCGAACACACTCCCCGCGACGGTGCCGGCGATCTGGGCGGTGGTGAGGATGGCGATCGCCCGCGAGCGCAGGGCGGGGGGATGGGCATCGGCGGTGAGCGCGATTGCCGTCGGCATGAAGAGTGACTCGGAGATCCCCATGGCGCCGCGGAGGGCGAGCATGTCGGTGCCCGAGCGTACCCAGCCGGTGGCGACGGTGACGAGGCTCCAGACGACGAGGCTGCCGACGGCGAGGAGGCGCTTCGAGATCCGGTCGCCGAGAACGCCGGCGAGTGGGCAGCCGAGGGCGTAGACCCAGAGAAACACCGCGCCGACATACCCCAACTCCCGATCGGACATCGCCAGATCGGCCTTGAGGGCCGGAAACATGGCGAACACCGCCTGGCGGTCGCAGTAGTTGAGGAAGTAGGCCCCCCACATCAAGGTCAGGAGGAGCGTCGCGGCCCCGGAGGCACGCGCCTCGCGCGCAGCGACGTCGTGGCCAGGGGGGCTCGTGGTCACGCGTCGAGCACCTCGTCCACGCTCACCTCCTGTGCGATCACGGCGACACAGTCCCCTTGGCCCGTGAGGCAGGGAGCGCGCATCGTGATCAGATACCCGTCGGAGCGGGCGCGGATCGCTTCCGGCGCCCGGTCGGGGCGCTCGAGGTGGTGGATCCAGCCGACCGTGTCGCCGCGGCGCACCTTCCCGCCGAGGTCGATGGCGACCTCGAAGATCCCTGATTCGGGCGCGAGCAGGTAGTCGTCGCGGTGGAGGGCCTGCGTCAGGATCGCCGGCGGGAGGCCGAGGCTCGCGCGGGTCGCCTCGGTGCCGGCGAGGACACCGCAGTGGACGAGCACGTTCCGCAGGCCCGACTGGGTGATCCGGTGGACGTGCGCGGGGATCCCCTCCCCTCCCCCCATCTCGGTCGTGATCACGATCTTCCCCTGGTTCTCGGCCTCGACCGGCAGGAGCCCGGTGCCGGCGATGTCGGCGTAGAGGAAGGAGAAGTCGGAGTTCCAGGCGAGCATTGCCGCGAGCATCTTCCGGCGCTGCTCCTTGTCGGCGACCAGGTGCATGTGGGAGCAGGGGACGAACTCCATGCTCCGGCCGCCGGAGTGGATGTCGATGACGACGTCGCTGGTCGGGAACAGGACGGTGGTGAGGTAGTGGGCGATCTGGCTGGTGACGGCTCCCTCCGGGTGGCCGGGGAAGGCCCGGTTCATGTTCATCCCATCCAGCGGCGAGAGCCGGGTGGCGGCCTTCGCGGCGGGCATGTTGAGCGACGGGACGAGGATCAGCCGCCCGGAGACCTGCTCGGGGGTGACCTCGCGGGCGAGGCGCATGATCGCGACCTGCCCCTGGTATTCATCCCCGTGGTTGCCGCCGAGGCAGAGGACGGTCGGGCCATCCCCGCGGGCGATGACGGTCATCGGCACCATCACGTTCGCCCAGCCGCCGAGATTGTGCGAGTAGGGCACCTGGAGGAAGCCCTGCTGCTTCCCGGGGCGGGCCAGATCGATCGAGGTGTGGATCATGGGAAGCGATCTCCGAGGCTCCATCCCTGATGCCGTGCGTTTCCCGGTGGCGTGGGCGTGTTCAGGGCCGAGCCGTGCCGGTGGGTAGGCCTCGATCCCTGCGGCTGTCGGGCTGTCGTCGGCACCGGTCCAGCCGGGTGCTCAAATGTCGCTGGCATCCTGCCGCAGGAGAGCGACTGTCTGGGGTATCTGATTCGTTTCGAGCTCCATCAGGTATTCGGACGGGCTCTTCGGTGGGTTCCGCATGCTGGCTCGGTGCATCTTCACGGCAGCAAGGAACACCGGCGGAGAAAGGTCGAATTGGCACACGAGAAAGTCGTCCGGGTGAATGGCTTCGATGGCGTACGGCCGGAGGATCTCCTCGGGAAAGTCATCGAGGTTGAAGGTGACGACAGCGTCTGCCTGCCCGACGATCGCTGCGGCAAGAACGTGGCGATCTTTCCGGTCAGGCAAGACGAGGCCTTCCGAGAGGTGCTGGTAGCCCGTCACCAGAGCATCGAGGGCATATGCATCCATTGCATCGCGGGTGCGGATGGCGTCTCCCCGGGGCTTGTCCGGATACTTTTCAAGAAAGGCCTGCATCCACTCCTCGTGAATGTCGTTCGTCCACCGCCCCCGGAACAGTTCCGTCGCCGCAAGGTACATCAAGAGACTGCGGAGGCGAGCCGGAAAGAGCACGCACGAGTCGAAGATGACCGTGAACGGTCGCATGGTCACTCGTTGCCGAGTTCCTGATCGAGGGCCGAAAGTCGCTCCAAGGCTTCGAGTCGCTTGCGCGAGTTGCGTTCCTTGTACTGCATCACGTCGGGAAAGCGGATACGGCGATGCGTCCCGACGAGATGGAAGGGGATGTCGCCTTTTTCGAGCCGCTCGATGAGGAACGGCCGAGACACCTTCAGCAAGTCGGCAGCCTGTTGGGTCGTCAGTTCTGCATGGACCGGGATGAGCGTGAGCGCGTTGCCCTCTGCCATCTCGGCGAGGATCCGCCGCAGCAGTTGAATCGCTGCGGCTGGAATCACCACCGACTCCTCCGCGCCGTTCTCCGCTTCGACTCGGCACAGCACGCGCTTGCGCGACCGCGCCGCGAGAAACGCGGCCAGTCGTACGCTTGATTCCCGTGCGAGCCGCGTGTCTTCCTCGGTGGGCGAAACGGGATCTTCGAAATCGGTGATCGCTGTAGCCATGGGCGATGTCTCCTGGAAGAAACACTATCGCCTAATCGCAGCAAAAGAAACAACCGAAATATCCGAAGCCGCGAAACCACCCCAAAAAGCGCATTTTTCTCAGAATATCGGCGAGGACACGGTGGTTGACGACAGGAGACGACATCCCGGAATTCCCATCACGGGGCCCGCGAAGCCGCTCCGCCGTCGCCCTCGCATCGGCCCGTCACCCCTGGCTGCGGGTCGATACGAGGGCAAAGGCGCGGGGGGCGAGAGCCCGAGCGGAGGCTGCACCCGCTGCGATGACCCACGGAAATGCCGGAAGAACCAAATCATCGCGCTGGACCGACTCAGGGATATCGATCAGTTCGGCAAGCAGGGGCATCCGGTTTCCTTTCAGGCACTCACCACGACGAGGGGGGTAGTAAGCCACATCCTGGGCGATCATGGTCCGAGGAGAGCGAGCGGTATGACGGCGACGCCGTCGGGTCGCCGGTAGGCCCTCGGGCCGGTCGAGAGAACGACCGTATCGATGACGTTTTCCTCGAGTTCTCGTTGCAGCCAGCGGAGATGTTTCACATCGGCGTCGTCAACTGCCCCGCCGAGTTTCACCTCGATGGCGAGCACTCTTCCGTCAGCGCGCTCTACGATGAGGTCGATTTCCCGGTCGCCGCTAAATGTTCGCAGGTGCCCAACGCGAGCCTCGGCTGCCTGGGCATACACACGGACGGACAACGTGGCGAGTGATTCAAAGAGACCGCCGACAAGCGGGCCCTTCCCGGGCTGTTCGGCTTTTTCGCCGGCGAGGAGCGTCTCGGCCGTCGCCCCGAGCAGCCTCGCTGCTAGTGCCGGATCGGCAAGGTGGTGTTTAGGCGGGTGCGACAGCCTTGAAATAGGATTCCGGCTCGGTATCCAGGCGGGCACCGGATCGACGATCCAGAGCCGTTCGAGGATATCGCGATACGGCATAGTCGTGCGTTTGCTGGGCTTTGTGCCTTCTCCACCTGTCGCCGCATCGCGGATCGTTTCATAAGACGTTGTGGTGGAAGTGGCCGCGGCATAGGCGCGGAGCCAACGTCGTACGAGTTCTGGCCGGCGGACTCGCATGCCCATCTCCACAAGGTCGGCATCGACGATCCGTGTGAGGTACCCTTCGAGCTGCGTTCTCAGGGCTCGGCCTGAAAGCGTGCGGAGCCCGGGAAATCCGGACCGAACGATCTCCTCGACGTAGTCACGCAGAGCGATGTTGCTCGTGCCCTCGATGGCGGGGCGTCCGCCACCGAGCAGGGCGGCGAGGCTGACTGTGGGCGTCTGCCGCTGCCGCTCGAAGAAGGAGAGCGGCCGCATCCGGAGGGTCACGATCCGGCCGGCGCCGGAGTGGGTCGCGGAGTCCCCGGGTGTCGCCGATCCGGTGAGCAGGAAACTACCCGGGCCAGCGCCGTCGTCAACCGCACGTTTGACCGCATCCCAGATGGGCGCGAATCGCTGCCACTCGTCGATGAGCACCGGGCGCCGTCCTTCGAGCGCCAGGTTCGGGTCGGCAGCGACCACTGAATGTTCGGCGGGCACGTCGAGCCGACGAATGGTTGCCGCGAGGCGTGCCGCCGACTCGGTCTTCCCAACGCCTTTGGGCCCCTCAAGAGTGAGGGCCGGAACGGTTTTTAGGAGCTCCAGAAGCTCGTCGTCCAAAACCCTCGGAATATAGGCTGATTCCTGCATAGAAAGGCATTCTAGCGCACCGTTTCGCAGATTGCTAGCGCACCATTTCGCAGCCACTTGGGGGGCCATTTCGCGATTTTTCGCCCGCCCGGCACTCGGTCAGCCGCACACGCGGCTGTCTGCCTCGGTCAGACCCAACCCTGAACCCTCATATCGCCTGGTACAGGAAATCCAAGCCGGTCAGGACGCTTCGCTCCTTGGAGCGCATCACGTCGTCGCGCAGCCTTCCCGCCCCTACTTCGGCACGCCGACCAAATCGGCCGGCAGCTCCGTGACGTCTTTCTTGCGCTCCGCCACCACGATCGCCCGCAGCCGCTCGATCGTCGCCCGATCCTCCGGCGACCGGCAGTCCGACTTCTCGAACGGATCCCGCGAGAGATAGAAAAGTTCTTCCCTCCCAGGCCGGCCCGATCCCGGCTCCCCCTTCTTCGCCGGCACTCCGTCGGTCAGGATCAGCTTCACCCCCTCGTCGATCACCGCCACCCCAGTGGCACTGCGCACCACGATCGGCCGGCCACGCGGGATCACCGCATCGCCCGCCAGCGCCAGCCAACGATCGACGCCGTCCAGCTCGACCCCGTCCGGCAGCGCCGCACCCGCCAGCGGCAGGAGCGTCGGCAGCCAGTCCACCGCATGCAGCGGCGCGGCCACCTTCCGCGGTGCGAGCCGACCGCGCCAGTGGGCAAACGCACAGACGCGGATCCCCCCCTCGTAAAGCTGCCCCTTCTGGCCGCGGAGCGGGTCGTTTTCACTATTGAAGGGCGACGGCGGCACCGTGCTGTCGTAAGGGTTGTTCACCGACTCGATGCCGCCGTTGTCGCTCGTGAACACGATCAGCGTGTCGGCCCGCTGGCCGGTGTCGTCCACCGCGGCCACCAGCCGGCCGATCGAGTCGTCGAGCTGGGCCACCATCGCCGCGAGGCGGAGCCGCGACTCGTGGCGGACGTCGTCGGCATCGAAGCGGATGCCGTCGTAGAGGCGCTTGTAGCGGTCCGGTGCATCGACCGGGTTGTGGACCGCGTGGAACGGCACGTAGACCAGCCACGGGCGGCGCGGGGCGCCCGGCCGCGGTGCCGATTCGCGGATCCGCCGTTCGGCCTCTGCCGTGACCAGTTCGGTGGCGTTGCCCTCCTCGTGGAGCGGCACGCCGTCGCGGTGCCAGGTGTCGGTGAAGGGGTCGTTCGGGCGGTAGCGGTGCGTCCAGGGATCGGCGGCGCCGGTGAGGGTGCCGTAGCCATGGTCGAAGCCGAACGCCGTCGGCCCCCACTCGGGGCGCGAGCCGAGATGCCACTTGCCCGATTGAAACGTCGCATAGCCGGCACGGCGCAGCGCCTCGGCGAGCGTCACCGTGCCGAGCGGCACCGCGCGGCGGTTGCTCGGCACCAGGGCCTGCGGGCCAAAACGGCTCGGATAGCGGCCGGTGAGCAGGGCGGTGCGCGTCGGCGTGCAAACCGGCTGGACGTAGTGGCGGTCGAGCTCCACTCCCTCGGCGACAAGCCGGTCCATCACCGGCGTCTTGCCGAACCCGCCGTGCCAGCCGACGTCGGCCCAGCCGAGATCGTCGGCGACGATGAGGAGCATGTTGGGCCGCGGTAGCTCCGCCGCGCACGCGACGCGGGCAGGCGTGGCCATGGGCAGCCAACCGAGCAGCCAACCCGGCAGCCAACCGAGCAACACCACGCGCGGAATCGTGCGGATCCCCATTGCCCCTCCCCGCCTCAGGAAAACAACCCCATCACCGGCCGACCACCGGCGACCAGCGGCATCGGGCGCCCGTCCGGCATCACGAGCACGGTGCCGGGATCGATCCCGAGCGACTGGTAGATCGTGGCGGCGAGATCCTCCGGGCTGACCGGCTGCTCGCGGGCGTGCTGCCCGCTGCGGTCGGATGAGCCGTAGGTGGTGCCGCCGCGCACCCCGGCGCCGGCGATCACCGCGGGGAAGAGCGTGCTCCAGTGGCCGCGCCCCCAATCCTTCGTCGGCTGCGCCGTGCGCCCCATCTCGCCGAGGGCCACGACGAGCGTCTCGTCGAGCAGGCCGCGGGCCTCGAGATCGAGGAGCAGCGCGGAAAGTGCCTGGTCGAACGTGGGGAGGAGGTGGTCGCGGACGTCGGCGGAATGGACGTGGGAATCCCACCCGTAGCCGTCGCAGGCGTCGTAGTGGACGGTCACGAACCGCGTGCCGGCCTCGACGAGCCGCCGGGCGAGCAGCACCGACTGGCCGAAGAGATGACGCCCGTAGGCATCGCGCACCGCGGCCGACTCCTGCCGCAGATCGAGGGCCTGGCGCGTGGCGGAACTGGTGACGAGGTCGAGGGCACGCTGCCGGAGACGGTCCATCCCGCTCGCAAGCCCAGCGTCCACGAGCCGGCGCTGGGCATCGAGCTGCGAAAGCAGCGACACGCGCCCCACGATCCGCGCGTGCAGCTCGGGCCCGACCGGCGCGAGCCCCTCGATCCGGCAGGCGAGCTCGTCGTCGGTGCAGTCGCGCCAGTAGGGGTTGTCGGTGAGCCCGCGCCGGTCGACCTGCGTGGTGAGCGGGTTGGCCGCCTGACCGAGCCAGCCGGCGTATTCACCCGGCCGGACATACTGGCCGCTCTCCTGGAGCCGGCCGAGCCGGTTGGGGACGACGGCGTAGGCGGGGGTGCCGGTCGGGGTGCGCTCCCGGGCGAGGTGCTCGACGACCGATCCCATCGAGGGCCAGTCGCGCGGCGTGGCACTAAAGCCACCGCCGATCGGCACCTGCCAGCGGTGGCCGGTCTGGATGTAGTGGGCGCCGCCACTATGGTCGTTGAAGTCGTGCGACATCGTGCGGATGACGCAGAAGCGGTCCGACACCGCCGCCAGGCGCGGCAGGTGCTCGCAGAGCAAAAGCCCCGGCGTGCGGCAGCCGATCGGCTGGAAGGGGCCCCGGATCTCGGCCGGCGCCTCCGGCTTGAGGTCGAAGGTTTCGTACTGACTCGGGCCGCCGAACAGAAACAGGAAGATCACGCTCCGCGCCCGCCCCTGCGGGCCCGGCGCCGCCGCGAGCTCCTCGGCCGCCAGCGCCCGCGGCAGCGACACCCCGAGCAGGCCACCGCCGGCGCGGAGGAGCGTGCGACGACCGAAGGGGGCCCCACCGCGCGTGATCGAGAGCATCGCGACTCCTCCCGCCTGCCTCGTGGATCAACCCCGGCCGCGGTAGCCGGGCACCCCCTGCTCCGGGACCCAGACGCCGGCCGGCACCGTGCCGTGCTGCCAGAAGACGTCGATCGGGATGCCGCCCCGCGGAT
>SXWA01000244.1 GCA_005791575.1 Planctomycetaceae bacterium
GGGCAGCAACCGGAGCAGAAGGGCGGAAGAAACACAGGGCCCGAATGGGTAGGTCCGGGGCCGGCAGAGTTTGTCCCGCCCCAAAGCAGCCAGCGCCAAGGCGGCCTTCCATCCATCGTTCCGGCGAAAACGGAAAAGCGGGCGAAGGGACTCGAACCCTCGACATCCAGCTTGGGAAGCTAGCGCTCTACCAACTGAGCTACGCCCGCGTGCCGAGGAGTTTAGCAGTCCTCCCGGCGCGATCCAATCGGCCCGTCGCCACGTACGTGACCGGCCCGCCGTTGGGGCGGAGGCAACGGTAGGATGATTGGCGGAGACAGTCGCCACGATCCGGATCGGTGGCAGGCGTGCGTTGACCGGACGGTCGAACGCCGCGGTTCCTTCGCAGCGGAGAACACCCATGCCCCAGCCCGAATCCGGCGCCCCGGTAGGCCCCACTGTCCTCGTCGCCGGGCCGGTCGCCCCTCCCGCTGGAGACCCTCCGGCTGGGCCTGTGTCACGCGGTGGCTGGCGACGGTGGTTGCTCACCGCCGGTTTGCTGACGGTGGCGGCGGTCTTGCTCGGGGCAGGGGCGGTGCCGTGGTATTTCGGCGAGCCGGGCCGCCTTTCGGCACTCGTGTCACGGGCGCTGCCCGGTCTCGAGGCCGACGTGACGTTCGGCAAGGTCCATCTGGGCTGGCTGACCGCGCCGGTGTTCGAGGACGTGCGCGTCGTGCCCCGCGACGGCTCCCGTGCCCCCCTGTCGATCAAGCGGATCGAGGGGAGCCACGGCCTGGCGGCGATGCTGCTGTCGGGGGGCGATCTCGGCCGGTATGCCGTCGATGGCGCGGAAGTCGAGGTGGTGTTCGACGCCGATCGCGAGACGAATCTCTCGCGGCTCGTGGTGCCACCGCCGCCGCCGGCCGCCGCCGGGAGCGGGAAGCCGCAGCCGGGGCGGGCACCGGTGCGCCTGCGACTCGACATCGCCGATGCCCTGGTCCATGTCTCGGGGCCGTGGGCCGATGGCCGGTGGACGAGCGCGCCGATCGACCTCCAGGCGGCGCTCGAGCCTGCCCCCGGCGGCACGCACAGCGACATCGTGATCGGCCCGACAAGGTTGCTTGCCGACGCCCGCCTCGACCCCAACGTCGCCCAGGGTGTGCTCGCCTACATCGCACCGATCCTCGCCGACGCGACCCGGACCGGAGGACGTTTTTCCCTGGAACTCGACGGGGCGCGCCTGCCGCTCGGGGTGCCGGAGGCGGGCACACTCTCCGGCGCGCTGTCGATGCACGCCGTCGACCTCGGACCGGGGCCGCTTGTCTCCGACATCCTCGCGATCCTGCCGGGGCGGTTTGAGAACCCCCCCTCGGTGCGCATCGCCGACGATTCGCGGATCGCGTTTCGATTGGCGGAGCGCAAGGTGTGGCACGACGGACTGGAGTTCGGTGTGCCCCTCCCCGGGCCGGCGCGGCGACTCGACGTGGTCTCCCGCGGGACGGTCGCGATCGACGACGGGGCCCTCGACCTGAAGCTCTCGCTGCCATTGCCCGAGCAATTGCCGGCCGACCGCCCGCTCCTCTCCGCGATGGCGGGCAAGACGGTGTCGATCGGGGTCGGCGGGGCGCTCGGCGAGCCGAAGGTGAACTTCGACGGATCGCTGCGCCGGTTCGCCGGCGATGTCGTGGGTGATCTCCTCGGTCGGGTCGTCGGTCAGGGAGCGCCCCTGCCGCGGCAGTCGCCGGCCCCCGCGGTGCCCCCCCGTGTGCCCGGCACGCCGCCACCGCCGACGCCCGGCTGGATCGCTCCTCGGCCCGACGCGGCTGCGGCCGCTTCCGGAGCGTCGGCCGACGAACCGGCACGGCTGCCGGGCAGAGCGGGAGTCGAGGAGTTGGTGCTTCCCGCACCGAAGTCCCGGCCATCCGCTGCCACCACCGGTGGCGACGGTGGGGGCGCCGGTGCCCAGGCTCAGGCCGCGCCGCCGCGTTCCGCCGGCACCGCGGACCGGCTCGATCAACTCAAGGATCGGCTGCCGCCGGAGGTGGCGGGCAATCCAGCCACCGACCGGCTCATCGATTTGGTGGGGGGCGTGATCGACGAGTTGTCGCGCCGTCGGGCGGAACGGGCCGCAGCCGAGCAGCCGGCTCCAGCCGGCTCCGCTCCCGCTCCCGCTCCGCAGCCGAGGCGTGGCCGACTGCTGCGCCGGTTCCTCCCGTCTCCCCCTCCGGCGACTGCCCCAGGGGGCGCCCCAGCGGATGCGGCGAGTGGGGGCTAGTTCACGCTCCCGCCGGGCTGCTGTTGCGACCAGCAAGCCAGCGGATGCGGCGAGTGGGGGCTAGCAGCCCGTGGCCAAAGTCCATCCATGGCCTTTGGGCAATTGAAAAGCTGCGCTTTTCACGGGAGCTGCGCTCCCGGCACCTCGTCCGTGAGGTGCAGCAGGCTGTTTGGCCACAGCCTGCTCATTCACTCTCCCGCCGGGCTGATTCCGCCGTGGGCGAACGGACGACACACAAAAAAAGCCAGGCCACCCCGGAGGATGGCCTGGCTCTCTTGTCTTCCGGGATCCTGGTGATCGACCCCTCGAGGTCGACGACCAGGAAATCACATTCAGGTCGCGGCCGGGGCAGCCGGAGCGTCGGCAGCCGGAGCCGCGGGGGCAGCCGGAGCCTCGGTCGGGACACCCTCGGAGATCACGCTGCCGCCCTCGGTCGAGATGACCGACTCGCCGCTGCAACCGCCGCCGGCGCAGCCGCTGGTCATGACTTCGCCCTCGCTGGAGATGACTTCGCCACCGCCGCAGCTGCTGCAGCCGCTGCTGACGGCCTCGCCGCCACCACAGCTACCGCAGTCGCTGCTCACGGCCTCGCCACCGCCGCAGCTGCCGCAATCAGCCGCCGCCGGGGCCGCCGCACCGTGGCACTTGTTGGCCTTCTTGGCGTGGAGCTTGGCGAGCAGACCACCGCCATGGCAGCCCGAAGCCGGCGCTGCCGCAGCGGCACCGTGGCACTTCTTGGCGTGGAGCTTGGCGAGCAGACCACCGCCGCCGTGGCACTTGCGGCCGTGGCAGCCGTGGCCGGCAACGGCACCTGAATCACCACCGGCCAGGGCGATGGCGACCAGCGCCACGAACATCGCCGCACCGAAACCGACGAACCGCTTCATGTCATGTCTCCAAAGAAGGAAGGAACGCACCCAAGGTCATCCGAGCCGTCACGGAACCCACTCGATCCGGGACGGCCACCGGACCAAAGCACCCGAGCGGCGAACCGCTCGTGCCAGCCGCGAGAGCAAAACACCTTGCTACGGCTCCAGCCCCTGCGGACATCCCGCGGCGACCGTGCCGATTGGCGAAACACTCCCGCCTGGGCAAGCTGGGCAGGCTGCTAAGCTAGCAGGGCACCCCTGGGTGTCAAGGATGGATCACACCCTTGCGGGGGGGTCTCGATTGTCTCCGGACGGCCAAGAAGCGGCCCCCGGCGGTGGGGTGGGGGCAGCGTGGTGCCCGTGAAACGCCGCGAAACAGGCCGTGGCGATCAGTTCGGAGACCATTCAGGGCGGGGACACCCGGTCGGGAGACAGCGGCCGCGGAGCCGGGCGTGATCCCGCTGTCACTTCACCGCCGGAACCGGATTCCCGCGGGCGGTCCGTTCGCCGGCAGCAGAACCCGACTTGGCGGCCTCGGCGGCGGCGCGGCGCTGCAGTTCCTCCGCCACCGCTTCCTGCTTGGCGACCATGTCCTCGGGATCCTCGAAGTTGAGCAGGAGCGGGGGCATGTCGGGGAAAACCTTCAGCGCCATCCCCACCACCCGCCAGCCTTCCGGGTCGAGCCGCACGACCCAGACGACGTTCTCG
This sequence comes from Planctomycetaceae bacterium, assembly GCA_005791575.1. GTDB lineage: Bacteria > Planctomycetota > Planctomycetia > Pirellulales > UBA1268 > F1-20-MAGs016. Next base: position 3,832 of record SXWA01000244.1, read on the forward strand.
CTGCTCTTGAAGCCCTCGTCGTCGGTGTCGGTCCAGGTGGTGGCCACGTGGACGAGGTCGTCGGCTCCGCCGACCACTTCGCATTCGCTGACCGAATAAGTGGCAGTGGGCTTCACCGGCGGGGCCACCATCATCCCCAAGTCCTCGGTCTTGGCCTTGGCAACCTTGCTGAGCATCCCGCTGGCTGCATCGTTGTCGCCGCGCTTGATCGCCTCGAGAAAGGTGACGACCGCCTGCTTGGCCGGTTCCGTCGCCACGACGGAGGACGAAGCCGCCGGACCGGACGATGCGGAGCACCCGGTGATCGTCAGGGCGACCACCGTGAGGCAGCCGGCGACGAAGCTGGCGACCCACAGCGACCAGTGGCGGGGGGCGACGGTCGGGTGAAGGGGTTGATCCTCGGGCTGCATCTCGGGGCCTCCGTGCGTGCCGTCATCTGCGGCCATGGCTCGATCGACGGGATGACGGAGGAAGGTGACGGGCGGTGGTGCTGCAGGTCAAGACGAATCCCGGGGCCAGGGAACCGCCTGTATCATGCGGATCGTGCGGTCGAATTCGCCTCCCCGGATGGTTCGGCGGGAACCGGCTCTCACCCCGCCAGGAGGGTTGTCCATCATGCCCAGCGCACCGATCACGACCGGCGAATCCATCATCCCCATCCCCGGCGAACGTCGTGCTGCCATGGTCCGCGGGTGGGTGAGGTGCGCGGCGATCGTGGTTCCCGCGATCGTGGCGCTCACCTTTCCCTCGGGGGAGGCACGCCGCGGCCCGGCGCGCGGCGCGGCGGTGGCGGCACCCCCGGGCCGGGAACGGGTCCGGGCCCGGCCGCCGGTCAGTTGGCCGGCACTGGCTCGGGCGACGTTTTTCGACGACGCGTTCACCACGCTCGAAGGGCAGCGCCCCGATTTCAGCGCCTTGGCAGGCAGTCGAGCCGCGAACGCCGGGCCGGACGACCCGGGCAGTCCAGCTGCCGTTGCCGGGGATGGGTTCCGCTGGTCGGGGTTGGTCTCCCCAGACACGCTCACCGACGAAGTGAAGGACATGAAGGCCACCGTGCAGGAGGCGATCGCCTCGGCGACGACGTTCAAGGGGGGTGGCTACGAGGCGGCGCGGGAGGCCTTCTCGTCGATCGCCCTCGTTTTCGGGGTGATTGCGGCCTACGACGGCGACATCCGCTGGAAGAAGGACGCGGCCATGGCACGCGACCTGTTTGCCCGGGTCGGCTTCAACTGCAAGGTGGGCACCGACCAGTCGTTGAGCGAATCGAAGGCCCGGGCCGCCGACCTTGCCGCGTTGCTCGAGGGCAACGGGCTGCCGTCGCGGTCGGAACGCGACCCCGAGGCCGGAGAGCCGATCTGGAGCCAGGTGGCCGCCCGCCCGGCACTGATGGCGCGGCTCGAGCGCGCCGACGCGGTCGTCAGCGCGGCAGTGGCGTCGCGCACCGAGTTCACGCGGGCCGCGGCCCAGCTGCTCCACGAGGTGGAGATGGCGGCGATCGTCGCCGAAGTCATCCAACGGAAAGACTTCGAATACCACGACGACGAAACCTACCGGGGATACGCAGCCGCGATGCGCGATGCGGCGCTCAAGGCCCGCGCCGCCGCGGCCAAGGACGACTTCGACGGTGTGCGGTCGGCCGCGGGCGACCTGAAGAAATCGTGTGATGCATGCCACGGCGACTACCGGAGTTAGCAGGCTGTGGACAAACAGCCTGCTGCACCTCATGGATGAGGTGCCGGGAGCGCAACTCCCGTGAAAACAGCAGGTTTTAGAGTGGCCACAGGCCAAGGATGGACTTTGGCCACGGGCTGTCGGCAGCCCGGGGGAATCCACTTCCCGTCGTGTTCCCGCCGTGGGGGCACGGGCTTCCCCGCGTGCGGGCACGGGCTTCCCAACGTGCGGGCACGGCCGTGGGTTGCGGAGCGAACCGGGGGCGCCTACGCTGCCGTTTTCGATATCAGGGGGTCGGTGACCCACCCACGTGGCGGGTGACGGCCGGGCGTTGTTTGTCGGCGACGGCGCACGCCGGTGGCGCGAGAACGAACAGCGAAAGAAAGGGCCTCACGGCGCGTGGGCAGAGGAAGCCCCGGCCTGCGGAGCATCGAAACACCATGGCAGCACGCAAGGCAGCGCAGCCCCCGAAGCCGGATCCGGACGAGGAGGAAGGCCCCGGTGGCCCGATCGAGATCGCCGTCCTCGGCGACCTCGGCAACCACGAATCGGACATCACCGGCAGCCTGATGGGGATCGAGCCCGGCGGGGAGTGCATCATCTACTTCGATTCCCCGGGGGGAAGCCCCTACTGCGCGATGTCGTTGGTGTCGCTGATGCGCCTGCGCGGGATCGAGGCCACCGGCATCGTCACCGGCGAGTGCTCGTCGGCGGCGCTGTGGCCATTTGCCGCCTGCCGTCGCCGTGTCGTCACTCCGTACAGCGTATTCCTCTTCCACCCGATGAAGTGGCAGAGCGAGGAGCACATCGGGATCACCGAGGCGGCGGAATGGTCGCGGCACTTCGCCCAACTCGAAAAGGAGATGGATGTCCTGCTGGGGCACTTGTTCGGCACCGCGGTCGACCTGATCGGCGAATGGATCCGCACGCACCGTTACGTGACCGGTCGTGAGATGGTGAAGGCGGGCCTGGCGGAAATGGTCGACCTCGCACCCCTCCCGGGGTTGGTGCCGACCCGCCGGGGCCGGTGACTTTCGGTGGCCGACGTCCATCCATCAGGTGTGGCAGGCTGTCTCGAGACTGCCTGGTGGCAGCCCGCTCCCGCCCCCTTCCCCTGTCTCTTTCCCTGGACGGCCGGCGGTGTGCGGCGGTCGCCTCGGGCCGTGCGGATATCATGCATGAACTCGGAGCGGACGAGCGGTCCGGTCTGCATTCGCCCCACCACGATGAGGAGCTTCCCCATGCTTCGCCGCCGCGCCTTCCCGATCGCCTTCTCCGCCGCCGTGGTGGCGGGATGGATCTGCCTTACGACGACGCCGATCGTGGCGCAGGACGACGCCCGGGCGTTCCGCATCGCCGACGGCGGCTTCTCGCTCGAAGCACCCGCCGGATGGAAGCGGGTGCAGCCGAAGTCGGGGATCGTGGAGACGGAGTTCGCGATCCCGTCGGCGGGGGATGCCCCGGCGGGCCGGATGACGGTGATGGGGGCCGGTGGCAGCGTTCAGGCCAACGTCGATCGTTGGTATGGCCAGTTCACCCAGCCTGACGGGGCGGCCACCAAGGACAAGGCGGTCAGCAAGACGCTCAAGATCGCCGACTGCACCGTGACGATGGTCGATGTGTCGGGCACCTACAAGGACAGCCCCGCTGGCCCGTTCGCCGGTGGGAAGACGATCGACCGCCCCGGCTACAGGATGCTCGCGGCGATCGTGGAAACGCCCGCGTCCGGAAGCTATTTTCTGAAGTTCTACGGACCTGCAGCCACCGTGGCGACGTACGCGGACGGTTTCCGCGGCATGGTCGAGGGCCTCGTGCCGGCCGGCAAGTAACGGTCGCGGCACGCGAGGCAGGTGCAGGTAGCCGGGGCCCGGCCGGGGTCCCGTGGGCCCCGTGCGGATCCGGGGCCGGGTCGGTCACCCAGCGGCGGGCACCCATGAACATCCAGGAATTCCTCGCGCACCACGGCATCGGCGGCAACCCGTTCGCCGAGGAAGACGCGCAGAACGACACCGTCTTCAAGCGCACCTGCCTCGACTCGACGTTTCATCCGGCGTGGGACAAGGTCTACGGCAACCCCGACGACCCGAGCACGGCGATCGTCTTCGGCGAGAAGGGGTCGGGCAAGACGGCGCTCAAGCTGCAGATGGTGCGGCAGTTCGAACGGCACGGCGTCGAGCACCCCGACCGGAAGACGTTCGTCGTCCTCTACGACGACTTCAATCCGTTCCTCGACCGGTTCATCGATCGCGTCGGCCCGCGGCGCTCGGTCGAGAAGGTGCTCGGACACTGGAAGCTGTGGGACCATATCGACGCGATCCTCGCCTTGGCGACGACGCAGCTGGTGTCGCAGGTGCTCGATGGCGGGGCCCGCGGCAAGGCCCGGCTGACCGCCCCGCAGGCCCGCGACCTCGCCCTCCTCGCCTCCTGCTATGACCAGTCAACCGGCGAGACATTCCCCTCGCGGTGGGCCCGGCTGCGGCGGCTGATCGGTTACCGGACGTGGCGGGCGGCGTGGCCGCTGTGGCTCGGGGTGGCGGCCCTCGGGCTGGTGCTGCTGGCCCTCGTCGGCTCGATCAGTCGCGGTGAAGGGTGGAGCGGCATCGTCCCCTCGAGCGCGCCTTGGTGGCTGCCGCTGGCCTTCCTGGCGGTGGCCTGGGCGCCGTGGCTGTGGAAGCAGGCGCGGTCCTGGTGGACCGCCCGGCAGGTGGTGCGCAGCATGCGCACCGGCAATCGCACCGTCGGCCAACTGACGCAGGCGCTGGCGAGGATGCCGGCGGTCGATCTCGCTGCCCAGCCGTTGCCCAGGCATGCCCGCAGCGACGACCGGTACGAGTTGCTCGCCAAGTTCCAAGGGATCCTCTCCGCCCTCGGCTATGGCGGGATGGTGGTGATCGTCGATCGTGTCGACGAGCCCCACGCCGTCAACGGCCAGGCGGAGCGGATGCGGCTCCTCGTCTGGCCGCTGCTCGACAACAAGTTCCTCAAGTCGCCCGGGCTCGGCTTCAAGCTCCTCCTCCCCGAGGAGCTCTACCGGTTCATCGAGCGCGAGGACGAGTCGTTCAACCAGCGGGCGCGGCTCGACAAGCAGAACCTCGTGCCGAACCTGGAATGGACCGGCGAGACCCTCTACGACATCGCCTCCCAGCGGGTCAAGGCCGCGAGCACAGGGACCCCGCCGGCCACGCTCGCGCAGCTCTTTGACCCCGCGGTCGATCAGCGCCGGCTGATCGACGGCCTGCGCACCCTGCGCGTGCCGCGGCACCTCTTCAAGTTCCTCCACCGCCTCTGTGTGGCCCACTGCCATTCCCACACCTCGGAGCAGCCGGTGTGGACGATCCCGCTGGAGCGGTTCGAGAAGGAATTGGCGGTCTTCCGCCGCGATCAGGATGCCTTCGACCGCGGTCTGGCGCCGCGGTAGCGGTCATGGACGCCGACCTCCACACGCTGGCCGTCGGTCGCGACGCGATGGCCTGCCGGTTCGAAGTGGTGTTCAACGCCGGCGAGGTGGCGGAGGCGACGGAACTGGGGATCGCCGCCCTCGACCTGGTCGAAGAGGTCGAGGAGCGGATCACGATCCACCGTCAAGGCGGTGAACTGGCGTGGCTCAACGCCACCGCCGCCGATGGCTGGCAACCCCTGGCCGACGACCTCTGTGGCCTGCTCGCGCGGGCCGGCATGCTCTGGGAGCAGACAGCCGGCGCGTTCGACATGGCGACCGGTGCGCTGTCGCGCTGCTGGGGCTTCCTCCGCCGCCAGGGAAAGACACCCTCCGCCGATGATTTGGCCGCGGCGCTCTCCTGCTCCGGTTGGGGCCGGGTGGAGCTCGATGCTCCGGGCCGTCGGCTGCGCTTCAGGCAGCGGGGTGTGGAGCTCAATCCGGGGGCGATCGGAAAGGGCTGGGCGCTCGATCGGGTCGCCGACCGTCTGGTTGGCGCGGGGGTGCGCAGCCTGCTGGTGCACGGCGGTTCGAGCAGTGTGCTGGCACGCGGCATCCAGGGCCCCGACCTTCCGGGGCGCCGGGGCTGGCGGGTGGGGCTGCGGCATCCGCTGCGCCCCCAGGCGCGGCTCGCCACCCTCACGCTCGTCGATCGCTCACTGGGAACCAGCGGGTCGGGCACGCAGTTCTTCATCGACCGGGGTCGCCGCCTCGGTCACATCCTCGATCCGCGCAGCGGTCTGCCGGCGGAGGGGGTGTTGTCGGCCACGGTTCTCGCCCCGAGCGCCGCCGACGCCGATGCCCTGGCGACCGCCGCCTACGTGCTCGGGCCCGCGGGCCTTGACCGGATCGCCCCGGCGGGCGGTCCGGTGGCGGCGGTGGTGGTCGTGCCCGCCAGGACCGCGGGGGGCATGCGGGTGATCACCGCGAATCTGGACCCCGCCGACGTGGAATGGGCCGTCGCAGCGGGCATCGAGGTGGTCCGGGCGATCTGACGGCGACAGCCTGATCACCGCGGGAATCGCCGCTGCCCCATGCGGGGCTGCCGCGGTAGAATGAGGGTCCGGTTCCAGGCGTCCCTGCCCATCCCGCCCCCACGGCGTCACGACGTTTCCGCACATGATCGAGTGGGTCGAGCGGGGTTCCTACCTCGGTATCGTGCTGTTTCTCACCCTCACGGGGCTCGGCCTCCCCGTGCCCGAGGAGGTACCGATCGTCGCCGCCGGGGTGGCGAGCCGGGCCGGGGCGATCCAGTGGTACTACGCGCTGCCCGCCTGCCTCATCGGGGCGATCCTCGGGGACAGCCTGATGTATGCCATCGGGCGTTTTTTCGGGGCCCGGATCCTCAAGGAGCATCCGTGGTGGTCGGGGTTCCTCACCCCCGAGCGCGAGCGGACGATCGAGTCGCTGATCGAGCGCCACGGCATCAAGGCATTTTTCGTCGCCCGATTCCTCGTCGGCCTGCGCAGCCCCTTTTATCTCACCGCCGGGATCCTCCGGGTGAAGTACCGCTGGTTCCTCTTCGCCGACCTGATCTGCGCGTCGGTGGTGATCGGTGGGTTCTTCGGGCTGTCGTACTCGTTCGGTGACCGGATCACCGGTCTGATCCGCTCGGCGGAAGCCGGGCTGACGCTGGCGGCCGTGTCGTGTGCCGTGCTCGCCGTGGTGGCATTCTTCTGGTTCCGGAAACGGCGGATGCGGTTGCTCGACCAGGATCCGGAACGGCTGTTCGAGAACCGGGAATTGATCTTCGGACCGGCAGCCGACCGGATCACCGATGCCGTGGCGTTCGACGCACGGTCCGCCGATGGCCCGCTCGAGGGGAGCCGTGTCGCCGATACGGTCGGCGACGATGGCTTCGCGTCGTCCTCTCCGCCCACTCCGGAGGCGCGGCGCGTCGATCCGGCCGGCGCCCAGCCGGAGTCGGCCCGCGGCGGTCGTCCGGGCGACTGACGGTCCGGACGACTGACGGTCTGGGCGACTGACGGTCTGGGCGACTGACGGTCTGGGCGACTGACGGTCTGGGCGACTGACGGTCCGGGCGCTTGTGCGGGAGGGCTTCTGCAGCCCGGAACGATCCTGCCGGTCGTGACGACCGCGGTGCGAAGACAGGGCAACTCTGACGGCTGCGGAGAGTTTGCGGCGCCCGGGCCACGGCCTAGGTTCCATAGCAGACCCCTCGCCAGTCGGAGCCCGCATGACGTCCGCCGTTGCCCCCACAGGCTCGCCCCCCGGCCGGGTGATCGTCGTCGACGATGATCGGCGGACGGCGTCGGCACAGGCCCGCTGGCTGTGTGGGCTCGGGTGGCACGCCCGCGCCGCAGGCACGGTGGCGGAGGCCGAGCGGCTCCTCGACCGCGCGCCCTGCGACGTCTGTGTGATCGATGCGGGGCTTCCGGCGGTCGAGCGCTTCTGCGTGCATCTCGCCGCGCGGTCTCCGACCATCGCGATCGTGCTCGTGCGGTCGGAGACACCGCACGCGGACCCGCTCCCCGTCGTCGATCGCGTCGTCGGCCCGCGCCCCAGCGATGCCGACCTTCTCGCGGCGATCGCGGCCGCCCGTCCGGCCGCGGCCGACCGTGTGGCGCGGCCCCGTCTGCCCACGGGGGGGCCGCTCGGCCGCGCCCCGGCGGTCCTCGAGGCCTTCGAGACGGCGGCGCGGATCGCCGCCACCGATGCCACCGTGCTGATCACCGGCGAGAGCGGGACGGGCAAGTCGCTCCTCGCCCGGGCGATCCATGCCGCGAGCCCCCGCACCGGTCGCCCGCTGGTGGAGGTTTCCTGCGGCAGCCTCGCCGAGCCGCTCCTCGACAGCGAACTGTTCGGGCATGTTGCCGGAGCATTCACCGGGGCCCTGGTCGACCGTCCGGGACGGTTCGTCGAGGCCGACGGGGGAACGATCTTCCTCGACGAGATCGCCACCGCCTCGCCGGCCCTCCAGGTGAGGTTGCTCAGGGTGCTGCAGGACCGCCGCCTGGAGCCGGTGGGGAGCAGCCGCACCCGCACCATCGACGTCCGGGTCGTCCTCGCGACCCACGAGGATCTGGCCGGCCTGGTTGCGGCGGGCAGGTTCCGGGCCGATCTGTTCTGGCGGATCAACGTCGTCGCCATCGAACTGCCACCCCTCCGCCGCCGGCGCGACGACATTCCGCTCCTCGCCGAGCACTTTCGCCGGCAGGCTGCCACCCGCGCCGGCCGGCTGGTGGAGGGGTTTTCGCCCGCCGCCCTCGACGCGCTCGTGCAGCATGCCTGGCCGGGCAACATCCGCGAGCTCGAGCATGCGGTGCACCGGGCGGTGCTCCTCGGCCGGGGGGCGGTGATCGACGTCGGCGATCTGCCGCCTGCCATCGCCCCGGCGGGAGCCACCACCGCGGGGGCGCTGAAGCAGGCGCTGGCGCTACCCGAACGGCGTCTGATCCTCGAGGCACTCGAGCGCCATGGATGGCGGCGCGATGCCGCTGCCCGGCATCTGGGGATCAATCGCACCGCGCTCTACAAGAAGCTCAAGCGCTTGGGGATGGACCCGCGGTCGCTCCCCGCGCCGGGCACGGTCGCCGCGCCCGGATCGGCGGCCGCCGTGGGGGCGTTCGCGGGCGTCGATGCCGCGATCGCGCCGACCGCTGGGGCGGGAGCCCTCCCCGACGTGAGCCACCACGCCAGCAGTCCCGCCAGCGCCAGCCTGTAGGCTACGAACGGCCACAGCGTCTGCGTGGCGAGCACGCGCAGCAGCCAGCGGATCGCGACGAAGCCCACCACCGCGGCGGTGAGTGTGCCCCAGACCATCGCGGCGCGCGCTTCCGGCGTGCCGAGGATCTCCTTCCGCTCCTCGACCGCCTCCAGCACCGCCGCCGCCGTGATCGCCGGCAGGGAGAGGAGAAAGGAAAACCGGGCGGCCGTGGCCCGGTCGAGCCCGGCAAACATGCCCGCCGAGATGGTGATGCCGCTGCGCGAGGTGCCGGGCATCAGGGCCAGCGCCTGCGCCACGCCCATCACCAGACTCTCCCGGAGGCCGACCGCTTCCAGGCCGTGCCGACCGTGCGTTCGCCCGGCCCCCCGCCGGGATGTCCACCACTCGGCGGCCGCCATCACCGCGGTTGCCGCCAGCAACGAAGCGATGATCGCCTCGATCGATCGCAGCGGCCCCTTGATGAGGTCCTTGAACACCAGGCCGCAGACGACGATCGGCACCGTGCCGACGATGATCCACAGCGCGGTCCGTGATTCCGCCGTCGCCAGCGGCCGACCGATCGACAGCGCGGCGAGGAAGCCCGCCGCGAGCCGCCGGATGTCGCGCCACATGACGGCGACCACCGCCGCCAGCGTGCCGAGTTGGATCACCGCCGAAAACCCGCCCCCCGGGTCATCCTGACCGAGGAGCGCGGGGACGACACGGAGGTGGGCGGTGCTCGAGATCGGTAGGAACTCGGTCAGCCCCTGGACCACTCCGAGGATCACGGCGTCGAGGATCGTCATCGTGGCCATGGCGACTGGTGGAGCGCCGCGGGGGATCCGCCGTCTGGACGGCAGCCCCGTCGGGGCGGCACGGGGAGAGGGTCACGGGGGCGGGGCAGAGGCATCTTCCCTTACCCGCGTGGGGAGGGCATAATCCCAGATTCTCCCCAGCCCAACCAGGAGCCGAATCCGCGCATGTTCCGGAACCTCAGCACCGTCGGTCTCCCCCTTTCGGGCCGTCCCAGCGAGCTCATTGAACTGGCCCTCTCGTTCGGCTTCGACGGCATGGACATCGACATCGTCGATTTCCAGCGGCAGGCCGACATCTTCGGGGTGGAGCATGCCCGGCGGCTGATGGTGAGCGCCCGGTTGAAGTCGGGCGTCTTCCAGTTGCCGGTGACTCTCGCCGCCGACGAGGGGGAGTTCAAGGAGGAGATGGCCGAACTCCCGCGCCGGCTGGAGTTGGCGAAGGCGACCGAACTGACCCGCGCGGTGGTGCCGGTGGCCCCGGCGAGCGACGACCACACGTTCAAGGATTTCTTCGAACTGCACCGCACCAGGCTCCACACGATCGGGGAACTCGCCGCGAAGGAAGGGATCCAGGTCGGGCTGGTGCTCGTGCCGGAGACCGATGCCCACGCGGGCAAGGCTCTGCAGTTCATCCACACCTACGAGGGCCTGCTCGGGCTCGTGGCGGTGTCGCATCCCTCCGTCGGCGTCGTGGTCGACGGCTGGGCGTTTGCGGTCACCGGCGAACCGCTCGACATGATCGCCAAGGTGCCCGCGGGCCGGATCGTGGAGGTGCGGATCTCCGACGCGCCACGCGAAGTGCCCGGTTCCGAACTGCACCACGGCCAGCGCCTCATGCCCGGTGATACGGGGACGATCGACTCGGCGGCGATCCTGTCGCATGCCCGGGATGCGGGCTTCGACGGGCCGGTCACCCCGTGGGCCGACCGGGCCACGCTCGCCGGCCGCGGTCGCGAGAAGATCGTGCGTATGGCCGGTGATCGGCTCGATGCCGCGTGGCGGGGTGCCGGCCTACCGATCGTGCCACGCTGGTTCGCTCCCGTGGCCCGCGAGTCGGGCCGGGTGGAGGATGGTGGTCCGGCGCCGGTGCCCGCGACCGGGGCGGTGCCAAACCGGGCCCCGAGCTATTGATCGGGCAGGCTACTGATCGGGCAGGCTACTGATCGGGCAGGCTACTGATCGGGCAGGCGGGTCAGGTTTTCACACCGCGCCCGGAGCCCTGTTTCGGCCGCGCGGTCATGCCCCCTCGCGGATCCACTGAATCTTCGGAGATCCCCCCCCTTCGGACGTGGTACCGCGCGCGAATTCCGACACGTAGCGCAGGGTCTGCGACGGGCGGTCGGGGTCGCGGAACGCGTCGCCTTTCTGCAGGATCGGCAGCTGGTCGGGCATGCGGCCGAAGGCACGCGAACCGGCGGCCTGGCAGGGGAACCACCAACCGTCCCCGGTGCCGTCGACGAGATGGAACTCGGGATAGCAATGCCCCTCGACCCACACGGTGCGCGCGGGCACACCCACCGCCCGGGCCATGGCGATGAACAGGCAGGTCAATTCCTCGCAATCGCCCCAGCCGTCGGCCAACGCCCGGGCAGCGCCCTTGAGGGGACCGTTGCGGTATTCGACCGTCTCCCGGACGGTGTCGTAGAGCGCCTCGACCAGCGCCCAGCCCTTGTGATCGGCGGCGGTGGCCTTGGCGAGCTTCACGATCCGCGGATGGCGGCTCTCGATGTAGGGGCTCGGCGTCAGGCTGATGCGGAGGGAGCGGTCGGGCTTTTCCGGGACTCGGAGCGCCGCCGTGTCGGTCGGTGGCAGCAGCGCCGCCCGCGCCAGCGAGAAGGTGACCACCGCCCGGGCCCGTTCGCCAGCGGGCAGGTCGGGGATCTCCACGAGCATCTGCTTCACCCCACCCGGCAGCGTGCGGTACCGCAGCGCACGGACGTCGGCCGAAAGGTCCTCCCCCTCGATCGTCACCCGTTGCTCCGGCCAGTCTTCGGGAACCGGCAGCGTGGCATACAGCCCACGGCAGGGCCCGCCGACGGCGGTCACCACCATGCCGACCCGAAAGCGCTGCTCGCGGACGTCGCCGAGGATCGGTCCCCCGCCGGTCGGGCCGGGATCGGGAAACTGGGCCCACGTCTTCCCCGGGGCGAGCGCGGCGGCCGGGAGAAGGCCGAGCAACGACCGGCGGCCCAGCAGGATCGGCGGCAAGCCCGCCGACGGCACGCTGCGCGACCCATCGGCTGACGGACGGTACGGGACCGGGCGATCGTTCATCTCGAGGTTCCTGGCGAGCGTCCGGCGGCATCGGGCTCCGAGGAGGATTATCGGCGTGCCGCACCACCGGTGCCCCGGCCTGGCTCGGGGCTGTCGGTCGGGCAAACCGCGGAATCGGGGCAAATCGCTCGATTGTTCAGGTGTGCTGCGGCTGCTAGACTGCAGGTTTCCTTGTTTTTGCCGATCTTCCACGGGCCGATGGTCTGCCCGTAGCCCCACTTCCCCCTCACCCCACCCTCCCCCAACACGCATGGTCAACCGCAACCTCATCCGCGAACTGGAGATCGGCGACGAACTGGACCAGGAAGTCGATCTGGCAATGTCGGGCACCGACGGTGCGGAGTACGAGGGAGGGGGGGCTTCGCTCGCGGTCAACTCCGTGCTCGAGGGGAAGGTCCTGCGTGTCGACGACGAGTTCGTCCTCGTCGACGTGGGCTACAAGAGCGAAGGCTACATCCCGCGCAACGAGTGGGACGACTCGGAGCCGCCGCCCCAGGTGGGCGACTCGGTCAAAGTGCTGCTCGAGGAGTTCGAGGACGGGTCGCTGGAGGAACAGCGCGGCCTGATCACCCTCTCGAAGCGGAAGGCGCGGCGGATCGAGGACTGGCTCCGGGTGATGGAGAGCGTCAAGGAGAACGACGTCGTCACCGGCTTCGTCACCCGGAAGATCAAGGGCGGGTTGCTCGTCGACATCTCGGGTGTCAACGTCTTCCTCCCTGCCAGCCAGGTCGATATCCGCCGTCCTGCCGACATCGGCGATTACTGCGGCCGCTGCATCCAGTGCCTCGTGCTCAAGATCGACGAGTCGCGGCGCAACATCGTCGTCTCGCGTCGGGCCCTCATCGAGCAGGAGCGGGCCGAGCGCAAGAAACAGCTGATGGAGACCCTCGAGGTCGGCCAGGTGCGGCGCGGCATCGTGAAGAACATCGCCGACTTCGGTGCCTTCGTCGATCTGGGCGGCATCGAC
>SXWA01000245.1 GCA_005791575.1 Planctomycetaceae bacterium
GGCACCACCTCGTCGATCAGTTTCGTCTACGAGGTGCTGTTCGCGTTCGCCCGGGAGCACGTCGGCGGCTTCCTCGCCTCCCGCGCCGACGATCCGGTGGTCAGGCTGCTGGCCGCCGACATCCGTGCCGAAGACCGCGCCGCGGCGGGAGCCGGCGCGGCGGAGCCGGAGGATTGGCAGGCCGCCACCGCGACGGCGGCCCTTTCCCTGATGGACCGCGATTCGAAGTGCACCCCGCTGAAGATGCTCCAGGGGATGATCTGGCGGCAGGGGTTCGAGTCGGGCGCCCTGGTCTCCCACGTCTACGACGACGTGCCGGCGGCCCTGGAGGACTGGGCCACCTCCGGCCTCGACGTGCGGATCTACTCCTCGGGGTCGGTCGAAGCGCAGCGGCTGTTCTTCGGCCACAGCGCCCACGGCGATCTCACCCCGTGGCTCCGCGGCCACTACGACACCACCACCGGCCCGAAGCGCGACCCGGAAAGCTACCGGCGGATCGCCGCCGACATGGGGATCGAGCCGCGGCAGATCCTCTTCATCAGCGACATCGGCGCGGAACTCGACGCCGCCCGCGCCGCCGGGATGGCCACGGCGCTGGCGGAGCGGCCGGGGAACCACCCCGTGGAGAGCCTCGCCGCACACGACCCGATCGGCAGCTTCGCCGACATCGTCCTCTGACCCCCGCACCATGAACGAGCCCCCTGCCACCGCCGACTTCGCCTTTGCCGCCGTCGGTTCGACGGCAGCGCGGCTCGAGGAGGCCCTCGACGAGGCGACGGCCGGGGCGCTCGCAGCGCTCGGCGGCCGGGCCGACCTGGCGGTGGTTTTCGTCTCCGGTTCCCACGGCAGCGCGATCCGGCCGGCGATGGAGGGGCTCTCGGAGCTGCTGCCCCTCCCGGCGGTCATCGGGACGACGGCCGAGGGGATCCTCGCCGGTGGCACCGAGCACGAGTCGGGTCCGGCGGTGGTCGTCTGGCTGGCGCGGCTGCCGGGGGCGACGGTGGTCCCCTTCGCCCTGTCGCACGAGCGGACACCCGACGGCGGGACGTTCGTCGGCTGGCCCGCCACGCTCGAGGAATCGTGGCCCGAGGGTGCGGGGGTGCTCCTGCTCGCCGATCCGTTCTCGTTTCCGGTCGAGGCCCTCATCGCGCGGCTGGCCGACGACCAGCCGAGGGCCCACATCGTCGGTGGCATGGCGAGCGCCGGCCGCCACCCGGGGGGCAACACGCTGGTGGTCGGCGGGCAGTCCTACGACCGCGGTGCCGTCGGCGTGGTGATCGGCGGCAACGCACGGATCCGGCCGGTGGTCTCCCAGGGATGCCGCCCGATCGGGCGCCCGCTGGTGGTGACGCGCTGCGAGGAGAACGTGATCCTCGAGCTCGGCGGTCGGCCGGCACTCGAGCGCCTGCGCGAGGTCTACACCGAACTCGACGAGACCGACCGGGCGCTCGTCCGCACCTCGCTCCATGTGGGGCGCGTCGCCAGCGAGTACCAGGAGCGGTTCGCCCAGGGGGACTTCCTCGTGCGCAACGTCATCGGCGCCGACGCCGAGAGCGGGGCGATCGTCGTCGGCGACGCCGTGCGCCGCGGGCAGACGATGCAGTTCCACGTCCGCGATGCGGCCAGCGCCCACGACGATCTCAGCGTGCTCCTCGACCGGGCCGCCGCCGACGGGCCGCGCCCCGCCGGGGCGCTCGTCTTCACCTGCAACGGGCGCGGGCGCCGGCTCTTTCCCGCCGCCGACCACGACGCCCGGATGGTGCAGGACCGGCTCGGCCCGATCGCGTCGGCCGGGTTCTTCGCCCAGGGGGAGATTGGCCCGATCGGCAGCCGCAATTGCCTCCACGGCTTCACGGCGAGCATCGCCCTGATCGGCCCGGCACGCCCGGGAACCGACTGCCCTTGACCCGTGCGCTAAAGCGCCCCTACGGTCCCCGTCCCCCGGAGGGTCCGTATGCGTTCGCTGGCGTCCGCCGCCGTCGCTCCACTGCTGATCGGTGTCGGCCTGTCGACCGGCTGCGCCACCCATCGGCAGGACTATGCCTACGCCCCCCCCTATGCACCGCCCGTCTACCCCCAGCCACCCGGGCCCACCGTGCCGGGCAGCTACGCCCCACCGGTGGTGACGATCCCGGGCGCGACCGGCCAGGTGATGCCGGGCCCGGTCGCGGGTGCTCCCGTGGCCGGTGCCCACCTTGCAGCGGCCGATGGCCAGACGCCGCCGTGCCCGCCGGTCGCCGACGCGACGCTGATCGGCGCGCTGCCGGTCGCCGGGGAAGCCCTGCCCACCGGCGCCACGCTCATCAGCGACGAACCGGTGGCCGGGAGCCGGGTGGTCGGCGCGTCGTACAGCGGCGAACAGTCGCCGCCGTGCCCGCCGACGATCGGCCAGTGACGGCTCCCCCACGGTGATCGGCCGCACTCGTCAGCGGAATGCATTCAAGGGGTTGGCGGCAGCGGCACCTGATCGGCACCGCTCACGTAGGCGATCAGATCGCGGATCTCCTTCTCGGAGAGCGGCACGAGCAGGTTGTCGGGCATCAGGGATGTCGCGCTGACGTTCCGCTCGGCGATCGTCCGCTTGTCGAGCACGACTTCGTCCTGCGCCGTGCGCACCGTGAGCGTGCGGTCGCCGGCGGCGCTGACCACGCCGGTGATCGCCCGGCCGTCCTCCAGCACGAAGGTTTCGGCGCGGAATCCGGCGGCGACACTCGCCCCGGGATCGACGACGTTCTCGAGCAGGTAGTCGAGGTTGCGCCGGTTCGAGCCGGTCAGGTCGGGACCGAGGAGGCGGCCGCTCCCGAAGAGCACGTGGCACGAGCCGCACGCCCGGGCGAACACCGCGCGCCCCTGGCCGCGATCGGCCGCCGCGAGCGTGGCAGGGTCGAGCGTCGCGGCGAGCTGCTCGATCCGCCGCCGCCGGTCGGCCGGGGAGCTCCGCACCTCCCCCCATGTATCCACCAACCGGCGGGTGAGGGCGTCGTCGGCAAAGCCGGCGATCTGCCGGGCGTGGTGGGCGGAGATCTCCTCGCGCCGCAGCTTCCCCTCGGCCACCGCGGCGAGGAGCACGGCGGCCGATTCCCGCCGCGCGGCGAGGAGATCGACCAGCTGCGCGCGTTCGGCCGGCGCGAGCATGCCGAGCCGCTCGAGCGCCTTGCCGGGAATCGTCGGATCGTCGTAGCGGGCCAGCGCCACGAGCACCGCCCCCACCACCGCCCGGTCGCCGAGCAGGGGCACCAACCAGGTGGCGCCGTCGGCCGGGGTGCCCGCCACGAGCGTGGCGATCGCCTGCCGCCGTGCCGCCGGATCGGCACTGCCGTCGAGGGCGATCGCCTTCAGGGCGTCGGCTCCGCGGCCGGTGCCGAAGACGACGTCCAACTCCCGCACCGCATCCGCCGCCGCAACTCCGCCGCCGGCGGCGAGGCGCGGCCCGATCTCGCTCCATCCGGCCGGCGCCGGCGCCCGGCTCCACCCGCGCAGGCCGTCGGCCAGTCCGCGGCAGACGTCGGCGATCACCGCCGGTTCGGCCTCGAGCGCCATGGTGAGCAGGGCCGTGACGTCCTCCGGCGTGGTCTCGACCGCATCGGCCAGCCGCCGGGCGATCGACCGCCGCAGCGACGGCAGGCGCGACGTGCGCGCCAGTGCCACCGCGCGATCGGCGTCGAGCGGCACGAGCGGCGCGATGCCGTACCAGACGAGGCGGGGCAGGGCGGGATCGGCGGCGAAGGTGTCGTGGCTGGCCAGCGCCGTGGCGAGCCGGAAACGGCGCCCGGCGTCGAGCCGCGGCAGCAGGCTCGCCAGATGGAGCGGCACCGGGGAAGACCGTTCGCTGCGCGCTACCCGGACGAGCAGATCGAGCGCGTCGGGGGAGGGCTGCGCGCCGTCGGGCGACCAGCGCTCCCCGAGGAGCCGCACCCCCCAGGCGCGGATCGCCGGATCGTCGGCCGACACGGCCCGGGCGAGGAGCGCTTCCGGCAGCCGGTCGATCGCCGCCAGGGCCCACAGGCAGCGCAGCCGGTGCAGCGGGTCGGGATCGGTGGCGAACGTCGCCGTCAGCCAGTCGGCGTCGGCGTCGAGCGAAGCCCCATCGAGCGAGCGGCGCTGCCACTCGCGCACCGCGGCGCGGCTCCACCACTGATTGGCGGCGAACAGCGCACGCCGGAGGCCGGCACTGTCGGCCGCGGTCATGTCGGCCGCGGTCATGTCGACGGTGGGCGTGGCCGCGGGGCGGCCGTGCGCGAGTCGGTAGATCCGGCCGCTCGTCCGGTGGACGCCGTCGTGGTCGTGGCACTCCCCGGTGTCGGACCAATCGGCGATGAAGACGGCGCCATCGGCCCCGGTGACGAGGTCCATCCCGCGGAAGAACGGATCGGCGAAAAAGGCGAGGTCGGGGCCGTGGCTGGCGGTGAATCCGGCCCCCGACGGTGCGAGGTGATCGCTGTTGATGCGCCGCCCGTGGAGGTTGAGCGTGTAGACGCGATCCCTGTACGTGGCGGGCCAGTTGTCGCCCTGTTCGATGAGCAGGCCGATGTGCGCATGGCCCCCCCCGGCGGCACTGGTGCGGTCGGAGATGCCGCCGCGGACGTCGCTCCACTTCTCGCCGGTGTCCCAGTGGACATGGTCGGCGACCTGCGGGATGAGGTCGTGCAGGTGGGGCTCGAGATCGACACCGTACATCCGCTCCACATGGCTGCCGGGGACGACGTGCCAGAGATGGCCGATGACGGTGTTGATGACGAACATCTCGCCGCGCGCGTCGAAGTCGAAGCCCCAGGAATTGGTCATCCCGTGGAGCACCCCCTCCACGCACCGGCGCCCGGGGTGGTAGCGCCACACTCCGGTGTTGATCGCCACGCGCTGGCTCGGCCCGTCGCCGGGCCGGCCGATGCGGGAGGTGGCCTGGATGCCGTGGCGGCCGTAGAGCCACCCGTCGGGCCCCCACTTGAGGCCGTTGGCCGGCGTGTGGCCCACGGCATCGGCGTCGAACCCGTCGAGGACCACCTCGGGGGGCCCGTCGGGGACGAGATCGCCGTCGCGGTCGGGGATGAAGAGGAGCCGGGGCAGGTCGAGCACCCACGCGCCGCCGAGCCCCACCGCGATGCTCGTCAGCCTCCGGGCTCCGTCCCAAAACACCGTGCGCTCGTCATGGCGCCCGTCGCCGTCCCGGTCGGCGAACACCACGACCCGGTCGCGGAAGTCGGTCGTCCACCCGCCGAACCCCGCGCCGCTCCAGGAATAGTTCTCCGCCACCCAGAGGCGCCCGCGGGCATCAGTGGCGATCCCGATCGGGTTGGCGACGGCGGGCTCGGCGGCGAAGACCTGCAGCTCGAAGCCGGGCGGCAGCCGCGCCGTGCCGCAGACCTCGTCCGGCGGCATCGGCCGCTCGGTCGATTTCTCCGTGTCGCGGGGCTCGGGGAAGGGATCGGCGGCCGGCAGTCCCGCCGCCACCATGAACACACCTGCCGACACCGCCCCGATCATCGATCGCGGCACACGGCGGTCGCGACGTCGCATGGCTGGCCTCGCTTGTTTGGCGTCTGGGTGGGTTGTATCAGGGCCGGGGATGCCGGTCGAAGAAGGCGGCAATCAGCGGATTGGCGTCGAACGACAGGGCCGACGGCCCGAGGTAGAACGACTCGGGAACGCGCCCCGGCCAGGTGTGTCCGCCGCCGGTGAGCTCGTAGAGGATCACCTCGCCGGCGCTCCCCTCCCCCCAGGCGATCCGTTCGATGCCGATCCCCTCGTCGGTGCAGGGAACCGGTTCGCGGCTCGGCTCGGGGTCGAGCCCGTTGCACCGCACCCACTCGAGCAGGCCGTCACGGATCGCCCGGTGGTGGGTCCGGGTCACGCTCCGCCGCCCCACCCCACCCTCGAGTGGCGTGAACTGGTCGAGTGACCCGTGGAAATGGAGGATCGGCACCGGCCGGGCGGGGCGGATCGACTCGAGCGCCAACGGCCCGGCGACCGGCGCCACCGCCGCCACCAGATCGCCCGCCTCGGCCGCCAGCCGGTAGGCCATCATGGCGCCGTTGCTCATCCCCGTGGCATGGATCCGCCGCGGATCGACCGGCAGGCGGCGGCCGAGATCGTCGACGAGGGCGCGGGCAAATCCCACGTCGTCAGCCCCGCCGTCGCGGGCCTCACCGCAGCAGTTGCCGCCGTTCCAGGTGAGCATGCTCTCGCGGGTGCCGGTACCGGCCGGGTAGCAGACCACCGACCGGCCGTGCGCCGCGAGCACGTCGAGGCCGGAGAAGCGCCGCATCATGTCGGGGTGGCTCCGGCCACCGTGAAACGCGAGTACGACCGGCCAGCCGCCGGGAGGCGGCGGCGCCGTGGGACGACAGACGAGGGCGGATCGGTCGCGCGCCCCCACCCGGACCGCCAGATCGATCACGCTGAAACCGTCAGGCACATCGGCACTCATCCCGCCACTCCATCCGCCGCCGTTCCCGTTGCCGCCGTCACCACCTACACTTCCCCGTTGCAGCGGCCGGCAGGCGGGTCCGCCAACGAGGGTCCACCATCATGCCGTTTCCCCGCCGCGCCGGCATCCTCCTCCATCCCACCTCGCTCCCGGGCCGGTTCGGCGTCGGTGAGATCGGTCCGGAGGCCCACCGGTGGCTCGTGCACCTCGAGCGGATGCGGCAGCGGCTCTGGCAGGTGCTGCCGCTCAGCCCCACGGGCTACGGTGATTCCCCCTATCAGTCGCTCTCGACGTTCGCCGGCAATCCGCAGGTGGTGTCGCTCGAGTGGCTCGCCCGCGAGGGCCTGCTCGGCTCCGACGACCTCGCGGGGGTCCCTCCGCTCCCGGACGATCGCGTCGACTTCGGTGCCGTGATCCCCGCCCGGTCGCACCTCCTCGACAAGGCTGTCGAGCAGTGGCACCGCGGCTGCCCGGCGGCGCTCGGCCACGCGGCCGCCGACTTCGCCGAACGGGAGCGCGGCTGGCTCGACGACTGGTGCCTGTTCGCCGCCCTCAAGGCCCACTTCGGCGGTGGCCCGTGGGTCGACTGGCCGGCCGACCTCGTCCGTCGCGAGCCGGCGGCGCTGCGGAGCGCCCGCGCCCGGCTGGCAGGGGAAGTGGACCGGGCACGCGTGCTGCAGTTTCTCTTCTTCGAGCAATGGCGCGAGGTGCGCGATGCAGCGCGGGCCCGCGGCATCGCCATCGTCGGTGACCTGCCGATCTTCGTCGCCCACGACAGCGCCGACGTGTGGTGCCATCCGGAACTGTTCCAGCTCGATGCCACCGGCCGGCCGACCGTGGTCGCCGGCGTGCCCCCCGACTACTTCGCGGAGGATGGTCAGCGCTGGGGCAACCCGCTCTACCGCTGGGAGGAGCACGCGGCAGACGGCTTCGCCTGGTGGGTGGAGCGGCTGCGGAGCGCCTTCGACCTCTACGACATCCTCCGGGTCGATCATTTCCGTGGCTTCGCCGCCGCGTGGGAGATCCCGGCCGAAGCCCCCACCGCCGCCACCGGTCGCTGGGTGGCGGGCCCGGGCCGCGATCTCTTCGACGCCGCCCGCCGGGCCCTCGGGGATCGGCCGATCATCGCCGAGGATCTCGGGCTGATCACGCCGGATGTCGAGGCGCTCCGGCAGGAACTCGGCCTGCCGGGGATGCGCGTCCTGCAGTTCATCTTCGGCGATCCCCCCGGCCCGGAGGCCCCGCCCACCGACGACGACCCGCCCGACATCGTCGTCTACACCGGCACCCACGACAACGACACGGCGCACGGCTGGTATCACACCCCGCCCGATGCCAACCCCACCCGATCGGCCGACGAGGTGGAGCGCGAGCGGCACCGCCTCCGGGTGCGGCTCTCCACCGACGGCGCTGCGATCCACTGGGACCTGATCGGGATGGCCCTCGCGGCCCGCGCTCACACCGCGATCTACCCGCTTCAGGACCTGCTCGGGCTCGGGTCCACAGCGCGGATGAACGTGCCCGGCCGCCCATGGGGCAACTGGTCGTGGCGGTTCCGCTGGGACCAGCTCACTCCCGACATCGAGACCCGTCTGGCCACGCTGACGCTGGCCGCGGGAAGGTGACCGAGCGCACTCTGCCCCTGGCCCACGCCCGAGCGCCGCACCGCCGGAATTCCCGGGCCGCGTTGGCCGTGCGGCACCCCGCCCGGGATGGCAGCAGTTCCTGCTCGCGGCAGGATAGCCGACTCGCGACGAACTGCCGCCAATCCCGGGCTCCGCTGGTGACGGGCGAAGACCGCCCGATCTCCCCGCGCCACGCGCACGACCGAGCGAGGGGATCGGCAAACGCTCGACGAGCGTGAGGCCGCCCCGGCCTCAGCGAGGAGACTTTTGCCGTCCGCGAGCGCCGCACCGCACGATACCCCAGCCACGGCAACTCAGACCCGGCTTCCCGGCGGTGCACCGCCCGGGATGGCAGCAGTTCCTGCTCGCGGCAGGATAGCCGACTCGCGACGAACTGCCGCCAATCCCGGGCTCCGTCGATCGTGGGGCGGGACACCGCCGAGTGTTGTCGGTCCGCGCGGTCAGCGCGCCGGGGTGCGTTTCGATTTCGCCGTCGGGCGGCTCCGGTAGAGCGCCACGATCCGCTCGGCGGTGGCGGCGATCCGCTCGCGGATGTCGAGCGGTTCGAGCACCTCCACGCAGTCGGCGAGCGCGAGCAACTGCGGCACCATCTCGTCGTCCCAGGCCTTCTCGATCTCGAGCAGCACACTGCCGTCGGCGCGGCGGGTGGCCTTCTGGCGGGGATGGAAGGGTTTCTCGCCGGCCCAGCGGGCCCGTTCCGGCGCGACGACGATCCGGTAGGCACGCGGTGCCGACTTCGCCGAGCGGTAGATCGTGATGCTGTCGGCCAAGGCGTCGGCGACACTCGTGCGGCGCGGCGCGAAGCGTTTTGTCGTCACCCGGGCGGCGGTGAGCCGATCGAGTTTGAAGAAGCGCAGGCCCGGCGATGGCGGAGGCTTGGCTCCGCCCGGATGGGCAGCGACATAGAGCACGCCGTCGTAGAGCACCAGTGCCTCTGGCTGGATCACACGGGACACCGCCCGCCGGTCCCCCTGACCGCGGTAGCGGATCTCCAGTTCCAGGCCGTTGCGGATCGAACGGTTGATCGCCGCCAGCAGCCGCGGACGGTAGCGGCCCTCCGGCGGACGCGGATGAACGACCAGGCCCTCGCGCTGGTTGTCGGCATAGGCAATGAGGGCCGGGGTCGCGAGCCGCTCGGCCCGTGCCAAGAGCTGGGCGATGCCGCGCCAATAGAACGTGCCGGCAAGGGGGGTGAGGAAGTCACGGGCCACGGTCAGGGCGAGCAGTTCTGGCAGCGAGATGGGGGGCGCGGCCAGACCGGACGGGCCCGGGGTCCGTTCCAGCGACCAACCGGAGCGCTGGCGTTCCTCCCCCTGGCCGGCGCGCGCACAGCGCAGCGGATACCCGAATGTCTCCAGGAATCCGAGATCGCGGCGGATCGTGCGGTCGGAGAGTTCGTCGATCACCCCCCGGTCGCGGAGGTGGTCCTTCAAATCCCCCACGGCGAGTGGCCGGCGGGCCGCCGCCAGGATCTCCACGAGGTGGCACAGTCGGAGGAGTTGTTCGTGCCGGCCGAGCGAATCCATGCAACGTGTTCCGGGAAAACGGGGGATTCCAGCCCTCGATCGCGACGGCTGGAGGGGTCTGAAAAAACCGTGACCGCTTTGGCGACCGGTTTCCGCCCCCAACGGTAACGTGCGGAATCGCCCCCTGGGGAGCGACGGGAAGGAATGGCCCATGCCACCCTCAAGGGGGGGTGTCCGCCAGGTGCCCGGGGGTTTCATGACCGGCTGATGGACCAACGTTGTCCAGCCCACCGGGTAGGGTTCGTGCCGATTGCTCATCCCAGGGAACGAGGGAACTGTCTCGCATGGACTCGAGCCGCCCGATCGCCACTCCGGCCCTCCATGTGTTTCCCGAAGCCGCTTCGCCGTGTGGCGAATCGGCCACCGGCCGCTACTCGAGGCGCCTCCTCTATCGTCCGTTGATCCTCGGCCCGGTCCTCATGGTCCAATCGTCGTCTCACGGCCGCTGGACGGTGGAGGTGAGCGACGACCGCCGTCTGCTGCCGAGGCTGGGATCCGATTGGGAGGCGATCGGCCGCGACATGGCGTGGTACCGAGCGCAGGGGGTCGCCTGCCGTGTCGCTGCTGCCCTGGTGATTCCAGGGGATGCCGAAGAGGTGGCCTGGCGGCGGCCCCGGTCCGGTCGCGAATCCCTGTCCCTGTCGGCGACACGTCGCGCTGCCGGCACACGAGGACAGCGGCCCCTCGAGATGTACGGCTGGTCGCTGCTGATCCAACCCCGGGGGATGCGGGGCGTGGCGATCATCGATGCCCACGACCAGCTTGCCGACCTCCCGGCATTCTTCGAGCTGCCGCACGAACTCCTCGACCGCACGGAATACCTCGAGGCCCATGGTGTGACCAGCCGGCCGATCGCCCTGGTGACCGCGAGCGCCGACTTCGAGCGGGGGGCCGACGGCCGACTCCGCAACCGCTTCGCCCCGGCCGCGCGGATCGAGGCGGTCTGGGGGGACTGACCCCCGGGGACGGAATTGGCCCCTGCCTTTCGAGCGGGGCACGCGCCCCCCCACTGTGGGCCCTGCTCTCACGGCCGACCGATCGACCGATTACCATGCCTCCACGCGTTCCGCACGCACGCGGGAGAAGGGCATGGAAAACGCATCGCCGCAGCCTGAGTCGGAGGAGTTTCGGCGGATCCTCGACGAGGCGCGCAACGGCTCGGTGGCGGCGATCGGGCGGTTGCTCGAGTGGCGCCGCGTGCTGCTCGAGTGGTACATCGCCGCCAACCTGCCGCGGATGCTGCAGTCGAAGGTCGCTGTGAGCGACATCTACCAAGACGCCGCCATCGACGCCCGGCGCGACTTCCGGATGTTTCTCGGGAGCAGCGAGGGGGAGTTCTTCAACTGGCTGAAGTCGATCGTCACCCACACGCTGTACGACACCATCCGCCACTACGACGGCGTGCAGAAGCGCGACGTGACCCGCGAAGTGCGCCTCGGTGACGGCACCGGGTCGACCGCCGATCAGAACCTTCTCCCCGGACAGGGCAACCCCGAGTTGTCGGCGATCCGGCGCGAGGATCAGGCGATGCTCACCCGGCTGATCGACCTCCTGCCCGACGATTACCGCACCGTGATCAGGCTGCGGTCGTTCGAGGATCTCACCTTCCCGCAGGTCGGCGAACGGATGGGCCGCTCCGAGGATGCGGTGCGCAAACTCTGGGAACGGGCCTTCGACGCGCTCATCGCCCTCATGGGCCCCGGCGACGGTCGTGATCCCCACGGCCGCGCTCGGCCGGGCGGTGGCGATCCGACCGCCCCCATCCCCGCAGGCGGTCACTGACGATGCGCCCCTCTGGCGACACCGACCTGCCCGACGAAACGCCGTCCCCGAACCGGGAACGCGAGCGTGAGCTCTCGATCCTCGCCGCGCTCGACGACATCCTGGCGGGGCGCGAGACCGGTGCATCAGTCGGGGCGGACGCCGACATGCTCGCGGCCCGCGTCGCCCCGAACGATCTCCGGCTCCTGCTCGCGATCCGGGCGCTGGCCGCCGAGCACCGCGCCGCCGCCCCCGAGCCGGCAAGCACGCCCCCGGCTCGGATCGGCCGGTTCACTGTCGGCGCCGAGATCGGCCGGGGTGGGTTTGCGGTGGTCTATGCCGCCACCGACCCGACGACGGGACGGCGCGTCGCCATCAAGCTGCTGCGACCGGAGTCGCTGCTCTCGGCGGCGAAGCGCCGGCGTTTCGAACGCGAGGCCGGGCTCTGCGCCCGGCTCGAACATCCCGCGATCGTGCCGCTCATCGAGGTCGGCATCGAGCGCGATCAACCGTTCATCATCTCGGAGCTGTGCGAGGGGGGGAGTCTCGCCGGCTGGCTCGAGCGCCACCCCGGCCCGCTCCCCGGCGGCATGGCAGCCGGGATCGTGGCCCGACTGGCAGGGGCCGTGGATCATGCCCATCGCCGCAGCATCCTCCACCGCGACATCACACCGGCCAATGTCTTCCTCGTGCCGGCGACGCCCCATCCGCCGCTCCTCGTGGAAGGCGATGCGGCCGGCGGCGGCTGGGGGGTGAAGCTCGGCGACTTCGGCCTCGGCAAACTCGTGCAGGCCGAGGCTGCCGCTGATCAGGAACTGCTCTCCGACTTCACCCGCCCCGGCACGCTCCTCGGGTCGCCGGAGTGGATGGCGCCCGAGCAGGTCGATTCGGCGATCGGTCCGGTCGGCCCGGCCACCGACATCCATGCCCTCGGCCTGGTCCTCGACCGGTTGCTGACGGGGCGCTCGCGCCATGCCGGCGAGCGGCCGAGCGAGGCGTTTCGCCGGCTGCGGAACCCGCTTCCTGTGACCACCGTTGACGACCCGCCGGGGATCGCGGCCGACCTGCTGGCGATCCGCCGGCAGTGCCTCGCGCGACGGCCGGAAGACCGGCCGGCAAGCGCGGCGGCGCTGGCAGCGCGACTCGACGCCGTGGCCGCCCCCTGATGGCCAGGCGGCGCGCCTCTCAGCCCGTGGCCGAAGTCCATTCATGGCCATCGGGCACTCGAAAAGCCGCACTTTTCACCGGAGATGCGTTCCCGGCACCTCATCCGTGAGGTGCGGCAGGCTGTTGGCATGCAGCCTGGTAGGCTGTCGGCATCGCGGGACTCGTCAGCTCCATCGGCGCGACGGTCGGGCATCGACCGTGCTCCCTGGATGGCGGCCCGTCTTCCTGCGGGGTGGCATCATGGTGCAGCACGGTCTGGGGCGTTCCGTTGGTCTGCCGATCGTCGGCTGCTGCATGCTCGCCATCGGCGTGATCTGCACCGCCCGCTGCGCGAGCGCCCAGTCGCCCTGGCCGCAGTTCCGCGGTCCCGGGGGTCGGGGCATCGCCGTCGGCGACGCCCTCCCGCCCGACCGCTGGAGCACCACCGACAACGTCGCCTGGAAGCGCGACATCCCCGGCCGCGGCTGGTCGTCGCCGGTCGTCGCCGGCGACCGGGTGGTGCTCACCACCGTGGTCAACACCGGCGAGACCGAGGCGGCGAAGAAGGGGCTCTATTTCGGCGGCGAGCGCCCCAAGCCGGCCGAGAGCGTGCACCAGTGGCGGGTGGTCTGCCTCGATCTGGCCACCGGCGCCGTCCTCTGGGAGAAGCAGGTCCACGAGGGGGTGCCGAAGACGCCGATCCACATCAAGAGCAGCTACGCCTCCGAGACCCCGGTCACCGACGGGAAGCATGTCTGGTGCATGTTCGGCAGCGTCGGCCTCTGGTGCCTCGATCTCGACGGCACGGTCATCTGGCACCGGCCGCTGCCGCCGCG
The DNA here is from genome assembly GCA_005791575.1 of Planctomycetaceae bacterium. GTDB lineage: Bacteria > Planctomycetota > Planctomycetia > Pirellulales > UBA1268 > F1-20-MAGs016. The sequence goes on from SXWA01000245.1 coordinate 13,340, forward strand.
TGCGATGCGCTTCGGCTGGGGGGCGGCGGCCTCGCCGGCGCTCCACGAGGGGCGGCTGTTCGTCGTCGACGACAACGAGGAGCAGTCGGAGATCGTCGCCCTCGACGCCGCCACCGGCCGCGAGCTCTGGAAGACCCCGCGCGACGAGAAGAGCAACTGGAGCACGCCGTTCGTCTGGAAAAACGCGCTCCGCACCGAGATCGTCACCCCGGGCACCGGCGCCGTGCGCAGCTACGACCTCGACGGCACCCTCCTCTGGTCGCTCAAGGGGATGTCGAGCATCACGATCGCCACGCCGTTCGAGGCCGACGGGCTCCTCTACGTGACCAGCGGCTACATCCTCGACCCGCGCAAGCC
>SXWA01000246.1 GCA_005791575.1 Planctomycetaceae bacterium
CAAGCCGGTGATGATCCACAACGTCCTCGAGAGCGCCGAGCTCCTCGCGGACGCCTGCGACTCGATGCGGATCCACTGCGCCGAGGGAATCGAGCCCAATCACGCCCGCATCAAGCACCACCTCGACGATTCGCTGATGCTCGTCACCGCCCTCAACACCCACATCGGCTACGAGAAGGCGGCATCGATCGCCAAGAAGGCCCACAAGGAGGGCTCGAGCCTCAAGGCCGCGGCAGTCGCCCTCGGCTACGTCACCCCCGAGCAGTACGACCAGTGGGTCGTGCCCGTGGAGATGACCCGGCCGCTGAAGCCCTGAGCGGCCGGTCGCCGGCCCGCGGGGTCACGCCGCCCCGCGGACCGGCGCCACGCGGACGCGCGGCCCGCTCAGATCGCCGCGGCGGCGGTCTCACCGGTGCGGATCCGCACCACCTCGGAAAGGGTGGTGACGAAAATCTTGCCGTCACCGACCTGACCGGTGCGGGCGGTCTGCATGATCTTGTTGATCACCGCCTGCGCCTCGTCGTCGCCGACAACGACCTCGATCTTCACCTTGGGGAGGAAGTCGACCGAGTACTCCGCTCCGCGGTAGGTCTCGGTGTGCCCCTTCTGGCGGCCGAAGCCGCGGACCTCGGTGACGGTCATCCCCTTGACACCCTGGGCGTTGAGGGCGTCCTTCACCTCTTCGAGCTTGAAGTGGCGGATAATGGCTTCGATCTTCTTCATGACGGTCGTCTCCAGTGTGGGCGGATCGTGGTCGCCGCGGGCGGAAGTGCGGTCGCGGCGGAACGCTCGGCTCGAGCGGCCGGGGGTTGGAGAATGCACGTCCCGTACCACCGGCAAGACACTGTGAATCAGGCCGTGGGCGCCTGCAGGCTGGCACGTCCACGGAGCGCAGGCGGGCGTCGATCACGCGCCGCGATCGGGTCGGAGTGGGGGAAAAGCGGCCGAAACAGCCCTGCCGCCCGGTTGTCGCGCCGTTGAGGCGCGTGTCGCGCCACGGTGACGCCAGGCGCTCCCGGCCGCCACGGCTTGCAGCCCAAGGAAGGACGGCGAAGATGGCCGCGTCTGCGGAGCCCGCCGGCACGGGGCTGACCGCGCGTCCGCTGCCGTCGTCACCGACGCGTTGACCCATTGGAGCCCGTGATGGCCATGCCTCCCCGCATCCTCCCGGTGGTCGTCCTACTCCTGTCGATCCCTGGCTCCCTGCTTGGCGGCACGCCGGCGCGGGCCGCCGAGCCCAACTCCGACGAGGCCGCGGTCGGCACCTACACGCTGCCGCCGGTCGTCGCCGGACCGGACGGCACACCGGTGACCGATGCGGACGGCTGGGCGCGGGTCGCACGTCCGCACCACCTGCGGACCCTCGAGCAGCATGTCTACGGCCAGCGCCTTCCCGTCGTGCCGGTGGAGCCGGTCGGCGCGGTCGAGAGGGCCGACGTGACCCTCGATGACGGCACCCCCGTGCGCCGGATCCAGGCGCGGTTGCGCCTCGGCCAGGCCGCGACGGCGAAGATGGTGGACGTGCTGGTCTACCTGCCCCGGGCCGCTGGCCCCGTGCCGGTCTTCCTCGGCCTCAACTTCCGCGGCAACCACGCCGAGACCACCGACCCGGCGGTGCGTCTCTCCACCGCCTGGATGCCCGCCGACAGGGAGGGCGGCGTCGCCGACAACCGCGCCACCGAGAAGTCGCGCGGCAGCCAGGCGCGGCGTTTTCCAGTCGCGGCGATGGCGAGGCGCGGATACGGCCTGGCCACCGCCTACTGCGGCGACGTCTTCCCCGACCGCGCCGACGGCCGGGCCGACAGCGTGCTCCCCACGCTCGGTCGCCCGACGATCGGCGAACTCCCGGCCGACGAACCGGGCGCGATCGCCGCCTGGGCCTGGGGCCTGTCGCGGATCCTCGACTGGCTGGTCACCCTCCCGGAGGTCGACCGCACGAAGGTGATGGTGGTGGGCCACTCACGGCTCGGGAAGACGGCGCTGTGGGCTGGAGCCTGCGACGAGCGTTTCGCGATGGTGGTCTCCAACAACTCCGGGTGCGGCGGAGCGGCGCTCGAGCGGCGCACTTTCGGCGAGACGGTGGCGGTGATCACGCAGCGCTTCCCCCACTGGTTCGCCCCGCGGTTCGCCACCTACGCCGACCGCGAGACCGAGATGCCCTGTGACCAGCACACCCTGCTGGCGATGGCGGCACCGCGGCCGCTGTACGTCGCCAGCGCCGTCGACGACCGGTGGGCCGATCCGCGTGGCGAATTCCTCGCCGCCGTGGCCGCCGAGCCGGCCTGGCTCGTCCACGGCCTGACCGGCTTGGGCACGGGCGAATTCCCGCCGATCGACACGGCGATCGGGCGCCGCGTCGGCTACCACGTCCGCAGCGGTGGCCACGACATGCTTGAATACGATTGGCAGCGCTTTGCCGATTTCGCCGACCGCGAGGTGCTCGGCAAACGCCGCGACGACGCCGCGGGCTTCCATCCCGTCCAGGCGCCGCTGCCGGTGCCCGCGCCGCCGGGTGCGATCGTCGTCGTGCCGGCCGATCCGTCGGCGGACGGTGCCCCGGCGCCGGCAATGGTCGCGATGTCGGGAGGGCCGATCGACTGGCGGGTCGCCGACGGGGCGCTCGTGGTGGGGACGTCGGCGGGGCATGCCAATCACGTCCATTCGGTCGCGGAGTTCCGCGATGCCGACATCCACGCCGAGTTCATGACCGACCCCCGCGCCAAAGGCAACAGCGGCCTCTACATCCACGGCCATTTCGAGATGCAGATCTACGACTCGCACGGTGTCGAGCCCCCGACCGATCAGGACGAGGGGAGCCTGTACCGGTTCTCGCGCCCGCTCGTGAACGCGGCGCTGCCGACCGGGCAGTGGCAGGTCTACGACATCCGCTTCATCGCCCCGCGGCGCGACGCCGCCGGCACGGTGGTGCGTGCCGGTACGATCACCGCCTGGCTCAACGGCAAGAAGGTGCAGGACGGTGTCGAGTTCACCGAGCCGCGGTCCCCCTACATCCCCTACCGCCACGGTGTCACCGATCACCTCCGCTCGCTGGAGAAGCGGCTCCGGGCCACCGGTGCCGGTCCCCTCTTCCTCCAGGACCACGGCAGCCCGACCCGGTACCGCAATGTCTGGATCGTGCCGCGCACCGACGGACCTGCCGGCTCCTGACCGCTGACGACGATCCGCTGCCGCGTTGAGTTCCGCGGCACCGGCACGTACATTCGCGGCGGCGGCGTGGGGCCGCCAGATTCCCGGGGAGGCACACCGATGGCGCAGCACGGTTCCGTTCCACCGAGCAGCGGATCAATCCTCGTCGGCCCGCGGAGAAGCCGGCGGCGGTTCCTCCAATCGGCGTTGGCGGCGGGTACGGTCCCCTACGTCATCACGTCGCGGGCGCTCGGCGACGGCGTCACGCCGCCGGCCAGCGACCGGATCGTGATCGGAGGCATCGGCATCGGCAACATGGGCTCCGGCGACCAGGGGGCGTTCGTCGGGCGGCCCGACGTGCAGTACGTGGCCGTCTGCGACGTGCGGAGGACGTTCCGCGAGAAGGGCAAGGAGCGGGCCGACCAGAAGTACGGCAACACCGACTGCGCCGCCTACGTCGACTTCCGCGACCTGCTCGCCCGCGACGACATCGACGCCGTCCACATCGCCACACCCGACCACTGGCACGCGATCATGACGATCGCCGCCTGCCGCGCCGGTAAGGACGTCTACCTGCAGAAGCCGGAGACACTCACCCTCCGCGAGGGGCCGCTGATGATCGCCGCCGCGCGGCGCTACGGCCGGGTGGTGTCGGGCGGCAGCCAGCGGGTGCTCGACGACTACCACGACATCGTCGATCCCTGCTGGGCCGGGGAGATCGGCGCCATCCGCGCGCTCGACATCAGCGTCGGTGGACCGTCGCAGGCCTGTTACCTCCCCGCCCAGGAGACCCCATCCGACATCGACTGGGACCTGTGGCTCGGCCCCGCCCCCTGGGAGCCCTACCACCCCGGCCGCTGCGACGGCAATTTCGGCACCGGCGGCAACAGCTGGCGGAGCTACGTCGACTACTCCGGCGGCAGCCTCACCGACTGGGGCGCACACCATTTCGGCGGCGCGATCTTCGCGGCCGACCTCCGCGACCTGCAGCCGGAGGCGGCGATCTACCACCCCGCCTCCACCGACGGCCGCGACGCGGCCTACGTCTCGCTCCGCTATCCCGGCGGGGTCGAGATCCACCACAACCGCCCGCAGCACCTCCGGCCGGAGCGGCCGGGCGTGGCACACGGCGGCGCGATCCAGATCGAGGGGGACGGGCGGCCGCGCGCTCCCAAGCCGGTGCCGGTCTACCGGGGCACGGGGGGCATCTACGGCGACTTCATCGAGTGCGTGAAGACGCGCCAGCGCCCCTTCCGCGACATCGAGCTGGCGGTCAACACGATGACGGCGCCCCACCTCGTGGCAATCGCCTACCGCCTCCAGCGGTCGATCACCTGGGATCGCGCCACGCAGCGTTTCCGCGACGACGAGCAGGCCAACCGGCTCGTTGACCGCGCCCGCCGCGAGCCCTGGATGGTCTGACACCCGGAATCAACCTTCCTTTCCGCCGAGGAGCCACCATGCCCTTCGACCGCGCCCGCCTCGATGCGGCGCTCGCCGCCCTCCGGGCCTACGACTGGGGTGCCGACGCCGGTGCACTCGTCCCGATCGACGAGGCGGTGATCGCCGCCCATGGCGATGCGTCGCTCCACGACGCCCTCGAGAGCGGTCTGGCGGCATTGCTCGCGGGCGACTGCTCGCGGGCGACGAAGGAACATGCCTGCCGCCGGCTGGCGCTCGTCGGCCGGGCCGCGAGCGTGCCGGCGCTGGCCCCCATGCTCGACGACCGCGACCACTCCCACATGGCGCGCTACGCGCTTGAACGGATCGACGGGCCGGAAGCGGGTGCGGCGCTGCGTGCGGCGCTGGCCACGACGACGGGCGAGCGCCGCATCGGCGTGGTTTCGTCGCTCGTCGCCCGCGGTGACGCCGCCGCCGTGCCACTGCTGGCCGCGCTGCTCACGGCCGACGTCCCCTTGGCGGTGGCCGCCTCTTCCGGCCTCGGTCGCCTGGCATCGCCCGCGGCCGCGGCAGCACTCGCCGCCGCGCCGGCCG
>SXWA01000247.1 GCA_005791575.1 Planctomycetaceae bacterium
CACCCCGGCACACTGCGGTGCCCGCGGCCGTCTCGGCCGCCAGGAGCCCCGCGGCCGCTGCGGCCGCTCAGGGAACGCCGTCAGGGGTGTTCATCACCCCGGCACACTGCGGTGCCCGCGGCCGTCTCGGCCGCCAGGAGCGTGTGCAGGGGTGTTCATCACCCCGGCACACTGCGGTGAAAATGGACGTGCTTCCACCCGGCGGCCGTCCGCTGCCAGACCCGGGTCTCTTCGCTCGCGGTCGTCACCGGACGTCCCGCGTCGTCGAGTTTCTGCACCAGCCGCACGTAGCTCACCACGGCCGCATCGTTTCCCAGCCAGCGCACGTGCGGTGAGGCGAGAGAGGTCGTCGGCGGCGGCGCCGCCGTTGGCGATCGGCCCGCGGCGAGGCGGAAGTAGTATTCGTGGAACGGCAGCCCCTCGACCAGGTGGCCCCGTGCCTCCGGTTCGAAGCAGGTCACGTCGGCGGCGACGAGCGACGTGTAGGTGGGCCAATCCGCGGCGGCGATCGCCGCCAGCAACCGCCGGGTGAGGTCGAGGATCTCGTCGTCAGCGGTACCGGGCATCTGTGGTCACTCCTCGGCACGGGGGGAAACGGGGGCGGCCGCGACCAAGCCCAGGGCGACCAGTTTGGCGAGGCATTCGTCCCGTTCGCGGCAGCGATCCAGACCGGCCCAGGCGGGATCCTGGGCGGCGAGAAAATCGGCATGGCTGGCGGGAAGGCGCCCGGCGAGGCGCCGGATCACCTCCTGATCGAGCCTGGTCAACCGCATCGCCTCGAGCCGGTAGTCGCAAAACGCCTCCCAGCAGAGCGGAAACAACGGCGCCACGATCTCGTGGCCGATCGTCTCCGCGTAGCGGCGGATCTCGAGTTGGGCGTGCGGATCCATCCGCAGGGCGAGGAAGTGGAGCAGGTTGTGGAGGTCGATCTTCCAGTAGGCCTCGGTGTAGGTGGAGAGCGGCAGGTCCTTGCGCGCCTGCTCGCGGGCGATGCCCACATCGAGCCGCTCCTGATACACACGTCGCGCCTGGGCCTGCATCTCGGCTTCGGCGTGCGACAGGCGGGTGCCCACCGCGGGGGGCGCCGGGGCGCCCGAGCCCTGGCGGTTCCCTGTCGCCTGCTGCCGCCACTGGTCGTCGGCCGTGGCCTGCATCGAGTCGATCGCCAGCGAATAGCGCGTCGAGTACTCGTTGATGTTGGCGGTGCGGTGGCGGACCCACTGACGCCAGCAGTCCATCGGCACGCGCACCAGCAGTTTGACCTCCGCCATCTCGAACGGCGTGGTGTGGGCGTGCCGCAGCAGGTAACGGATGAGCTGCCGGTCGTCGCTCACCCGTCGGGTGCCCTCGCCGTAGCTGACGCGCGCGGCCTGCACCACGGCGGCGTCGTCCCCCATGCAGTCGACGAGGGCCACGAAGCCGTCATCGAGGACGGGGAACTTCCGCCACCGGAGGCCTTCGAGGCGGGAGGCGCGGTCACCGGGCGTGGTCTGGGATTCGTGCACGGTCGGTCCTGATGGGCCGGGAAAGCCACAGGATCGGGCACGGGAGGGATCGACTCAAGCCTGCCGCGGCAATGCCGCGGCAAGACCCCATCGCCAGAGGCCGGGAGTCACCTGACGCGCTCCCCGCCGCGACCCGCGACCCGGGTCAGGCCCGGCGGGCGTTGCGCCGGGGGGAGGCCGCCGGGGCGGCTCGGCTGGCATCTGGGGCAGACCGGGTGGCGGCTGATTTCGCCGGCGGAATGCTGCCCGGTTCACGGGCGAGCAGCTCCTCGAGCAGCTTCGCCAGCAGCCGGGCGTCGTCGGTGGAGGTGAGGTGGTCGATCCGCGACTGCGGCACGCCGAGCTTGGCGAGGGCGGTGCCGATGCTGGCCCAGAGCTTCTGCCGTTTCTTGCCTTCCGCCAGGTAGAGGTCGGTCACCTGTTCCCCGATCCGCTGGAGCAGGGCGGTGTCGAGATTGGCGTAGTAATTGCGGACGATCGACTGCTGGTAACGGCTCAGTTCGGCCATGGTGATCCCGGAAAAGGGCGGCTGGCTGTGGGCTGACAAGGCGGCTACAGTATCGTCGGCCGGGCCGCTTCCTTTCGAGAGTTTCCCATGCCGACGATCACCTTTGCCAGTGAAAAGGCTGCCGACAAGCGTGAGATCCAGGTTCCGGACGGAGCCAATCTGCGGCAGGAGGCCCTCCGGGCCGGTGTTCAGCTCTACCCCGGCATCCACCGGGTGGCCAATTGCCACGGGCTGGGCAGCTGCGGCAGTTGCCGCGTGCTGATCACCAAGGGGATGGAGAACACCAGCCCGAAGGGCCTCCTCGAGTCGGGGAGGCTCGCGGTGTCGCTGGCCTACATCGGCAACGAGGCGACGATGCGGCTGGCATGCCAGACCAGGGTGCACGGCGACGTCACGGTCGTCACCTGCCCACCCACCAACCTGTTCGGCGACAACTTTTTCAGCTGATCCTTCAGTGGGCGGGCCGGATCGGGCTGCCCCGGTCGGCGGCTGAGGTCAGGCCGTCACGGAGCGGATCGCCCGCGGCGCGTGAGCGGCTTGGCGGCACCATGAAGGAAGTCTTTGCCATCGTCCGGCCGTTCCTTGCCGAACGGGTGCTCGAAGCGCTCCGGTTGGCACCCCTCGAAGCCTGCACCGTCCGCGAGGTGAAGGGGTTCGGCAGGCAGAAGAGTTATTTGGATCGCTACGGCGACAGCGAATACTCCCAGGCGTTTCTCCCCAAGGTCGAGATCCAGCTCTGGGTGGATGACGCGCGCGTCGATGAGGTCGTCGAGCGGATCGCAGCCGTCGCCCGCACCGGACGGATGGGTGACGGCAAGATATTCGTCCTGCCGGCCTTCGATCGCTCGGTCGTCGAATGACGGCCGACTGGCCGCTGCCGTCGGCTGGGCTGGACTGGGCTGGGCTGGGGCTGGGGCTGGGGCTGGGCTGCGGGTTTCGTGGTCCGGGGACGAGGGCCGCCAGGAAAGGGCCACGGCGGGCGTGCCCCGTTTGGCCTGTGGCGAACAGGTCTCCGCCGCTACACTCGCTGCACTCTACCCCAGTTACCCCGGCGGAGCAGGTCATGCACACGGTATTTCTTCCCAGCCCGACGATCGGTGCGGTGGTCCGCGCTGCCACCGCTGCGTGCCGCATATCGGCGCTGGCGCTGACGGCAGCAGTCGCCGTCGCCCAGGTGCCTGGTGAGCAGACCGATCCGGTGTTCGAGCGGCTGGCGCGCGACGCGGCAGTGGCGGAGGGTTCGTTCCGCGCCCCCGGCGAGTCCGTGCTCGACAGTGCCGCCGCCGGACTGCGCTCGGCGATGGGGCCGCTCGATCGGCTCCTGGAGCGGAGTCGCAGTGGGGCCGACTGGCGGAAGTTTCTCGACTGGCCGGTGCTCGTCGAACAGGCATCGAGTGGGATGGCCGCCGATCCCAAGGTGCTGCGTCGGCTCGAGAAGCAGCTCAATGCCACCGAGACCGGGCTCGACATGCCGCAGTTCGTCGCCGTGCGGAAAGCGGTCACCCGCTATGCCGAGGCGGCCGACGCAGCCCGCGGCAGCGGGGGTGTGACGCGCTTCTCGCGCCGGCTCGACGACCTCGCGTCGGCGTTGCTCTCCGCTTCGGCGACCGGTCAGGCCGACATGCTCGCAGACGTGCCGCCGATCCTCGAGCGGCTTGCCGAATCGGGCCAAGCCACCGGCCTCGTGGCCGGTATCCGCGGGGCACTGGCGCGGCCGAATATCGAGCTGGAGGTGGGGGAGGGGCTGGTGGCACCGTTGGTCAACCGGCCCATCGATCAGGTCCAACCGGTCGACGACGTGGTGCTCGGCACGCGCATCCGTGGCAGTGGCAGGACCACCGGCAGCGTGCGGCTCGACTTCGTGCCCGCGCCCGACCGCGCGGTGTTCGACCTCGTGCTCGACGCCACGAACATCTCCGAAACGAGGGGTACCCAGGGTCCGGTGACGGTCCGCAGCCGGGGAGTGACGGCGCTCGGCGCCCGCCGCCGGGTCGCCCTCGACGGCGAGAATGTCTCGGCGGCCCCGGTGGAGGCGAGCGCCTCGACCGATTCCCAGACCACCGGAATGTCGATCTCCTCCCGGTTCGGTCGGCGGATCATCCAGCGGATCGCGAGCAAGAAGATCGCCGAGACCCGCCCGCGGGCCGAGGCGGTCGCGGAGAGCAAGGCACGTGACCGGGTGCGGCAGCAGTTCGCCGAGCAGACTGAGCCGGCGCTGGCCCAGATCCGTCAGCAGCTCCGCGACCGGCTGCGGGGGCCGCTCGAGTCGCGCGGGCTGTACCCGGAGATGGTCCATCTCCACACCACCGACACGAGCCTGCGGGTCGTGGCCCGCAAATCGGCGGCCGGCCAGCTGGCCGCCCACTCCGCCCCGCCAGCCGCCCTGACCGGCAACCTGATCACGGCCCGGGTCCACGAGTCGGCCGTCAACAACATCCTCGAGGAGAAGCTCGGCGGCCGTGTCTTCACCAAGGCCGATGTCGAGCGGATCGCGAAGGAGAACAACGCCACCCTGCCCGATTCGCTGGACAACGAGGCGGACGACAAACCCTGGTCGGTGACCTTCGCCAAGCACCGCCCCGTGACCGTCGCGGCGGGTGATGGCCGGGTGAAGCTGATGGTGCGCGGCGACAAGTTCGTCTCCGGCGACCGGGCCTTCGAAGGCATGGACATCTGGGCCACCTACCGCATCGAGTCGACCCCGTGGGGGCAGCGGCTCGTCCGCGATGGCGACGTGCAGATCTACCCGCCCGGATTCAAGCCGGGGGGCGTTGAGAAGCTGACGATGAAGGAGACGTCGCTGCGGCGGATCCTCCAGAAGCGGTTCGACAAGCTCTTCAAGTCCGAAATCGAGATCCCCGACCTCGAGCCGAAGGGGGAACTCGCCGCGGGAGGTCCCCTGCCGATGAACCAGCTCACCGCCCGTCGCGATGGCTGGGTGGTGGCCGGGTGGCGGAAGGCGGACCGGATCGTCGGGCACGGCGGGTCGGTCGTGCCGGGCACGATCATCCACGAGCGGGTGATCGACGGGATCCCGCTCGGACCGGGCGAGGAGATCGTCCATCCGAGCGCCGCGCACGGGGATCCCGCCGCCGAGGCCGCCGTCTCGGCGGTGGTGACGGCGTTCACGGGGGGCTGAACGGCGGCCTGTCGCTGGTCAACCGTCGCGGCCGGGGCGGGCACCGCCGCGGGGTGGGACGTCGGCCGGAAGGCTGCCGAAGACGGCCTCGAAAGGCCGGACCCAGATCGAGCGGAACTGCACCGGGTTGCCATGGTCCTGGATCGACAGGGGGAGGGCGTCGGGATGCGCCTGGTAGGCCGGGAACTCGGCCCAGCCGGTCGTGCCGAGGATGACGGTGTCGGAGTGGATCGCCACGCCGTTGTGGAGCACGCTCACCCGGCCCGGTGCGCCGAGCGCTCCCTCGGCCGTGAACCGCGGGCGGGTGAAGAGGATGTCGAACGACTGCCATTCACCTGGCGCGCGGCAGGCATTCACCGCCGGCGGTTGCTGCTTGTAGAGCGCCCCGCACTGGCCATCGGGATATGTCCGCGGTGCATCGGTGCCGTCCTCGAAGGAATCGAGGAGCTGGATCTCGTAGCGCCCCATCAGGTAGATGCCTGAGTTTCCCCGGCCCTGACCCGAGCCGGTGGCGGGACGAGGGGTGCGGAACTCGACGTGCACGTGGCAGTCACCGAACGGCTGCTTCGTCGTGATCGAGCCCCCCTTCACGGTCGCGATCCCGTCGTCCACCGTCCACTGCGGTGGGCCCTCGAAGGCGGAGAGATCGGCACCGCCGAAGAGCACGATGGCATCGGCCGGCACCGGAGCGGCGTGCGCGGGTGCCGGGCCCGGATCGACGACCCGCGGCCGGGGCCACTCGACCGCCGACTTCCATTCGCTGCTCGGGCGCTTCTCGCCGATGAGGAACGGGCGCCGGCGGCGCAGTGAGTCGGTGATCCGGGCGGCCGCCGCCTCCGCATCGGCCACCGGGAGGCCGGGTTGGATTCCGGGGCGCAGATGACCGGCGGCACCGACGTAGGCCTGGCGCAGCAGCCGCATCCGTTCCTGGCAGTCGGGCAGGAACGGACGCAGTGACACCGGCTCCGCCTCGGCGCCGAGGCGGTCGTCGCCGAGGCCGAGGAGCACGGCCCGGCAGATCGCCCATTGGCCCGCTTCGTCGGGGTGGACCGCGTCGGGCTGGAAGGTGAAGGCCGCGTCGGCGGCGCGCCTTTCGTCGAGCCAGCGGCGCATCGGGCCGTGCACGTCGATCACGAGCCAGCCGTCGGCCCGGCGCGACAGCAGCCAGTCGGAATAGGCGGCGAGCACGGCGTCGTAGTCGACGTCGCCGGCCGGGTGCCGCGTGCCAGGACGGCCATCGTAGACCGGGGGGGTGAGGTGGATGATCCGGGCACCGCTTGTCTCGACGGTCTGGCGCAGTTTCTCGATCCCGGCCCGGTAGGCGGCGAAGCGCGTCTCGTCGAGCGGTTCGTAGATGCCGCAATTCATCCCGTAGCAGGCGATCACGAGGTCGGGCCGCACCACGCGGAGAACCCGCTCGAGCCGTTCGTGGACATCGGGACGGGGAAACCTCCCCCCGGCGTGGCCCTCCTCCGACAGTCCGCTGGCGGTTTCGCTCGGCAGCCCGCAGTTGATCACCGCCGCCGGATAGCCCCGGGCCTCGGTCCAGGAAGCGAGGCCGGCGACCCATCCGCCGTCGAAAGTGATGCTGTCACCGAGAATGCAAATCCGTCGGGCGCCGGCGACGAGATCGCCGGCCGTGGCAGGCGCCGCTGGCTCGGTGGCGCCACCCGAGCCGTTCATGCCGGCGCCCACGGCGACCCCCGCGATCACCACGGAGAAGAGCGCCCTCCGGCAACAGGACAGATTCGTGGAGCGCGGCATCAGGGGCCTCCCTCGGGTGGGTGTCGTCTCCGGACTCCCGCCCGAGGGGCCTCGATCGAACACCGACGGGCGGGAACCGAACTGAGCAGGCAGCGGGCTTCGCGGGTCAGCGGGCCGCCGGCTTCGCGCCCTGACGGATCGCGAACAGGTGGCTCTTGTTGGCGATGTAGAGCGTGTCGCCGATGGCGATCGGGGTCGAGTAGACGCTGTTGCCCATGTTCACTTCCCCGAGGAGGTTCTTCTCGCGGGAGAGATCGAACACCGAGATGTCACCGTCTTCGTCGCCGATGTAGACCTTGCCGTCGGCGACCAGTGGCGAACCCCAACTCGCCGCGAGCATGTCGTGAGTCCAGAGCGGCTGGCCCGTTTTCACGTCGAGGCAATGGAACAGGCCGCTGAAGTCGGCGACGAAGAGGAGCCCGTCCTTGATCGTCACGGTGCCGCAGGTGCGGTGCATCGTCTCCTCGAAACCGAGTTTGCCATTCCCGTCGGCATCGAAGCCCGGGTAGTGCCAGACGGCCGCCGAGTTGGGATTCGGACGGGCCACCTCCCCTTCCTCCTTGATCACGGCCTGGTTGCGGCGGTGGGGCAGGGGGGTCGACGGGTCCTTGAGGCTGACCGCCAACTCGGGGCTGGTGTCGCCACGCTTCGTCGGGTCGATGCACCACAGGTGACCCACCCCTTCGCCATGTTCCGGGTCCTCGCCGACCGCCACGTAGACCAGGCCGTCGTGCACCACCGGCGTGCCGATGATGTGGTTGCGGTCGGCGCGGCCACCGAGGACGTACTTCGACTCCTTCGGGTTGCAGTCGAACTTCCAGAGGAGTTTCGCCTTGCCGTTCTCCCCGCGGGCGTCGAAGCCGTAGGCCCAGCCATCGCCGCCGCCGAAGATCACCTGCGGCACCCCGGCGAACTCACCGTACGACGGGCTCGACCACTGGCCATGGAGCACATTGGCACCGGGTGAGCCATCCGCCCAGAGCAGCTTCCCGTCGCGCTTGTCGAGGCAGAGAAAGCTCGGTGCGGCCGAGTTGGGGAGGTTGATGTGCCCCTCGTCGACACCGTTGGAAGTGTTGACGAACAGCATGTTGCCCACGGCGGTGACGCTGCACGAGCACATGTTGTGCTGCGAAACCCCGAGTTCCTTCATCATGTCGAGCACCCAGACGACGTCGGCCTCCTCCGAGGCCTGCACCTTCTCGCCGGTGAACGGGCCGTCGTTCTCGCCGTCGCGGAAGCCCTCGGTGTCGAGGCACTTCACCTCGCCGCGGCTGCTGACGTACCAGACGCGATCCCCTTCGGCGAGCGGCGAGCAGCAGATCCCCTGCAGCGGCCAATCGTGCACGCGCCCGGTGGGGAGCTTCTCGCTCGAGTCCTGCCAGAGGAAGGAGCCGTCGCGGTCGTCGAAGCAGAGCAGGCAGCCGAGGTCGACGCTGGCGGGATAGCGCTGCACCCAGCCCTTGCCGTTGTTCGTGCCGACGTAAACCTTTCCGCCGGCGACGACCGGATTGCCGTAGGTCTGGCTCCCGAGCTGCGCGACCCAGGCGACGTTGCGGCTCGTCTCCGGCTTCCAGGCGCCGGTGTCGGGATCGAACTGTCCCGGCTCCCATTCGATGGGAAGGTTCTTCGCGTCAGGCACGTTGTTGCGCGCGGGAGAGCCACCCCACTGGTTCCACGCCGGCCCCCCTTTGGCAGCCTCGGCGGCAGCGGTGGTCGGCATCATCGAGCCGGCGGTGAGAATCGCGGCGATGGCTGCCTGCCACGGCGACGGACGGAGGAGAAAACGGATCATCGCTGGGCCCCCTGCGAGGTGTTGCCGGTCGGTGTCGTCGCGCCGGAGAGGCTCTCGACGACGACGTTGTCGATGAAGATCTCTGAATCCTTGGAGTTACCGAAGAAACCGGGGCTGCCCTGAAGGTTGCCCCCTTCGTGGACCGCTTCGATCGTCCATGCGGCCGGTTCCGGCTCGCCGCGTGGCCACACCTTGCCGCGGAGGACGGCGGCCGTGCCGCGCGTGCCCGCCTCGAAGACCACCGAATACCACCGCCCCGCCTCCCAGGCGAAGGGGATCGTCTTGGCGAAGTGGGTGGCGACCTGTGGTGGCCAGGTGCGGACCTGGAGCTGCTGGCTGGCCCCCATCAGATCGAGGGTGTAGCGCTGGGCGATCAGGCCCATGTCGGGCATCCGCGCCTTCTCGAGCGCCTCCGGGTTGCCGAACGCCTTGGCGAACGCATCGGCATCACTCGTCGCTGCGGTCGGCGTGGCGGGATCGCCGGGCCGCCCCACGCCACTCTCCGCCGCGCGGAGGTCGGCGCGGATCCTGTAATCGTGGAGCGTGGTCGGCCCCATCCAGCCCTGGCTGCGAGTGCCCTTGGGGATGGTGGTGATCTTCACCAGGCACTTCGACCCGTCGACCTCGCGCACCACGTGCCGGTAGCGCATCCCGATCCACGAGAGCGGCGGCTCGCCGCGGGCTGGGCCCCCCTTGGGATCGGCAGTGAGGGCGACATCCTCGAAGTCGAACGACCACGGGAGCGGAGGCATCGAGCGGATCCGCGCCTTGCCCGACAGGCTGCCAATTTTCGCAGTCACCATGGCGGCAGCATGCTTCCCGGGGGGCGCGCTGTAGGTGCCATCGGCGGCCACGGTCCCCGCCGTCGTGGTGAACTCGGCCGGTGCGGTGCGGATGAACCGCCCCGCCGCGTCGAACAGCCGGGCCTCGAGCGCGACCGTGGCTCCGGCGGCGATCTGGGCCTCGGCGGGCACGATCTGGACCCACGCCGGCTCACCCGGTGCGGTGCCCTTGGCGGTGGTCCGTGCGGTCCGCTGCGCGGTGGTTTCGACTGCCCCGAGCGCTGGCTCGGCAGGAGCGGCACCGCTGCCGAGGCACAGCAGCCGCTCGCCGGTGGTGAGGTAGATCCGCCCGTTCCAGGCGATCGGCGAGGCGGTGACTTCGTCTTCCTCAGGGAGCCGCATCCGGTTGACGAACTTCAATCCGTCGGCCGTGGGCGCGAGCACGTGCCAGCCGCCGGTCGAGCAGACGTAGAGCTTCCCGTCGGCCACAAGCGGGCTGCCACGCACGATCGTGCCGAGCAGTTTCTGCGGCTTGCCGACCGGCTCGCCGCTGTTCTTGTCGAAGGCATAGACCTTGGCACCGTCGTCGATGAAGTAGATCCGGTCACCGAGGATCACCGGCATCGCCCGGCCGTCCATCACCCCCTTGCGCTGCCACTTCACGGCCACCGACGTGATGTCGGTGTTGGCGGCGGGGGGGGCACCGGCCGGCGCCGCGGGTGGTCCGGCGGCGGGGGCTCCTGCGGGGGCGGGGGGCGGAACGGCCGCGCCGTCGAACGCCGTCACCGACCCCATCGTGGTGTTGTCGAGGTTCTCCTCCGCCTGGGCGGTGTAGATCGTCGTCCCGTCGACCAAGGGCGGCACGTTGAGGCCGCGGCGCGAGAGACGCAGGTTCCAGACCGCCTTGCCGGTGCGCGGCTGGAAGTTCCACACGCTGCCGTCGCTCGAGCCGAAGACGAGTGCCGCCCGGCCACCGAGATCGACGACCGAGGGGGTCGAGTAAGTGGTGTCTTCGGGAAGCTCCTTGGTGCCGTTCATCCAACGGACGACGCCGGTGGCGGCGTCCATGCCGAGGAACCGATGCGCGGGTCGGGCGGTGTCGCCCCAGCCGGTGACGACGGCACTGGCGATCACCAGATCCTCGAACACGACCGGGATGTTCGTCCGGCCACCGTAGGTGGAGAGGAAGCCGAATTCCTCGTGGAGCGACCGCCGCCACTTCGTCCGGCCGGTCTCGGCATCGATCGCCGAGAAGACACCGCAGACCCCGTGGGCGAAGATCGTCTTCGTCGCCGGATCGGCCACGACCGCCGACCAACCGACGCGCTCCGACGGCACGTCGGAGAGGTAGACGTTGAAGACGTTTTCCCAGAGTTTCTTCCCGGTCATCGCATCGAGGCAAAGCACCTTCTCCGCTTCCTCCACGGTGCCGGGGCGATGGCGGACGAGTGAGTAGAGCCGGCCGTCGAGGATCACCGGGGTGGAAATGCCACCACCCTCGGCGTTTTCCCAGAGGATGTTGGTGCCCTCCTCGGGATCGAACGAATCGACATAGCCGCTGCCCGCCGCATGCCGGTCGCTGTTCGGACCGCGCCAATCGGGCCATTGATCGGCGTGGGACGACCGCGTCACGGCCGCAAGGCCGACCAGCGCGACGGCCAGCACCCGGCGGACCGCCACACCGGTCCGCGACGGCATCGGGCAGAGCATGGAACCCTCCGGAAATGGGCTGCGACCGGTCAACGGGTCAGTTCGCCAGACCCGCCGCCTTCAATTCGGCCGGGAGCGTCGGGCTGACGATCCCGCGGGCTCCGCGCCCCTGCAGGAGCCGGTCAGCCGCGTCGGCACGGATGCTCTCGATGTCGGCATCCCACCAGCGCTGACGCACCGCCACCTCGGGCTCGGCGAACGGGCGGACGATCCGCATTCCTACCCCGAGGGAAGGTTCCTCCGTGTACCACCACGGGCTCTTGGGAAGGTTGGGATCGATTTCCTTCCAGGCGGTGTCTTCGCTGCCGCGCCGGGCGGCGCTGCGGCAGCGATCCGCTTCGTCGTAGTAGGAGCCACCCCGGACGACGCGTGGCGAGAGGTGGGTGGGCCAGACGGCCGCATCGGCTGCCGGCACGGGCTGTGGCAGCGAAGCCTGATGGGAATAGCCATCCGGCGCGAGCTCGTCGAGGACCCATTCGGCGACATTGCCGTGCATGTCGTGGAAACCCCAGGGATTGGGCTGCTTCCCGCCGACGTCGTGGGTGGTGTCGTCGGCATTGCCCGCGTGCCAGGCGACGTCGTCGAACCCGTCGGCGTCGCACGACCACGGGGTCGTCGACCCGGCCCGGCAGGCATACTCCCATTCCGCCTCGGTGGGCAGCCGGTGGAATCGCCCCGTCAATCCGCTGAGCCACTTCGTGTACTGGCGGGCTGCGAACTGGGTCATCGTGGCCGCCGGCAGGAGCGGTTCCTCGCCGTGCGTGAAGGTGGTCGTCGGATCGTAGAGGTTGCTCGGGGCGGTGACGGCGTCGGCTTCGTTGGCGGGGGTGATCTTGTTGATCCGTGCCGACTCCATCGCCTTGAAGAGGTCGCAGGCTGCCATATAGGGCTTGTACTCACCCCACGTCACCTCGCAGCGACCCATCCAGAAGGGTTCGACCCGCACCTCATGGACGGGGCCTTCATCGGCGCTCCGGTCGGCCTCGTCGTCGGGGCTGCCCATGCGGAAGGTGCCGCCGGGCACGGGGAGCATCCGGTAGGTGACGGTCGTGCCCGGAATGGTCTCGTCGTATGAAACCATCCAGCCTCCCGCGACCCTGACGACCGGGCCCTCCACGGCCGGCTTTTCGTCGCCGGCGATGAATCCAGGCGTTGCCGGCTGCGCCCCTGCGACACCGCCCGACATGGTTCCCGCGACGCCGCAAAGGCCCGCAACGCCGAGGAGGACGGTGGCGATCAGCCGGCACACCCGCGGGATGGACCACCCCCGGCAGGAACCGGCCCTCGGGCGACGGCCTGGGCGCGACCAGAGGCCCGATCGGGACGTGGACGTGGCGGGGGCCGAATCCGGGCAACCGGACCGGCGGGCACGTGGGCAGAAGATGCGCATGGTGGAAAATGCCGTAGAGTGAATCGTCAGTGTACCCTGCGGAAAAACCGCTGCCCACCGTCGCCCGGCGGAGTCTGAGCCCTGTGACCACCCCCAAGCCAACCCGTTCGCAAAGCGGTCGCAAGACCCCCCGCACCGAGGAAAAGCCGCAGGAGCGGGTCGTGGCAGAGAACCGCAAGGCCCGGCACGAGTACGAGGTGGTTGACACGCTCGAATGCGGCATCGCTTTGGTCGGCAGCGAGGTGAAGAGCCTCCGTGTCGGAAGGATGTCGCTCGACGAAGCCTATGGCCGGGTCGATGGTCGCGAGGTCTGGTTGGTGGGCTGCGACATCCCCGAATACGAGAAGGCCAACCAACTCAACCATCAGCCCAAACGCCCCCGCAAACTCCTCATGCACCGTCGCGAGATCAGCCGCTTCGCCGGCCAGGCGAAGGAGAAGGGACTGACGCTCGTCCCGTTGAAGATGTACTTCAAGGATGGTCGCGTGAAGGTGCTGATGGGCATCGGCCGGGGGCGCAAGCTCCACGACAAGCGCGAGAAGCTCAAAGCAGCGTCGGCCCGCCGCGATATCGAAGCGGGCATGCGCCGGCAGTCTCGTCGCGGGCTCTGATCCCCCGCACCGCGTGCCCCGCATCGCCGAGCAGCCACTTGCCGGTGGGCCCGTTATTCCCAGGAAAACCGGATCCCAGGAAAACCGGATCGGGCCTCGGCAAACTGCTCATGCCCGGGAACACCGGACGGCCCGGGTACTCACGGCCCCAGGTCATCCTCAGGCGGGGCCATCCCATGGCCATTCAGTCATGGGCCATTCAGTCATGCTCGCCGGCGCCGACCATCACGCCGGCAAACTCGGTCGAGTCTTCGGGGTGCCACAGCGGCATGCCACGCTGAATCCGTTCGGCGAGAATGTCGAGTTTTTGCCGCGAGCCAGCCGGTGCCCGCGTCGGGGTGAATTCGGGGGTCGGCTGGGGCTCGAAGTTCTCGTCGTGCCCATACAACTCGATGATCTCAAACACATTGCGGATCCGGGCCATCGAAAACAACAACTCCGTAAGGGGAAAACAGTGTCGGGAGGATGAGCGCTGGCGGCGTCGCGTGGGATCAGGGTCGCGTGGGAAGCGGTCAGGCTCGCGACGAGCCGGCCGCGATCGCGCCGCTTCGGGTTGCTCGATCGTTCATTCGCTGGTCAACAGGTCCTGCGTGTCGCGGCGGCAGACCACCGGGTCGCGCGACAGGCCTCACGAGGTTCTCCATTCGCTCGGGCATACCTCGTTCAACCTGCCGCAGACTTCGGTGTTGCCGTTGAGAGACCGACCGACAGACCGGCACCGCAGGCACACAGACACCAAGGAACCCTGACCCCGTGAGGGAACGATCAGGAGCGATCGACTGGGGCGGGTGATCGACGAGACAGCCGTATTATGGACGCCAATGGGACGCAGTCAAACATTTGTCGAGGCCATTTCGTGGGTCGGTCGGCGCGGCTGTTCTCACCGTCTGACCCTGCGGATTGGGCTGCTTTCGCGGTGCCATTGCCGCTCGTGAAGGCCCCTGAAGGAGGCCCGTCAAGAAAGCCCGTCAACACCGGGCGGCACGCGTGACCGTTGCGGCTGTTGGCCTCGGGCCGGCGTGGTCGTGCCACCGGTCGGCCCTTGATCAAGCCGGGCGCGCGAGTCAGACGATCGACCGATCAGTTCGCGTCGTTCGCCCGGCACCATGCGATCTTGTCGGCAGTGGTCGTCGGCAGCGGGCCCTTGGCCGAAGCCGGTTTCGCCGGTTTGGTGACGGCGGCCGGTGGCTCGGTCGCGTGCTCGACAGCGGCGTGCCCCGCATCCGCGGCGTCAGGAAGTCCTTCCGATGGAGCAACGGTGGGCACTGGCGCCGCCGCAGTCTCGCCGCCACCTTTCGCCGCCCGGGCGCGCGCGAGAATCTCGGCAGTGGAAAGTTTGCCTGTGCCGGAGGGGGCTGCAGGTCCGGCGGCCGGTGCTTTCGCAGCGGCGGGCTTGGGGGCGGCGCTCGCATCGCCCGCGGCAGCAGTCGCCCCCTTGGCCCGCGCGGCGGCGAGGATGTCAGCCGTCGACGGACGCGCTCCGGCGGGTTTGGCCGCTGGCTTGGCTGCCGGCGTGGCGGCGGGTGTGTCCGCCGTGGGCTTCGCCGGCGCCGGTTTCGCCGGCGCCGGTTTTGCAGCGGGCTTTGCCACCTTGGCCTCGGCCGGCTTCGGCACCGGCTTGGGCACCACCTTCAGGCACGACGGATCGATGTCGTACCAGCCGACGTTGTTGAACTGGTCGAACTCCACCAGGCAGCGGCCGTTCATGTTGACCGTTTTCACCTGGCCGGTCGCCGCAGCGAAACGGGCCAGTTCCGGCACCGCCGCATCGACGACGACGTAGCGATCGGTCCATTCCGACTTCAGTCGCTCGATCTGGGCGAACATGGCGGGATCCCGGAACCGGGTGGAAGGCGGGAAAACCCCATGAATTTGCCTGATCGGCCGGCCGACTGCAAGCCAGCCCCGCGTTCACTCAGGTCGGGGCGTCGGCCCGGTTGCCGCCAGGCTCACCCGCCTGCCTGACGGCACCCTCGATCGTCACCAGACCGGCGGGACCGAACCGGTAGGTCCATACCAGCGTCTGACGAGGACCTCCCGGGTGGGGCTGGAGGGCGAGGGCGGCGACCGATTTCCCGGCGGCATGATGACGGTAGGCGGAGCCGAGTCCGGGCCACGCGGCGGAAAGGCGGCACGCAACCTCGAAGCGCAGGCCGCTGGGATCGTCGTCATCGACGGTGACTGCCAGCGAACAATGGCCGCACCCCGCATGCCCGACACCGAGCAGCGCCCGGGGGGCTTCGGCAGGCCCGACCACCGACAATTCGGTGATCACCGGTGAGCCGGGGCGGCGCGGGTCGTGGAGCGGTGCCACTGGGCCCTCCAGCGAATGCCACCCATCCAGCCCCTGGCGATGCCCCGGGGAGCCGTGCCTGTCGCCACCGTCGTCGGGTGCCGTGACGACATGTCGCCAGCGGTCGCCCGCCCAGAGAAACTCCACCACGACCGCGCCTGCCCGGAGCCGCACCGGCGCACGGATCCGTGCGCGATCACCGTGGACGGGGCCGGTCGGGTTGGATGTGGGGGATGCCATCGGATCGCGTGTGCTCGCCGGTGCTGCGGGGCGGCATCATTGTCTCCGCCCAGAGGCTACAGTCAGTCCACGCGAAACGACAGCTTTTCCCCGCACCAGCACCGTCGTGCCGCGGGAGGGACCCCGGGAGCCGACACCGATGGAACCCCGCCGCTCGCTCGGCTGGCCGATCCTGCTCGGCGTGGTGCTCGTCGGCTCGATCATCGCCCTCGGCGTGGGCTGGGTGCTGGTGAGCATCGCCGCCGCCCTCGGCTCGAAGAACGCCGCCTTTTACTGGGCGATCCTCGGGGTGGGCGTCGCCCTGCTCGTGCTCGTGCTGGTCGGGGTGATCGTCTACGCGTTCCTGACGGTGAAGGCGATCGCGCTCTCGCAGCGGCAGAGCAATTTCATCGACAGTGTCACGCACGAACTGAAAAGCCCGCTGGCCTCGCTCAAGCTCTATCTCCAGACACTCACGCGCCGCAACGTGTCGGCGGAGCAGCAGGCCGACTTCCATCGCTTCATGCTCGACGACGTCGAGCGGCTCGACACGCTCATCGATCACCTCCTCGATGCCGCCAAGACGTTGCAGCGTCGCGGTGCCCGGGGCGGCAACGTCACGGCCCTGGAACCGGTGCTGACGCACGCCCGTGACACGGTTGCCAGTCGCTACGGGATCGGGGCGGAGACGATCCGCGTCGGCGGTCTGGCCGACGGCGAGCCGCTGCCCGCCGACCTGCTCGTGCGGGGGCGGGCTGCGGACCTCGAGATCGTCTTCCGCAATCTCATCGACAACGCCGTCAAGTATTCCCTGCCCAGGCCCGACGTGAGCATCGAGGCCGGGGCGGTGCCGGGGGGGACGGTGCTGGTGCGGGTGGCCGACAACGGCCCCGGGATCCCCAGCCAGGAGCGGCGCAACGTCTTTCGTAGGTTCGTCCGCCTGGGGAGCGAACTGGAACGCTCCACGCCCGGCACCGGCCTGGGACTGTCGCTCGTCCAGTCGATCGTCAGCCGCCTGCGTGGACGGGTGCTCGTCAAGGACCGGGGGCCCGCCAGCGGCACGCTCGTGGAGGTGCGGCTGCCCGGAACCAAGGGATGATCCCGGGCCCGGGCGTCGCGCCAGGGGCAGGGGTCTGGTGACCGGTTTTCGGCCGTGGGCCGGGCGAATGCTTGCGGCGGCGCCCGCCGTGCCGTATTCGTGATTTTCATGCACACCTCCCCTCCCGCTCCCCCTGCGGCCACGCCCGACCGGATCCCGGTCCGTCGGGTGCTCGTCAGCGTGTTCGACAAGACCGGGCTCGATCGGCTCGGCCGCGGGCTCGCCGCTGCCGGCGTGGAGGTCGTCAGCACCGGCGGCACCGCGCGCGCCCTGGCGGCGCAGGGGCTCCCGGTCACCGACGTGGCGACCGTCACCGGGTTTCCCGAGATGCTCGAAGGTCGTGTGAAAACGCTCCATCCGCGCATCTTCGCCGGGATTCTCGGCCGCTTCGATCGTGATCAAGACGTCGCCACGCTGGCCGAGCACGGGATCGGGCGGTTCGACGCGGTGATCGTCAATCTCTATCCCTTCGCCAGCGTTGCCGGCCGACCAGACGCACGCCCCGACGAGGCGATCGAACTGATCGACATCGGCGGGCCGAGCCTGGTGCGCGCCGCAGCGAAGAACCATGCCTTCACCGCGGTGGTCACCGACCCAGCCCAGTACGACAATCTCATCGCCGCGGTCGCCTCCGGAGGTACCACGCTCGTGCAGCGGCGGCAGCTGGCGGCGCGGGCCTTCGAGCAGACCGCTGCCTACGACGCGCTGATCGCCGGATGGATGGCGGGCCATGCCGGGCTCGTGGCCCCGGCTGTCGCCCCCTCGCCGCTGTCGCCGCCCGATGAGGAACCGCCGCTTCCGGCGCGGTTGACGCTCGAACTGGAGCGGCGGTTGCCGCTGCGGTATGGCGAGAATCCCCACCAGGCCGCCACGCTCTACGCCCCGGTCGGCACCCGGGCCGGGCTGGCCGGGCTCAAGCAGCTGCACGGCCGGGAACTGTCGTACAACAACCTCCTCGATCTCGACGCCGCGACGCGGTTGGCGGGCCTGGTGGAAACGCCGATGGCCGTGGTCGTCAAGCACACCAATCCCTGCGGGGCCGC
Source organism: Planctomycetaceae bacterium (assembly GCA_005791575.1). Classification (GTDB taxonomy): domain Bacteria; phylum Planctomycetota; class Planctomycetia; order Pirellulales; family UBA1268; genus F1-20-MAGs016. The sequence continues at coordinate 17,856 of SXWA01000247.1, forward strand.
CACCGCCGACACGCTCTCCAGGGCACTGGAGCAGGCCCTCGCGGCCGACCCGGTCAGTGCCTACGGGTCGATCCTCGCGGTCAACCGGCCGCTCGACCGCGCGACTGCCGAGTTGCTCACCCGTCCCGGCCTGTTCGTCGAGGCGATCGCCGCTCCGGGGTTCGCCCCCGGAGCCGTCGAGTGCCTGACGACCGTGCCGAGTTGGAAGGCTTCGGTGCGGTTGGTGGAGGTGCCGGCCGGCGATCCCTGGGAACCCACCGCGGGGCTGGAATTGCGGTCGATCGCCGGCGGCGTGCTCGCCCAGCGGCCCGACGACCGCTGCGACGATCCAGCCGCCTGGCGGGTGGTGACGACCGCCACTCCCGCCGCCCCGCTCACGCCGGCCCTCGACTTCGCCTTCACGATCGTCCGCCGGCTCACGAGCAATGCCATCGCCGTCTGCCAGGGCACGAATCTCGTCGGCGCCGGCGTCGGGCAGACCAGCCGCGTCGATGCGGTCCGGCTCGCCTTGGCGAAGGCGGGGCCGCGGGCCCGCGGCGCGGTGCTCGCGTCGGATGCCTTCTTCCCGTTCGCCGATTCGATCGAGCCGATCGCCGCGGCGGGGATCGCCGCCATCATCCAGCCGGGTGGTTCCAAGCGCGATCCCGAGGTGATCGCCGCCGCCGAGAAGGCCGGGATCCCGATGGTGTTTTCGTCGCGGCGGCACTTCCGCCATTGACCGTCCGGCGGCCGGGAGCCCACCCATGCCCTCGATCCTCGACGCGATCGTCGCCCGCAAATGGGGCGAGCTGGCCGCGATCCGCGACCGGGTCCCCCTGGCGACCGTCGAGCGGGCCGCCGCCACCGCCCCCCCGGCGCTCGATTTCTTCACCGCGGTCACCAAGCCCGGCCGTGTCCAGCTGATCGCCGAGTTCAAGCGGAGCAGCCCGTCCGCCGGATCGATCCGGCCGGGGGCGGATGTCGCCATGATCGCGGGCGAATATGCCGCAGCAGGTGCCGCCGCGCTCTCGATCCTCACCGATGGCCCCGGATTCGGCGGTGACGTCACCGACCTGGAGGCGGCCCGGAGCGCGGTGACCCTGCCGCTGCTGCGGAAGGAATTCGTCATCGACGACTACCAGGTCTTCGAAGCCCGGGCCCACGGTGCCGACGCCGTCCTCCTCATCGCCGAGTGTCTCGACGACTGCCGGCTGCGGGGCCTGTACCGGCAGATCCTCGACCTGGGTATGACCCCGCTGGTCGAACTCCACGACGCCGCCAATCTGCAGCGGGTGCTCGACACGGGAGCGACCCTGATCGGCATCAACAACCGCGATCTGCGGACCATGACCACCGATCTGGACCATGTGCTCCGGCTGCGGGAGCAGGTGCCCGACGAGTGCAGCCTCGTGGCCGAGAGCGGGATCCGCACACCGGCCGACGTCGAGCGGTTGGCCGCGGCGGGAATCGCCGCCATGCTGGTTGGAGAATCGCTCCTCAAGGCACCCTCTCCGGGCGCGGCTGCGGCGGCGCTGGTGGCGGCGGGGCGCGGGGGGTGAGGCCCGAGGTGAGCCGGTCAGCAACGCTGTGCCAACCGGTCAGCAACGCTGTGGTCAGCAACGCTGTGCCAACCGGTCAGCAACGCTGTGCCAACAGGTCAGCAACGCTGTGCCAACAGGTCAGCAACGCTGTGCCAACAGGTCAGCAACGCTGTGGTCCGCAACGCTGTGGTCCGCAACGCTGTGGTCCGCTCGACTTGGATGACGTGGGTGCGAGCCCGGCACCGGCAGCCGCCCGTTTGGCAGCCGACGGTCGGGCGGCGAGGAAAAGAACACGGTTCATGGTGGGTGTCCCCCGGGGGGTGCTCGGGACCGATGGACTCCACCGATCCACCGGCCTGACAACGATCAGCCGGTCGGAAAGAGAGCAGATCCCGTGCCGCCGGGGCCGACTTCGGGAACGACCGAGAAAAACGTGCCGCACCGTAGCGGTCGTGGCCGGCTGACGCGGCGTTGTTGTGCGCCGGCTGCCCGGGCGCCGGGCAGCCGGTGCCGCGATCGTCAGCAGGCCGGGGGCCACCGGTCGGGCGCTGGTCAGCAGCCCGTGGCCAAAGTCCATCCTTGGCCTTTGGCCACCCGAAAACCTGCGGTTTTCACGGGAGTTGCGCTCCCGGCACCTCATCCGTGAGGTGCAGCAGGCTGTTTGGCCACAGCCTGTCAGGAGGCCGCGGGGCGGTCGCCCACGAAGCGGTAGCCGGTGCCACGCACCGACAGGAAATGAACCGGCTTCGACGGATCAGCCTCGAACGCCTGCCGGAGATTGAACATGAACGTGTCGACGGTCCGCGTGGCCGGCGGCCGTGCCAGCCCCCAGACCTTCGTCAGCAGTTCCTCGCGTGACACCACCAGTTCCTCGTGCTCGACCAGGTATCGGAGCAGTTTCATCTCCAGGTTGGTCAGGCGCACCTGTGCCCCCCGGCAACGCGCTTCGAAGGTGTCGAAGTTGACCTCGGCATCCCCGAAGCGGTATCCGCCGGCGCGGCCGGTCGGCTCGCTCACGCCTCCCGGCCGTGCCGTGCGCCCGCGCCGTACCAGCAGGCTGCGGACGATCGAGAGCAACTCGTCGAGGTCGAACGGCTTCTGCAGGTAGACATCCGCCCCGGCGTCGAAGCCGCGGATCCGGTCCTCGACCAGGGTCCGCGCCGTGAGCATCACCACCGGGAGGCCGTGGCCCCGGGCGCGGATCGCCTCGCAGACGGCGTAGCCGCTCATCCCGGGGAGCATGAGGTCGAGCACGAGCAGATCGATCGGCGGGGAGCCGCTGTCGAGCATGGCCACCGCCGCCTGCCCGTCGCCGACCGTCGTCACCCGGAGCCCCTCGGCCTCGAGGTTGAACTTGATGCCGATGGCGAGATGCTCTTCGTCCTCGACCACGAGGATGTGTGGCATGGGCATGGTCATGGCGGGGAGCGGGCGAGTGCCGGTGGTCCGCTCTCCGACGCCGTCAGCGCGCCAGCACCGGGCGCCCGCGGGCCACGCGCACGAGACCATGGTCGACGAACCATTGCCAGGCATCGACGACCGTCGTTTCGAACGGACGGGAGGAGTATCCCAGTTCCGCCCGGGCGCGGCGTGACGAAAACAGGTGCGGCAGCATCGACATCGTCGCCGCGGCGGAATTCACCGGCAGTTCCCGGCGGGTGAACAGGCTCGCCGCGTCGCCGAACCATCCGGCGAGGCGGACGACGGTCTCCGGGGCGGCGCCGAGCGGTTGCATCCGCCCGGCGACCCGGGCGAAGACCCGCCAGGCCTCGAGGTAGGGGAGCGGATGGCCGCCGAGGATGTAGCGCCTGCCGGTCTGACCGCGCTCGGCCGCCGCCAGGGCACCCGCAGCCACGTCGCGGACATCGACGAAGTCGTTGGCGCCGGGCGGGGCGAGCGTCCCCCATCCGTTGCCCACCTCGAGCAGCATCCGACCGCTCGACGGCTTCCAATCCCACGGTCCGAGCATGTACGTCGGGTTGATGATCACCGCGTCAAGCCCCCGGTCCACCTCGGCAAGCACCGCGTGCTCCGCGCCGCGTTTGGTGACCACATAGGGGCACTCGGGCATGCCGCCGATCGGCGTGTCCTCGTCGGCGGGCGTGCCGTCGTGCCGCAGCCCGATCGCATCGACGCTCGACACGTGGACCAGCCGGGCACCGGCCCCGCGCGCCGCCCGGGCCACGCGGCGGCTCCCCTCGACGTTGGTCTCGCGCATCTCCTCGAGGTGGCGCCAGCCGCAGTGGACATGGGCGGCGGAGTGGAACACCGCCCGGCACCCGGAGAAGACCGTCTCGAGCCGGCCGCCGTCACCGAGGTCGGCGACGGTCACGTCGATCGGGAGTCCCTCGAGGGTCCGGGCGGCGAGCGCGGCCGAGCGCACGACCACACGCACGCGGAAGCCGCGGTTGACGAGCATCCGCACGAGGTTGTTGCCGAGCAGGCCCGTCGCGCCGGTGACGGCGACGGTCTGCGGAGCCGTCGGCTGGCCGACCGTGCGGCCTGCGGTGCCCGTGCGGCCTGCGGTGCCCGTGCGGCCTGCGGTGCCCGTGCGGCCTGCGGTGCCCGGATGGCCTGCGGTGACCGGGTGGCCTGTGACGGTCCAGTCGGTCGCGGAAACGTTCATGGTGGATCGCCCTGCAGCCTGTCGAATCAAGCCGAGCCGATGCGATCCCTCGATCGACTCAGCCCTGATTGTAGTTCGGGTGCAGGACTGGCAACACTTTCGTGGCCCGTCCCCGGGGACCGACGTTGACGGTTCGAGCGATCGGCGCGGCAGATGCGGTCGTATGGTCAAAAGTGGTTGTGGCGGGAGGGTTTCTGCCCGGGAGCCCGTCCGTCGGAGCCCCTCGTGGGGCAGCCGGCCGACGGGTGATTTCGGGTGGGTGACGACGGGTGGACAGTGCCGCCACCCGACCCGGCCGCCGCACGAGCGGAGCGGAACACCGTGGCGGACGTGAAGCTGGAGACGGTCGATTCCGGGTCGCAGCGGCGGCGTTTCATCCGGCTTCCCTGGCGGATCTACGCCGACGATCCCTCTTGGGTGCCGCCGCTGATCCATTCCCAGGAGGAACTCCTCGGGTTCCGGCCGCATCCGTTCTACGAGCGGTCACGGGCGCGCTCGTTTCTCGCCGTCCGCGGTGGTCGCGACGTGGGGCGGATCACCGCCATCGTCAATGCCGGCCACGTCGAACGCTACGGCGAGCAGCGCGGCTTCTTCGGCTTCTTCGAGTGCGACGACGATCCGGCCGCGGCGCGCAGCCTGTTCGGTGCCGCCCGTGAGTGGCTCCATGCCGAGGGGATGACCGCCATCCGTGGTCCGACCAACCCCTCGCTCAACTACGAATGCGGGCTGCTCATCGAGGGCTTCGACACCCCGCCGTTCTTCATGATGACCCACGCCCGCCCGTGGTACGGGGGGCTCGTCGAGGACAACGGGTTCGGCAAGGTCGAGGATCTGTACGCCTTCTGGGGCGCCACGGAGATGCTCGACTCGCTCGATTCGAAACTCGGGGTGATGGTGCAGGGGGTGAAGGAACGGTTCGGCGTCAGCGTGCGGCCGCTCGACCGCCGCCGGTTCGACGACGAGGTGCGGATGTTCCTCGACATCTACAACTCGAGTCTCGGCGGAACCTGGGGCTTCGTGCCCCTCTCCGACGGCGAACTCAAGCACATGGCGGCGAGCCTCAAGTACCTCATCGTCCCGGAGTTGGCCCTCGTCGCCGAGGTCGATGGCAAGCCGATCGGTGCCGTGTTCTGCCTCCTCGACTACAACGCGCGCATCAAGGCGATCAACGGCCGACTCCTCCCCTTCGGCTTCCTGCGGCTCTTGTGGAACAAGCGGGCGATCAAGCGGATGCGGGCCATCAGCACCAACGTGATTCCCGAGTACCAGGCCTGGGGGGTGGGGCTGGTGCTGCTGGCGGCCCTGGTGCCGCGGGTGCGCGAATGGGGGATCGAGGAGACCGAGTTCTCCTGGGTGCTGGAGAGCAATCACCTCTCCAAACGCTCGCTGGAGCGTGGTGGGGCGCTGGTGACGAAGAAATACCGCATCTATCAGGACGACCCACCCGCACGCTGACCCCGCGGTCACCCGCCGCGCGCAGGTGAGCTGTGCCGTCAGCGGTCGCCGAACGGCTTGTCGCCGAATGCCGTGCGCGGTGGGTCGGTCTCGTCGCCGACCTCGCGGCGCAGGCGGTCGAGTTCCGCGCGCAGGTCGCGCATGCGCTCGGCGTAGGCGGGATCGGCGTGGAAGCTCTTCGTCTCCAGTGGGTCCACCTCGCGGTCGAGGAGTTCCCAGTCGTCGACATCGGTGCCGTAGTAGTGGACGAGTTTGTAGCGGTCGGTGACCACGCCCCGATGCGGCCGCACGCGGTGCGGCACCGGATACTCGTAATAGTGGTAGTAGAGGCTCGTGCGCCAGTCGGCGGGCGCATGGCCGGCCAGCAACGGCTGGAGGGCGCGGCCCTGCATGCCGGCGGGCACCGCGACGCGGGCGAGCGTGAGGAACGTCGGGGCGAAGTCGATCAGCGACACGATCTTGTCGCACTGGCTTCCCGGCTCCGTGAGTCCCGGCCAGCGGACGATGAGCGGCGTGCGCAGCGACTCCTCGAAGATCCAGCGCTTGTCGAACCAGCCGTGCTCCCCGAGGAAGAAGCCCTGGTCGCTCGACAGGATCACAACCGTCTCGTCGGCGATCCCCTCCGCCTCGAGCGCGTCGAGCATCCGCCCGACCGACTCGTCGATCGCCTTCACGCAGGCGAGGTAGTCGTGCATGTAGCGCTGGTAGCGCCAGCGCACCAGATCGCGGCCCGAGAGGTTCGCGGCCCGGAAGGCGTCGTTCCGCGGGCCGTAGTAGGCGTTCCAGGTGACCAGTTCCTCGGGGGTGATCCCCGGCGGGGGGCGGAGCTTGGCGTCGAGTTCGGTGAACGTGCGGTCGATCCCCATGTCGTGATCACTCACCGCCCGGCTGCGGCCGGCGTAGTCGTCGAAGAGCGTTGCCGGCTCGGGGTGGCTGCGGTCGCCGTCCCAACCGAGGTGGCGCAGCGGCGGCGCCCACTCCCGGTGCGGCGCCTTGTGCTGGCTCATCAGGAGGAACGGCTTCGTTCGATCACGCGTGGCCAGCCACTCGAGCGACAGGTCGGTGATCACGTCGGTCACGTACCCGCGGCGCGTGGTTTTCCCGGACGCGGAGATCATCGGCGGGTTGTAGTAGATCCCCTGGCCCGGAAGGATCTCCCAGTGGTCGAACCCGGTCGGCTCACTGACGAGGTGCCACTTGCCGACGAGGGCGGTCTGGTAGCCAGCCGTCTGGAGGAGTTTCGGGAACGTGGTCTGCGTGCTGTCGAAGCGGGAGTTGGTGTTGTTGTAGAAGCCGTTGCGGTGGGAGTACTTCCCGGTGAGGATCGTGGCCCGGCTCGGACCGCAGATCGAGTTGGTGACCAGGCAGCGGTCGAAGGTCATGCCAGCCTTCGCCAGACGGTCGATGTTCGGGGTCTGGAGGAGCCGGCGGTCGTCGCCGTAGCAGGAGAGCGCCTGGCAGGTGAGGTCGTCACAGAAGATGAAGAGGATGTTGGGCCCCGGCCGCGGTGCGGGATCGGCGGCGGGGGCACGGCCAGCCGTCAGCAGGGCCACTCCGATCAGGGCCGCCATGAACGTGCCGCGGCCGCCACACCATTCGCCATTCCACCGTCCGCCGCGATGGCCTGCCATGTGAAATGTCCCCCGGGGCTTGGCTGAAACGGCCATGAGCATAGCAGGCTGGGGGTGGGGTGCGGCGGCGCTCGGCTCGCTCCAGGGGGGTGCGGTACACGCCGCTGGTGGCCCGCGCGGTGCGGGGGCTGCCCCGGAGCGGTAGGATCGCGGCGTCGTGATCGCAGCCATGCCACCGGAGTGCACTATGCCTGGTCCATCCGCCGCCGTGCCCGTCAGTGTGCGCTCGATCGCAGAGGCGACGGCCGTGGGGTTGTTGGTCCTGCTGATCGTGGGTGGGCCGGTGGCGATCGGCGGTGCCCCCGGCTGGGCCCGGCTCGGCCTCGACATCCTCGCGGCCCTGGCCACGCTGCTCTGGGCGGTGTCGGCACGCCGGTCGCCTTGGCTGTTGGCCGTGCCGCTGCTTGCGACTGCGGTGGGCCTGCTGCAGATCCTTCCCCTACCGGACGGTCTGCTCATCGGGCTGGCCCCCGTGTCGGGAGGCCGGTGGAAGGTGGCACTGGAGGGGATCGCCGCTGCCCGGGGGCGGATCTCCGTCGATCCACACGTCACGGCCGTCTCGCTGCGCCAACTCCTCCTCGGACTCTCCGTGGTGGTGATGGTTGCCGATCTGGGGCGGGTGCCATGGCTGCGCCGCTGGCTCCTCGGCGCGCTCGCCGTGTCGGCGGTGGTGATCCTCGCGCTGGGCCTGGCGTTTCCGGTGAAGAAAGGGGATGGCCACGCGCTGCTGGGCCGCTACCCGCTCGACGGTCCCCTCGACTTCTGGCGCAGCCCGCTTGTGGAGCCCGTGGCCAGCGCCGCCATCTCCTACCCGTTGTGGATGACCGCAGGCGATCGTCGCTACGAGGTCGAGGAGTGGGTCAACGGGGACGGTTTCGGTTCCTATGTCGACACCAACAAGTTCGCCGGTGGCGTCTATCTCACCCTCCCGGTGCTCTGCGCGGTGTGGTTGGGGGCCTCGCGCCGCTGGCTCCCCGGGCTCGCCGGGGCGGCACTCCGCGGCGCCGTGGCTGCCGCGATCCTCCTGGCCGCCGCCTGGGTGACGGGGCGGATGGCCGGCTCCCGCGCGGGGACGGCGGCACTGGCTTTCGCCACCCTCGTGCTCGCCGCGGCGGCGGTCGAATCACGCTGGGCCCGGTGGCTGATGGGGGGGATCGTCGCCGCGGCGGCTACCTGCCTCCTCGCGGCGGTGCTCGTGCTGCATGGTCCGCTGCGCGGGCTCGAGAAGCTGCTCCCCGATCGCTTCGAGCCGCAGGTGGCAAAGATGCTCGCCGATGGCCGCGCGGAGGCCGCCCGTGTCGCCGACCGGATGTTCCTCGCGGCGCCGCTGCTCGGCACCGGCCTGGGCAGCTACCGGGGCCTCCACCCCCGGCTTCTGCCGGAATCGACGGTTCACTTCGCGTTCGCCCACGATGACGTCGACCAGTGGCTCGCGGAGACGGGCCTGGTCGGGTTGCTCGGCGGGCTGGGACTGCTCGGGGCGCTCGGGGTGGCCTGGTGGCGGTGGCGCAGGCATGTTCCCGCGCCCGATTGGGCCTGGTCGGCGGGGGTGTGGGCTGGACTTGCGGGGCTGGCTGTCCACTCGTTCTTCGACTGGAACCTGCATCTCCCCGCCAACGCCTTCCTGGCGGCGATCCTCGTCGGTCTCGCCCTCACGGCCGGACCCTCTCCATCTCCATCGCCGGCGCGTGCCGCACCGCCGGTTGCTGTCGGCCTGGTCCCGCCGATCGTCGCCGGACTGCTCTGCATTTCCTGCCTGGCCACAACGATCCTGGTGTGGCGCGACGTCCGCTCCGCGGCGGTCGTCAGGGAGTTGCGCGAGAGCCTCGTCGCGGTGCGGCGCGCTGCCCAGGCGAAACCGCCCGCGCCGTTTCCGGAGGACGTGCTCCGGGCGGCGCTGGCAGTCGGCACGGAGCGTGCCCGGGTCGATCCCGGGAACCCCGAGTTGCCCCTCGTGATGGGGCAGGTGAGCCTCCATCTGGCCGCTGCCGGTGACGTGTCGGCGGCGGAGGCCGCCGACACGTTCTTCCTGGCCGCGCGCAGGCTGTCTGCCGTCTGTCAGGGCCTGCCCGCGTCGCCGCCATCGGCCGAACCGCCGCGGCGGCCGGGGCGATAACCCACCGAGCGGCGGTCGCGCCGCTCGCGCCGGG
>SXWA01000248.1 GCA_005791575.1 Planctomycetaceae bacterium
GGCACGCTCGGCGGCGGTGGCCACACGCGGCTGCTCCTCGATGCGGTCGGCCCCACCGGCCTGGTGATCGCCTGCGACCGCGACCACGCGGCGATCGAGCGGGCCGCGGCGGAGCTCGCCGGCCGCCCGGTGCGCCTCGCGCACGCCAACTTCTGCGACCTGCCCGAGGTGCTCGACGCAGTCGGTGTGCCGGCGGTCGATGCCGTGCTCCTCGACATCGGGCTGTCGAGCGACCAGCTCGCCGACCACGAGCGCGGCTTCTCCTTCGAGTCGGACGGTCCCCTCGACCTGCGCTTCGACACCAGCGAAGGGGAACCGGCGTGGCGGCTGGTGGCGCGGCTGCGGCCGGAGAGCCTGGCCGACATTCTCCACCAGTTCGGCGAGGAGCGCTACGGCCGGCGGATCGCCCGGCGGATCGTCGACGCGCGCGAGAGGGATCCGATCCGCACCGCCCGGCAGTTCGCCCGCGTCGTGACCGCCGCGGTGCCCAGGCAGCACCCGCCGCCGCGGATCCACCCCGCGACGCGCTCGTTCCAGGCGCTGCGGATCGCGGTCAACCAGGAGCTCAAGAGCCTCTCGATCGCGCTGGAGCGGATCCCGCAGCGGCTCCGGCCCGGTGGCCGGCTGGCGGTGATTTCGTTCCATTCCCTCGAGGACCGGATCGTGAAGCAGGCGTTCCTCGGGGCGCAGACCTGGGAACGGCTCACCCGCTCGCCGGTCGAGGCCGGCCCCGAGGAAACCGTCCGCAATCCGCGGAGCCGCTCGGCCAAGCTCCGGGCCGCGCGACGGATCGGCTGAACAGGGGGGAAACCAGGCTCCGGATCGATCTGGCCGCGGTGACGGCATTCGGGGATAGTGCCTGCCGCCCCCCCTCCCGCGATCGGCTGCCATGCACCGCGAGAAGCAGATCCTCCTCGGATTCCTCGGCCTCCTCTGCGGCGGCTTCGTCGCCGTGCTGGGGGCGAAGCTCTTCATTCCGCGCCCGCCGGCCGGCGCCGGACCCGACATCGACGCGCCGCCGGCCATCGTCGCGCCGCAGCTGGTGGTCGAGCCCCCGGCCCTGTCGGCCGCGGTCGATCGTCAGGCAGCCGCCCGTCCCGATTCCCGCGCCCCCGATCCCCGCAGCGACGATCCTCCTCCACCGGCTCCGCCACCGGCTTCGTTCGCCAGCGACCGCTATGCCGACGCCGGCGGATCCGCGCGGCGCGACGACCTCGTGGCGCCAGCGGCGTTCCTCGACGAACCGGCCGACGCGTCTCCAGTCGGCGGGATCCCCGTGGTGAACGCGGCCGCGGCGCCCCCCCCCGACGACAGTCGCCCAGCGGAAGAACCGGACGGACGGGCAGCGCCGGCCGATGAACAGGCGCCGATCGCTGCGCCCGCTCCGCCAATCACCAACCCTTTCCGCTCACGTGCACCTCCGGCCGCCGATCGACCTGCCCCGCTCCCGACCGCCGCGGCAGTGGCGCCATCCGCGCCGCTCCGCGACGAACTCGTGACCGCGCCGGGGGATTCATGGTGGGCGATCGCCGAACGCGCCTACGGCGAGGGGCGCTACTACCGGGCACTCTACGCCTGGAACCGGACGGTCAATCCCCAGGTCTCGCTGCTGCCCGGGACGCGGCTGGAGATACCCCCGGTGTCGAGGCTCGAGGCCGCCTGGCCGAAGCTCGTGCCCCAGGCGAGCGCCGTCGGCAGCCCACGCGGCGCGGATTGACCGCCCCCGGCCGGCCGACCAGACTGCCGTCATGCACGAACGTCTCCGGCCCGTCACGCGCTCGGCCTCCCGCGCCGGCCGCCTGCTCCCGTTGATCGCGATCCTCGTCGCTGCTTCGGCCCCCGCCACCCATGGTCAGGGGTCGGCCCCCGACGAAACGGTCGCCGGCTATCGCCGTGCCCAGCTCGTCTCCCAATATCCGGGCCTGCACCGCCCCTTCAAGCCGCGGATCCACTGGCTCGACGACGGCGGCGCATGGTTCGAGACGACGACCGGCGACGGAACGCGCTGCGTGACGATCGCCGCCGACGGCACCCGCCGCGAAGGGGCGACGGCGGCGGAGTTGGGTCTCACCCCGCCCCCGCCGCCGATCCTCGAGCCGCAGCGTTCATGGGGCCCGAGTCGGCCCGGCGGCGACGAGACGGAGATCGTGCTGGTCAACGCGCTCGACCGGCCGGTGCGGCTGTTCTGGGTCGATCCGGACGGCCGCCCCCGCGTTTATGGCACGCTCGACCCGGGGGTGGAGAAACGCCAGCACACCTTCGCCGGCCACGTCTGGCTCGGAGACTTCGCGGCCGACGACATCGCCGGCGTGTTCGTGGCCACGGCGGCTGGGGGCCGGGCCGTGTTCGATGCGGCGTCGCGCGCCCGGGCGACCGGTCAACCGGCCACCGCGCCCGGGCCGGAGGAGCGCGCCACGCCCGAAGCGGCTCTCCCGCGTGTGTTCGTCCGCGATCACGACCTGTTTTTCGTCGCCGCCGATGGGGAGCACCGCCTCACCACCGACGGCAGTGCCGACGACAGCTACGCCGGCACGTGGCACGTCTCGCCCGACGGCAGCCGTGCGTTCGGGTTCCAGACGATTCCCGCCGAGCGGCGCGAACTTGTGCTTGTCGAATCGTCGCCGACGGATCGCCTCCAACCGCAGACGAAGCGGATCGACTACCTCAAGCCGGGCGACCGGATCGCCGTCCCCCGCCCGCGCCTCTTCGACCTCGTCGCCCGCCGGCCGATCCCGATCGACGAGGGAGCGTTTCCCGATCCCTGGAGCATCGACGCGGTCCACTGGGCCGCCGATTCGCGCGAGGTGGCCTGCCTCTACAACCGCCGCGGCCACCGCCTCCTCCGGCTGGTCGCGATCGACGCCACGGCCGGTTCCCTCCGGACCGTCGTCGAGGAGACGAGCGAAACCTTCGTCGACTATTCACAGAAGACGTTTCTCCATTGGCTGCCCGGCGGCCGCGAGCTCATCTGGATGAGTGAGCGCGACGGCCACAACCATCTCTCCATCGTCGATGTCGCGACCGGGGCGGCGCGCCAGCTCACGAGCGGCCCCTGGAACGTCCGCCGCGTCGAACGCGTCGATCCCGAGCGGCGTGAGGTCTGGCTGACCGCCATGGGGATCGCCCCGGAGGAGGATCCCTACCACCGCCATCTGGTGCGTGTCGGGATCGACGATGGCCGGCTGACGCGTCTCACGACGGCCGACGGCACGCACGAGTGGACGATCTCACCCGACGGCAGCCTGTTCATCGACCGCTGGAGCCGGGTCGATCAGCCCTGGGTGACGGAGCTGCGGCGCACGGCCGACGGCTCGTTGGTCGCGGAACTGGGGCGCGACGATCCCACCGACCTGTTGGCGGCCGGCTTCCGCCCGCCGCAGCGTTTCGTCGCCAAAGGGCGCGACGGCACGACCGACATCCACGGGATCATCATCCGGCCGAGCACCTTCGCCCCCGACCGCATCTATCCGGTGATCGAGTCGATCTACGCCGGCCCGCAGGATCACCACGTGCCCAAGGCGTGGGGCTTCCAGCCGCGCGAGCGGTATCTCGCCGAACTCGGCTTCATCGTCGTGAAAATCGACGGCATGGGGACGAATTGGCGCTCGAAGGCGTTTCACGACGTCTGCCACAAGAACCTCGCCGACGCCGGGTTTCCCGACCGGATCGCCTGGCTGAAGGCGGCGGCGGCGTCCCACCCGGAGCTCGACCTCGAGCGCGTCGGCATCTTCGGCGGCAGCGCCGGCGGGCAGAACGCCTTGGCGGCGCTCCTCCACCATGGCGACTTCTACGACGCGGCGGCGGCCGACTGCGGGTGCCACGACAACCGCATGGACAAGATCTGGTGGAACGAGGCCTGGATGGGCTGGCCGGTGGGGGACGAGTATGCGGCCAATTCCAACGTCGTCCATGCCGCCAAGCTGACAGGCGCACTGCTGCTCACCGTCGGCGAGCTCGACACCAACGTCGATCCGTCGTCGACGCTCCAGGTGGCCAAGGCGCTGATCGACGCCGGCAAGGAGTTCGAGATGGTGGTCGTGCCGGGAGGTGGCCACGGCGTCGGCGAGACGCCGTACCTCGCCCGCAAACGGCAGGACTTCTTCGTCCGCACCCTGCTCGGGATCGAGCCCGCCTGGGTTCGCCGGGATTGAGCGTCAGCCCGCC
>SXWA01000249.1 GCA_005791575.1 Planctomycetaceae bacterium
GAACTGATCGATCACCACCGGGGCGACATTGACGAAGTCGCCGAACTGCGCCTCCCACATCACGAGCCCGTCGGGGCAGTCGAGGCTGTAGCCGTACTCGAAGCCGAGCACGCCCGCCTCCGACAACGGACTGTTGTAGATCCCGACGGGCGCCTGATCGGGCGCGAGGTGCTCCATGCCGCAGTACGTCTCGTCGGTGACCGCGTCGTGGATCACCGCATGGCGATGGCTGAACGTGCCGCGCTGGCTGTCCTGCCCCGAGAGCCGGATCCGCAGCCCCTGCGTGGCGAGTGTCGCCAGCGCCAGCGCTTCGGCCGCCGACCAATCGAGCGGCACCGCACCGGCGGCCATCTGCTGGCGCGTCTCGAGGAACTTGACGATCTTGGGATGGGGCTGGAAGCCGTCGGGGAGGGCCACCAGCCGGCCGAGAAGATGGACGAGATGGTCGCGCGGCACCCCGGTATCGACCTCGACCGCGTCACGCTCGCGGCCGCCGACGTAGAACGACCAGACCCCCGCCAGCTCGTTGGGCTGCACGTAGTCGTCACGCTTGGCCGCCGATAGTTCCTGATCGAGCTTCCGCCGGTGCTCTTCGGCGATCTGCATCGCCTCCTCACGGGTGATGTCGCCGAGGGTGAGGAGCTTCTCCAGGTAGCTCTCGTGCACGCTCGGGCGCCGCTCGATCACCCGGTAGAGGGCCGGCTGTGTGAACGCCGGCTCGTCGGCCTCGTTGTGACCACGGCGCCGGAAGCAGTACATGTCGATGACGACGTCGCGCTGGAACTCGCGGCGGAAGTCCATCGCCAACGTCACCACCTGGGCGACAGCCTCGGGATCCTCGCCGGTCACGTGGAAGATCGGGATCTGCAGCATCTTGGCGACGTCGGTGGCATACGTGCAGGACCGCGATTCGCTGGGCCCGGTGGGGAACCCGATCTGGTTGTTGACGATCACGTGGAGCGCGCCGCCCACTCGGTAGGCCTCGAGTTCGCTGAGGTTGAGCGTCTCCTGGATCACCCCCTCGCCGGCGAAGGCGGCATCGCCGTGGATGAGGATGGTCATGCCGTTCTGGCGGGCCCGGTCGCCGACCCGGTCCTGGCGGGCCCGGAGCCGGCCGATCGCCACCGGATTGACGAACTCCAGGTGGCTGGGGTTGAAGCACAGCGAGAGATGGACGGTGCGCCCGTTGGCCGCCTTGTGGTCGGTGGAATGGCCGAGGTGGTACTTCACGTCGCCACGACCGATGTGCAGCTCCGGATCGAGGTCGGCGAACTCGCGGAAGATCCGCTGCGGGCTCTTGCCCATGATGTTGGCGAGCACGTTGAGCCGGCCGCGGTGCGCCATCGCCATCACCACGTCGTCGATCTCGTGCACCGCCGCGCGTTCGATCGCCATCTCGAGCAACGGCACGAGGGTCTCCGAGCCCTCGAGGGAGAAGCTCTTCGCCCCCAGGAAACGCTTCTGGATGAACTCCTCGAAGACGGCGGCCGTCGTCATCTGCCGGTAGATGCGCAGCTGCTGGTGGCGGTCGAGCTGGATGCGGTTTTCGCACCCCTCCATCCGAACCTGCAGCCACTGCCGCACGCGCAGGTCGTCCATGTGCATGAACTGGACGCCGATCGAGCGGCAGTAGGTGCTGCGCAGCCGCTTGATGATCTGCCGCAGCGTCATCGACTGCGGTCCCTCGATGGTGTCGGTGGAGAACACCCGGTCGAGGTCGTCGTCGGTGAGGTGGTAGAAACGGGGGTCGAGTTCCGGCAGACCGGGACGGGGCCGCCCGAGCGGATCGATCTCCGCCATCAGATGCCCGCGCACACGGTAGGCGCGGACCAGTTGATCGACACGATCCTGGAGGAACGCCACCCGCTCCTCGCCCGGGGTGCCGGTGGCCACGGGGGGGAGTGGCAGCGGCATCGCCTCCCCCGCTGGGGCGTCGGCCAGCCGGACGTCACCGTGGGCGATTGCCACCGCGCGTGCCGTGGCGATTCCGTCGGGGGTCACGAGGCCGCCGTGCTCGCGGGCGGCGACGGCTCCCCCGTGCCCGTTGGACGCGGCCGCCGGGGCCGCGCCGGCCGCCGGCGCCTGCCAGGCCATGGCTTGGAAATACGCCTGCCAATCGGCCGGGACGCTCGCCGGGTCGGCCTGCCAGGCGGCGAATAATTCCTCGATGAATGCCAGGCTGGCGGTGCCGGCCAGATCCATCCCGTCCACCGGTGTGTCGATGAGGGTCACGATCAGGTTTCCACTGGGTCTTCTGTTCGGGGAGCGGGTCAACGGGCCAGCAGCAGGCGACCGGGGCTCTCGAGGTAGCCGATCACCTCGGCGAGAAACCGGGCGGCGGCGGCGCCGTCGACCAGACGGTGGTCATAGGAGAGGGAGAGGGGCATCATCAGCCGCGGCTCGATCCGATCCTCGCGGACGACCGGCATCCGGCGGGAACGACCCACCAGGAGGATCGCCACCTCCGGCCAGTTGATGATCGGGGTCGAGTACGTACCGCCGATGGCGCCGAGATTGCTGATGGTGAACGTGCCACCACGCAGGTCCTCGATGCCGTACTGGGCGTTCTTCGCCTTGTCGGCGGTGCCGGCCACCGCCTGGGCGATCTCGGGGATCGACATCCCGTCGCACCCACGGAGGACGGGCACCACCAGACCGCGCGGGGTGTCGACCGCGAGACCGATGTTGACGTAGTCCTTGTAGAGAATCTCCCCCTTGTCGACGTCGATCGTCGCGTTGATCGTCGGATGGAGCCGCAACGAGAGGCTGACCGCCTTGATCACGAACGACAGCGCCGTCAGCTTGACGTTCGCCTTGGCATGCTCCTCCGCACTCGCCTTGCGGAGACGTTCCAGCTCCGTGACGTCGGCATCGTCGAAGTTGGTGAGGTGCGGGATCGTGGTCACGCTGCGGACCATGTTGGCCGCGATCGTCTTCCGCATCCGCGACATCTGTTCGCGACGGATCGGCCCCCAATCGTCATGTTCCCCACCCGTGTCGCGCGCACGACCGGCCCCGCCCCCCTGGCGGGCCTGGCCGGCAGACTGACGGACGGCGGCGACGACATCCTCACGGAGGATCCGCCCACCGGGACCGCTGCCGCGGACACCCGCCAATTCGACCCCCAATTCCCGCGCCAGCCGTCGGACCGCCGGACCGGCCGGCTCGACGGCGGTGGACTCGGTTTCGGCCGGTTCCACAGCCACCGGAGCAGGAGCAGCGGCCGGCGCGGCAGGCTGTCGTGTGGCAGTCGCGGCCGGCGCCTTTGCCGGAGCCGCAGGGGCGGGGGCGGGAGCAGGGGCGGGGGCGGGAGAAGCGGCGGGGGCCGCAACGGGGACTGGGGCCGCCGGAGTGGGAGCAGCCGGCACTGCCGCCTTCGGTGCCGCTCCGGCTGCCGCGAGGGTGATCAGCACCTGCCCCACCTTGACCGTCTCCCCTTTTTTCACCAGCACGTCGGCCACCGTTCCACCCGGCGGACAGGGAACCTCGATCACTGCCTTGTCGGTCTCGACCTCGAGGACGGCCTGTCCGGGCCGGATGACGTCGCCGGGCTTGACGAAGACGGTGACCACGTCGCCGGAGGCGATGTTCTCACCCAGGTCGGGCAGCTTGAAGTCAGTGGCCATGGAACTCGCCAGGGGGGAGGGGGAGGGAAGCAGCCACCGCGTTGGCGGCGGGCCAGGGAAGCCGACCGGTCAAGCCAGCGCCGCATCGATCTTGTCGGGATTCACGCCGAGCTGCCGGATCGCGGCGGCAACCACGTCGGCCCCGAGCGAGCCGCCCGCCGCCAGGCGGGAAAGGGTGCCGATCGCGATGCACTCGGCATCGACCTCGAAGTGGCGGCGGAGCCGCCCGCGGGTCTCGCTGCGGCCGAAGCCGTCGGTACCGAGGACGAACAGCCCGCCGGGAATCCACGGGTCGAGTTGTTCGGGAACCGCCCGCACGTGGTCGCTGGTGGCCACGAACACCCCGTCGCGACTGCCGATCGTGGTTTCGAGGTAGCTCTGCCGCGGCGCTGCCTCCGGGTGGAGCATGTTCCAGCGACGGCATTCCTGGGCCTCACGGCGCAGTTCCTTCCAGCTCGTCACGCTCCACACGGTCGAGGCGATTCCCCAGTGCTCTGCCAGCAGTCCGGCGGCCCGGATCACCTCGCGGAGGATGGCCCCTGAGCCGAGCAACTGGACCGGCGGCAGCGACGCGGCTACCGGCCGCCCCTGCGCCGGCACGTCGCGCAGCCGGTACGCCCCCCGGAGGATGCCCTCCTCGCACCCGGCGGGCATGGGGGGCATCTCGTAATTCTCGTTGTAGACGGTGATGTAGTAGATCCAGTCCTGGTTCTCGGCATACATGCGCCGCATGCCGTCGAGCATGATCACCGTCGTCTCGTAGACGAACGCCGGATCGTAGGCACGGACGGTCGGGTAGGCCATCGCGAACAGGTGGCTGTGCCCATCCTGGTGCTGGAGTCCCTCGCCGTTGAGCGTGGTGCGCCCGGC
>SXWA01000250.1 GCA_005791575.1 Planctomycetaceae bacterium
CCGGGCCTCGGCCTGCGCCGCGCGAGCCTCGCTGATCGCCTGGCGGGCGTAGGCGCGCTCGGCGACCCGCGCCGCCACGCGCTCCGAGCGCGGCGACGCCGCCGCCGATCCGGGCACCGACACGAGCACGGCGGAGAGGGCGAACCACGGCACCGACATGGCGAACTTCGTCTTCATGGGATCCTCGACGGCAGACACGGCACGGACGCCGGGACTCGTTCCCGGCCGACTCCGATTGTGCCGTGGGCCGGCCGGAGACCGCAACCATCGGGGTGGTCAGAACCGCCAGCCGAGGCCGGTGTTGACGAAGAAGTCGGGGGAGGTGTCGTTGAGCCCCCAGCCGACGCGCGTGCCCAGCTCCAGATCGGGGGTGACGAGGAGGTGCAGGCCGGTGCTGCCGAACTGGCCGTCGATCGGCTCCCTTTTTCCGGAGGAAAAGATGCCGAAATACTCGGCGTGCACGTTCCAGCGCTCGCCGAGCGGGATCTTGAGGACCGTGGACGGCGCCCATTGGTTGAACGAATCGACTGCCTCGAGATACCCGGTGCCCCAGCGCAGCGCCGTGTCCCACACCCAGCCGTTGGGGAGCGTCCAGCCGAACGACTCGCCGAGCATCATCGTCGAGGCGGTCGATGGTCCGTGGGTCGGGGTGAATCCCTGGACGATCAGCGCCGACTGGGGCACGATGCCGCGCTGCTGCGAGGTCTCGGCCTTCAGGCCGTAGAGGATCCGGCTTTCCTCCTCCGACTCGAGGTCCTCGCCGCCGAGCTCGGTGCCCGACACGGTGCCCGGTCCGCCGGCCTCGTAGTTGAATCCCAGGCGCAGCTCGACGCGCCGCGAGATCCCCCGGCGGACGAGCAATTCCGGCAGGCTGTGCGCCTCCGGGCCGAGCCGGTTGTCGATGAACGAGTACGACGACTCGAGGATCGTGGTGCCGGCCCCGGCCGTCGTCGGCGCGAACGTGAACGAGTCGCGGTCGGTCTCGATCTCCTCCGTCCGCCCCCCCTCCCCGCGCGGCGCCGGCTGTGCGGCCGCCGGTCCGCAGAGGACCAGCACGAGCAGTGCCCACGGGCACCCGTGGGGGAGTCGCCGGCGCTGGCTGCTGCTCGTCATGCGCCGCGCCTCCCGACGCGCGTCACGGGACTTCCATCGGCGCGGCCCTCACCGACCCCGCCGCCGGGTGGCGGAGCCGGCGGTCAACGGCCACCGACACGGTCGTAATGCCAGGTGAAACCGAGCCCGATCCACCAGCTCGCCAGGCTCGTGAAGGTCGTCGCCCCGAGCTGTTCGGACTCGGGAAACATCCCCCCGGCGAAGCCGTCGAAGTCGATCCCCGGCAGCACGTCGGCGAGCCCCAGGCCGGCGGTGAAGCGGTGCTGGTTGACGACGGCATACTGCGACTGGAGGTAGTTCACCGCCGGGATGCCCCCCGGGACGTCGATCGGGCCGATCCGCGTGCCGACGGTGTGGTCGAGCGGGTTGCCGGCGAGGCCGTAGCCGACCCGGGTGACGACTCGGTCGCTCGCCCGGTACTGGGCGCCGAGCTGCATCACCCACTGCCCCTGGTAGAGGCTCTGGAAGAGGGCGGCGCTCTCCCAGTCGAGATACAGCGCGTCGGCGGCCAGCAGCAGGCGACCGTCGAGGAGGCTCGCATTGGCGATCCCGATGCCCACCTGCTGCGGCAGCCCGATATTGACGTCACGCGGTGCCGCCTGCTGGAAGAGCACCACCTGGTCCTGGAAACGGAAGGCCTGGGTCGATTGGTAGTAGGCCCCCAGCCAGGTCGCGTCGCCGATCCGGTAGTCGAGCCCCACGCCGCCGCGCAGGGCATAGGCATTGGTCATCGTGCTGCGGCCGACGAACGGCCCGGAGGCGTAGGCATCGCCGAGGAACAGCGTGCCGCCGAGCGAGAGCCGGTCGGTGAGCTCCACCGCCACGCTCGGGGCGAACTCGAGCACCAGCAGGTACGACGACGTGCCGTTGCTGGCGGGAACCCCCACGTAGCTGGTGCCCGCCCCGGCGGCCCCGACGAGCGCCAGCCCGACCGTCGTCGGCAGGGGGAGTTGGTCGAGCTCCTGGGCGACGCCGATCGCAGGCACGATGGCGCCTGGCGTGCTGCTTTTGGCGGAGAACGGTTGCACCCCCAGCAGCGGCACCGGGGCGGTCTGGGTGAGGTTTGCGGTCGCCTCGATGAACCCACCACCGATGGTGAAGTGGGTGCCCTCGTACTGCGTGAGGGCGGCGGGATTGGCATTGATCGCCGAGAGGAAATCCTGCGGTGCGGCCACGCTCGTGCCCGCCATGCCACCGGAGGCCGGCATGAGCGTGTTGCGCAGATCGATGCCGTACGACTGGCCCCGCGCCGGCCCGGCCGCCAGCAGCAGCAGCAGGGCGACCGCCAGTCCACACCATCCCCGTTTGCCCAGCATGACGCGCATCATCACCACCCCTTCTTTCCGCAGTGGTGGTCGGATCGGAAGGCAGAGCCCACCGCTTGAGAAATCACGGCCGCGCCAGTCGGGTCGCTCACCCGAACCGGCAGCCTCTGCCCGACCCTCCACCGACCGGGGCAGCGCCGCGCCGGATGGAGCAGTGGTGCGGAAAGGAGGAAGAGAATGACGACTCCGGATTCCGGGTGGGCAGGGGCTGACCGTTGCGCCACCCGCGCAGGCGGCCAACGTTTTCCTGCCGCGCGCTCCGATCAGCACTGCGAAGCCATGGCGGAGGTCCGCGGGAGTCGGTCGGGGTGGCCGACCGTGGCGGATTCCCTTTCGCGCTCGGGGAGAATGACGACATGCGACCTGCGGGCCTGATGGTGGCACGGGGGATCCACGCGGCAGTGGCCGTCGTGGCGATGACCGCGCACGTGTGCGCCCAGGAAAGCGACTTTGTCGCCGGGCCGGGGCAGGTGGGGAACTTCGAACGGTCCGACCCGGTGCTCGTCGACGAGGTCGCCGAGGGTCTGATCCCTTCCGGTCAGGACTGGTTCCTGTTCGGTGAACCGGACCGCGGCGGCGTCTACGGCTGGCTCGACGGCGGGTTCGTCGGCAACTTCGGCAACCCGGCGAGCAAGTTCAACGGCCCCTACAACGCCGTCGACCGGGCCAACGAGCCAATGGCCAACCAGGTCTATCTGATCGGCGAGCGCCTCCTGCCCGAGGACGGCGTCGGCATCGGCGCCCGCACCGACGTCCTCTACGGCGAGGACTTCCCGCTGGCGATGTCGCAGGGCTGGGAGGTGAACCCGGGCACCCGCGACTGGAACAGCGGCGAGTTCTACGGCATCGCCATTCCGCAGCTCTACGCCGAGGTGGGCAGCCGCGACCTCAACATCAAGCTCGGCCACTTCTACTCGCTCGTCGGCTACGAAGGGGTGCCGGCGGTCGGCAACTTCTTCTACATGAAGTCCTACAGCTACCAGTTCGCCGGCCCGTTCACCCACTGGGGCGGCCTGATCAATTGGCGGGCCACCGACAACCTCGAGGTCAACGGCGGCCTGGTGAACGGCTGGAACGGCCTCGCCAGCCCCTACAGCGACGCCAACTTCCTCGGCCGGGTGCGCCTCAAGAACGACGACAACTCCCGGGCCGCGCAGTTCGCGATCATCACCGGCGACGAGGCCAACGACTTCTCCCCACTCTTCCAGCCGCAGCCGCCGCTGATCTCCGCCAACCGCACGCGCTACAGCCTGATCCTCGAGGCCCGGCCCAGCGACAGCGTCGAATACGTGTTTCACCAGTGGCTCGGCACGCAGGCCGACGGTCTCGCCGGCGGCGGCACGGCGCTGTGGACCGGCATCGACCAGTACCTCTACTGGAAGGTCAGCGAGACCTGGCGCTGGGGGGCCCGCTTCGAGTGGTTCCAGGACACCGACGGCACCCGGGTGGGGCTCAACCGACCGAGCAATCCCAACCACGTGCCGCTGCCGGGCAACTACTACTCGCTGACGATCGGTCCCAACTGGGTGCCGACCGGCAACTTCCTCATGCGGCCGGCGATCCGCTGGGACTTCTTCGGCGGCCCCGACGGCCAGCCGCGGCGCCCCTTCAACGACGGGGCGAGTGACGACCAGCTGCTGCTCGGCTTCGACATGATCCAGAAATACTGATCGGGCGCCGCGATCATCCCGCGCCGAACCGGTCGAGGATCCGCGTGCCGGGGGCAACGGCGGGGCCGTCGTCGATCTCCACCGCCGCATGGAGCAACTCCAGCGCCGCGGGGAGGCCGGCGGCGTGGTCGGGGTGGAAGTGGAGCTCGGCGAGCGGCTCGCCGGCCTCCACGACAGCACCGACACGGCGGAGGACCTCGATCCCGGCGGCGGGATCGATCGTCGCCTCGACCGTGGCCCGCCCGGCGCCGAGCATCATCGAAGCCTGCCCGACAGGCCAGGCGCGGAACTGCCGCAGGCACCCCGACCGCGGCGCCGGGAAATACTCGACGCGCGGCGCCCGCGGCAGGACCGCCGCGGGGTCGTCGCAGACCCGCGGATCCCCCCCCTGCGCCGCCACGACCCGGCGGAACCGCTCGAGCGCGCTGCCGTCGGCGATCGCCTGCCGGCAGCGGGCCAGGGCCGCGCCGCGATCGGCCGCCACTCCCCCGAGGAGGAGCATCTCGGCGGCAAGTTCGAGCGACAGGTCGGTCATCGCGTCGACACGCTCGCCACGCAGCCCCTCCACCGCGGCGCGCACCTCGAGGGCGTTGCCGACGGCCGTGCCGAGCGGCTCGTCCATCGTCGTCAGGAGCACGCGCACCGGCTTGCCGAGCGCCGCGCCGATCTCCACCATGCTGCGCGCCAGCGCCTCGGCGTCGTCGCGCCGGCGCATGAAGGCCCCGTCGCCCGTCTTCACGTCGAGCACGAGCCCGTCGATCCCCTCGGCCAGCTTCTTCGAGAGGATCGATGCGGTGATCAGCGGGATCGACTCCACGGGGGCGGTGGAAGCGCGGAGTGCATAGAGGAAGCGGTCGGCAGGGGCGATCTCGTCGGTCTGGCCGACGAGCACGAGCCCGCAGTCACGCGTGATCCGCCGATAGGCGCCGAGCGGCAGATCGACACGGAAGCCGGGGATGCTCTCCAACTTGTCGAGCGTGCCGCCGGTGTGCCCCAGCCCCCGACCCGAAATCATCGGCACGTAGGCCCCGCATGCGGCGACGCTAGGCGCCAGCATCAGCGAGCCGTTGTCGCCGACGCCACCCGTGGAGTGCTTGTCGGTAACAGGCCCAGGAAGGTCGGACCAATCGAGGACAGTGCCTGAATCGCGCATCGCCAGCGTCAGCGTCACCGCCTCGTCGCGCTCCATACCGTTCAGGAAAACGGCCATGGCGAGCGCGGCTACCTGCCCTTCGGAGAACGAACCCTTGC
>SXWA01000251.1 GCA_005791575.1 Planctomycetaceae bacterium
AAGAACTCGTCGAGGTTCGAGCTGAAGATCGCCAGGAACTTCAGTCGCTCCATGAGCGGATTGTCGGCGTTCTCAGCCTCCTCGAGAACGCGGAGGTTGAATTCGAGCCAACTCAGCTCGCGGTTGATGAACGCCTCGGCCGCGGTCGGGTCGATCCGGGACGGCTCGGTCGGGGTGGGCGAAGCAGTCATCGAGCCGCCGGGGGGCGGAATCCGGGCCGGGGTTTTGGACAGGACGCGGAGTGGAAGTTTACCCTGCGCGGGGATTCCGGGTCGGCGGCCGCCGGAGCCGGAGCGATCGACGATGTCGCTCGAGTGCACAGGCCCGCCGAGCCCCCTGATGTCATGCCCCCCGAGCCCCCTGATGTCATGCCCTCCGAGCCGCCCGATCACCCGGCGCCGAACCCGCCTGCTGTTCCCGCCGTCACTGGTCCGACCGGCCCCGAGCGACCGACCCGCGGGTGGTGTGCCGCCACCGCCTGCCGCCTCGAGGCGTCGGCCCCGAAGCCCGGCAACGTCCACCCCGGGGCGGCGTTCCCTGATCTCGACCACCACGACTTGGTCAGCGCGGGTCTGGCGATCGCCCCGCTCCTCGACGCCGCGCCCGGGGTCCCGCTGGGCGCGACGATCCTCGGCTGCGTCCGCGCCAGCCGCCGCGTGACGCGCTCCAACGCCAACCTCGGCATCATTCTGGCGCTGGCACCGATGGCCGCCACCCCCGGCCCCCACGGCCTCATCGACCCCGCCGCGGTGTCGGCCACGCTGGCCCGCCTCACGGCGGCCGACGCCGCCGCAGTCTGGGAGGCCATCCGCGCGGCGGCACCCGGTGGCCTGGGAAGGCGCGACCGCCACGACCTCGCCGCCCCGCCACCCGACGACCTGCTCGACGCGATGCGCACGGCAGCCGGCCACGACCAGATCGCCCGTCTGTGGGCCGACGGCTACGGCCCGCTGCGCGACGGCCTGGTGGCCGACCTCGCCGGGGAGCGCGCCCGCGGCATGTCGCTCGACGACGCCATCGTCCGGGCGTTTCTCCGCCAGCTGGCGCGCGAGCCCGACTCGCTGATCGTCCGCCGCCACGGCGCCGATGTCGCCGCACGTGTGTCGGCGGGGGCGGCCGGGGTCCTCGCCAGCGCCGATTGGCGCGGCGCCGCAAAGCAGCTCGACACGCACCTCCGCGGCCCGACGAGGATCAATCCGGGCACGACGGCCGATCTGGTGGCGACCGCGCTGTACATTCTCCTCTGGGAGGGCCGGCTCGATGCCTGAACGGTTCGCGGTGCGCTTGGAGAAGGCGGTGCATGTCTTCAGTGCAGGGCATTTCATCACCCTCACCGACGACCTCTGCGAACCGGTCCACGGTCACAACTGGACGGTGGCGATCGACTGGCATGGCGCGCCGGACCGGCATGGGATGGTGGTCGACTTCATCCGGCTCCGTGACCGGCTGGGCGGCATCATCGCCCTCCTCGATCACCGCATGCTGCTGGCCACCGCCAATCCCCTGCTCCCGGTCGACGAGGCCACCGGACCGCTCGGGGGGGCGGAGGTGACCGTCCGGTTCGGAGGGCGGCGCTGGGTGTTTCCGGCGGACGAATGCCGCCTTCTCCCCCTGCCCAACACCACCGCCGAGTGGCTCGCCTGGTGGATCGGCCACGAACTACTCGCCGACGGTCCCCCTGGTGCCGAGCGGCTGCGCGTGGCAGTGGACGAGTGCCTCGGCCAGTGGGGCGTGTGGGAGTGGTCGGCCGAGTGAGCCGCCTGCTGCTGACTCCGGCCGCACTGGCATGTCACTTTCGCGGCCTCCGCCCGCGGTCAGGTCGGCTGTCCGTCGGCGTCGACGAGCAGCTTCGCAGCCGCGTCGCGCGCCAGCGCCAGGCTGCGGCGTGCCACCCGGATCCGCATCAGCCCCCCGCCGTCATCGTGCCGCTCCACCTGCCCCACGGTACCGATCGCCAAGCCCGCGTCGGTGAGGTAGCGGAGGAATTCCGCCGACTGGTCGATGACCCGCGCGAGCCGGAACGACATCCCGGTGTCGCACTCGGCGAGTGGCCGGGGTGGACCGCCGACCGGCGCCGGCAGCGACTCTCCGTCGGCCCGCGGGATCGGGTCGCCATGGGGATCGGACTCGGGATGGCCGAGCCACGCATCGATCCGGTCGACGAGCAGGTCGCTGACCGCATGCTCCATGTGCTCCGCCTCGTCGTGGACCTCGTCCCATGTCATGTCGAGGACGCGCATCAGGAACAGCTCGAGCAGGCGGTGGCGGCGCAGCACCCGCAAAGCGAGCACGCGACCGGCGCGTGACAACGATACCCCTTCGTAGGGCCGATGGGTGGCGAGGCGGGCCGCATCGAGCGTCTTCAGCATGCTCGTCACCGTGCCCGGCGACACCGACAGCGCGGCGGCGATCTGGCCGGTGGTCGCCGGATTGCCCCCCTGCGCGGAGGTGATCTGGAAGATCGTCTTGACGTAGTTCTCGACCGTCAGGCTCGGCACGGATCGTCTCCGCGGAGCGGCACGGGTGACGGCCGCACGGCCGCATTCCCCCGGGGCATTGCCCCCCACGCATTGCCGCCACATGATCGGGGAGTCGCCATCCTACCCCGGTCCGGTGCCCGCGTTCGCGCGGGTCGTCGTCATGTCGCTCAACGCCGCCGCCCAGCGCATCGCCGCCGACATCGCTGATCGGGCCGGCGCGCTCGGCGTGTCGGTGCAGCGCGTCGGTCGGGCGACCGTGATCGACTGCGGCGTGGAGGCGGCCGGCAGCCGCGCCGCGGGGATCCTCGTGGCGTGCGCGGCGATGGGCGGTCGGGGCGCGGTGCGGGTCGATCCCGCCGGTGTTGATGGCCTGTGGCCCGATTGTCCCTGGCCGACCGTCGTGGTCGGCAGCGACGACCCGGTGACCGCCTGCCTGGCGAGCCAATACGCGGGGTGGAAACTCTCCGTCGGGAAGTACTTCGCCATGGCCAGCGGACCGTTCCGCGCACTGGTGGGCCGCGAGGAGCTCTTCGCGCACATCGGCCGGCGCGAGCACGACACGGTCGCCGTCGCGCTCCTCGAAGCGGGTCGGCTGCCCGACGCGACTGTCTGCGCGCGGCTGGCAGGCGACGCGGGGATCGACGAGGAGCACCTCACGGTGCTCGTGGCGCGCACGGCGAGCGAAGCCGGCACGCTGCAGGTCATCGCCCGGTCCCTCGAGACCGCCCTCCACCGCCTGCACGTCGCCGGGTTCGATGTCGAACGGATCCGTCGCGGGAGCGGTCGGGCCCCCCTGGCTCCCGTGGCCGCCGACGACCTCAGCGCGATCGGGCTGACCAACGACGCCATCCTCTATGGCGGTCGCGTGGTGCTCGAGGTGACCGGCGACGATGCCAGCCTGGCCGAGGTCGGGCCGCGGATCGTGAGCCGCGGATCTCCCGCCTACGGCAGCCCGTTCCGCGACATCTTTGCCCAGGCCGGCGGCGACTTCTACGCCATCGATCCGGCGCTGTTCGCCCCCGCAGAAGTCGAGTTCGTCAACGTCACCACCGGCCGGCGCCAGTCATTCGGCGGCGTGGACGCGGCGATCATCGCCCGCTCGTTCGGGCCGGCGGCCGGCTGACCCCCGACGGACAGTGGCATGCGACTGGCGCTGCTCGGCGATCCGCACGGTTGGCACCTGCAGCAGCTCGTCCGCGCAGCCGTTGGCCGCGGCCACGAGCCATCGATCGTCGCATGGCCGACCGTGACGGCGTCGCTGGGCGGCACCGCGGGAGAACACCATGGCCCACCGGAGCTCGCCGCCGCCGACACCGTGATCGTGCGGACGATGCCGGCCGGAAGCCTCGAGGAGGTGATCCTCCGGATGGACATCCTCGGGCGGATCGCAGCCACGGGGACTCGGGTCATCAATCACCCGCGCAGTCTCGAGGTGGCGATCGACAAATACCTCTCCCTCGCCCGGATCTCGGCCGCCGGTCTCCCCGTGCCGCGCACCGTGGTGGTGCAGCGTCCCGACGATCTCCAGGCCGCCTGGGAGATGCTCGGAGGCGATGCCGTTTCAAAACCGTTGTTCGGGTCGAGGGGGCGCGGCATCGAGCGGCTCGACTCGGCCGCCGCGGTGGACACGGCGGCCGCCACCCTGGCAGAGGGACGCATCGGCTACCTGCAGGAGTTCGTTCCGCACGACGGGTGGGACGTTCGCATCCTGTTGGTGGGTGACCGCGTGTTCGCGATGCGACGGATCGCGACCGGCGACTGGCGGATGAATCTTGCCCGCGGAGCCCGACCGGAACCGTTCGCACCGCCGACCGAGTGGGTGCAACTCGCCCGGGGAGCGGCGTCGGCGGTGGGCACGGAGGTGGCGGGGGTCGACCTGCTCCCGACCCACGCAGGGGGGGTGGTTGTCCTCGAGGTCAACGGCGTGCCCGGCTGGCGCGGACTACAGACGGTCTGCGGCGACGACATTGCCACGGCCGTGATCGACCTCGCGGTGCAGCCCACCTGAGAACCGGCAGGGTCACCCCCGGGGTGCGGCCCCATGGGCCCCCCTGGCCGTGGGCCACCCTGGCTGAAGGAACCGGTTCGTTCCCAACCCGCTGGCCCGTTCGCCGCTGGGAGGAGTGGCCCGCCATCCACCGGCCGGACCAGAAGCTGAAACCTGGTGCGGAAATGCCGGTTTTTCCGAGAATTCCGTGCAGGACAGTTGGCCCCCTGAGACTCGAGTGGGCTGCCTCTTCTTTGGGCAGCCACCCCCGTGCCCGCCGACCGGGCACCGTTGCCTGATTCCGGGTCACGACCGCTCCAGGTGCCGCAAGTCGTTTGCCGGCATTGATTTCGTGAAATGACTTGACCGCTGCGCAAGCATCGAAGCGGTCGGGGAGTGGATTGCAGACCACCCCGATCGCACGTTTTCCCAGATTCCCAGGCGGCGAGGATTCGATGGCACAACGGAACGATGCGGTGACGACGGCCCACCCGGCCCGTGACCAGGCTGACGCGGTGCTCCAGGTGGCCGAACGGCTCCACGCGATGGACCCGGAGTGGGTGGTCTTCTTCCGGGAAGTCCTCGGGGTCGACGGGATCATCCGCCGGACCTTCCGTGACGGCGAATCCCTGACGCAGTTCGAGTGTTCGCCGCACCACGCCCGGATCCGCGGCATGCTCGACGATCTCCGGAGCCGCCAGCGGGAGCGCCCGGCGGAGCGGGAGTCCCAGCGGGTCGTCACGGTGCGGATGCCACGGTCGCTGCACGAGACGCTCAAAGCCGAAGCCGATCAGCACCGGGTGAGCATCAATACCCTGTGCATCTCCAAACTGCTGAAGATGCTCGACGAGAATGGGCGGCGCGACCTGGATGCCACCGCGGGGCGGGTGGGGTGACGGAACGGGTGGTACGGGACGGAGCGGAACTGTAAGCCGGGTTCTGTGCCGCCGGGCCTGGGGCCCGGCGGTGACGGCCATTTCTCTCCGCCGCCGGTTGCCCGGCGGCTCCAGCAGCCGACCCGGAGGTGGGTGCGACACGGGCCGTGTCGCGCCGGCCCTGCGGCCGGACTTCCTCCTGCTTGGCCTTGCTCCCGGTGGGGTTTGCCGAGCCGAACCGGTCACCCGGCCCGCTGGTGAGCTCTTACCTCACCGTTTCACCCTTACCGACGGGAGACCCGCCGGCGGTTTGCTTTCTGTGGCACTGTCCCTGACCTCGCGGCCGGTGGGCGTTACCCACCACCGTGCCCTTCGGAGCCCGGACTTTCCTCCGACCAGCCCATGCGGCCGTGCTTCCGCACGAACGTATGTCCCGTCGGCGACCGTCCGTTCCACTCCGGCCCGTGCCACCCGTTCGTCAGGTACGATAGCATGCGACTCGCGGTGGGCCGGCAAACCGTGCGCGTTTCTTGCCTTCCGCGTCGTCCGCAGCGAAGCTACTCTGCCGAGGGGGATTCGGGGCTGCTTCCGCTGGGTTCGCATGGGGCCCGGGAGAGGTGTCATGTACGGCGAACTGCAACCACGTGGCGGTGGGGATCCGATCCCCCTGCTGAAGACCTTCCTGGTGGTCGGGCGTCGTGAGAGCGCCGACATCGTGCTCCGCTTCCCCAACGTGTCGGGGTCGCATTGCGAGCTGTCGCTGATCGACGGCTACTGGTACGTCAAGGATCTCGCCAGCAGCAACGGCACGAAGGTCAACGGCACGAGGATCGCGGAACAGCGCCTCGACCCCGGTGACAGCCTGTCGATCGCCCGACACCATTTCGAGATCTGCTACGAGCCGTCGAAACTGGGCGCCCAGGGCGCACCCAGCGACGCCGCGATCGTCCGCGATCCGCTCAACCGCAGCCTGCTCGAGGCAGCCGGGCTGGAACGGCGGCAGACACGCGACGATGGCCGTGGACGCCGGTGATCGCTCCGCCCGGGCGGCGAGCGAGTGTGGGCCCGCGGCCTCCAAGACGGTTTACCCGCGGGCTCAGTCGTCGTGCCCTCCGCCACGGTGACGTCCGGCACACATCTCCCCCTTCCCAGCGGGTAGACTGCCGTCGATGGGCAAGCCGAGGAAGTACCGGGTCGAACTGCGGAAGAATCGCGGTACGCGCCGCCGCAGCGGCGACCTCACCCGTGCCCTCGACGGCAATCCCGACGCGCTCGCCGATTCCGCGGCCACCGAGCGGTTATCGGGCAAGGGGGAACTGACCCGCAAGCGGACGATCGTCGAGCGCGAACCCGCCCACCAGTCGGCAACCGGCACCGGAACCGCGGTGTGGCGCGGACGGATCCTCCAGGTGCACGGCCTGGAGAGCCAGGTACAGGCGGGCGACGGCCGCATCGTGCGCTGCACCACCAGCCGCGTCCTCCGCAACCTGTCGTCGGCCGAACGGCATCCGGTCGTGGCCGGCGACGAGGTCGTGGTGCGCACCGGTGGCGCCGGTGGTGCCGACCTCATCCAGGGGGTGGAGGCGCGGCGCACGGTGCTCTGTCGATCGAGTCGCGGTCAGCGGCACGTGATCGTCGCCAACGTCACCCGGGTGGTGATCGTCGCCAGCGCCGCCGAGCCGGCGCTCAAGCCGGGACTCGTCGATCGGCTGCTGATGGCGGCGGAGTCGAGCGGCATCCCCCCGCTGGTGTGCATCAACAAGATCGACCTCGTCGACCGGGCCGGACTGGTGCCCCTCGCCGGCGTCTACGCCCGCATGGGCTATCCGGTCGTGCTCTGCTCGACGCGGGACGGCACCGGGATCGAGCGGCTGCGCCGCGCCGTCGCGGGCCGGATCACGGCCGTGGTGGGCCAGAGCGGCGTGGGCAAGTCGTCGATCCTCAACGCCATCGAGCCGGGACTGGGCCTCGCCGTCGCCGCCGTGAGCCGTGACACCGAGAAGGGAAAACACACCACCACCACGGCGCGGCTGATTCCGCTGGCGGAGGGCGGCGCGCTGGTCGACACACCGGGCGTCCGGCAGTTCCAACTGTGGCGGATCGTGCCAGCCGAGGTTCCGGCGGCGTTCCGCGACCTGCGGCCCTTCGCCAACCGCTGCCGCTTCCCTGACTGCACACACAGCCATGAAGCCGACTGCGCGGTGAAGGATGCGGTCGCCGACGGCCTCCTCGACACCCGCCGATGGGAGAGCTGCTGCCATCTCGCCGGCAGCGCCGACGACGAGGAGGCGGCGTGAGCGGACCAGGACCGCGGAAAGGCGTACAGGCGGAACGGGCGGTGCTCGTCGGGGTGTTTCTCGAGCCGCCGGCCGACCCGGAGCATCCGCTCGACGAGATCGCTGGGCTCGCCGAAACCGCCGGAGCCACCGTGGTGGCCGAACTGACCCAGCGCCGCGACCGACCCGACCAGACCACCTATCTCGGCAAGGGGAAGGTCACCGAGCTGGCCGGGCTCGTGGCCCATCACGGTGCCGACGTGGTGATCTTCGACAACGACCTCTCCCCGGCGCAGACCCGCAACCTCGAGAAGGCGATCTCCACCAAGGTGCTCGACCGCTCCGAGGTGATCCTCGACATCTTCGCGGCCCGGGCCCGCACCTCCGAGGCGCGCCTCGCGGTCGAACTGGCGCAGTTGGAATACTCCCTGCCGCGGCTGAAGCGTCTCTGGACCCACCTGTCGCGGCTGAAGATGGGGATCGGGATGCGGGGGCCGGGTGAGAAACAGCTCGAGGTCGACCGCCGTCTCGTCGAGAAACGGATCCACGAACTCCGCGCGGAGCTGGCCGGGATCCACGGTCGCCGGGAGCGGCAGGTGGCGGCGCGGCAGGACCACCTCACGGTATCGCTGGTCGGCTACACCAACGCCGGCAAGAGCACCCTCCTCAACCTCCTCACGGGTGCCACGGAACTGGCCGAGGACAAGCTCTTCGCCACCCTCGACACGCGCACCAGGCGCTGGCGGCTGCCGGGCTGGGGCCCCGTGCTCCTCAGCGACACGGTCGGCTTCATCCGTGACCTGCCCCACAGGCTGATCGCCAGCTTCAAGGCCACCCTCGAGGAGACACGGCAGGCCGACCTCCTCCTCCACGTGGCCGATGCATCCAGCGCGCTGGTCGATTCCCAGATCGCCGCCGTCCGCGCGGTGCTCGAGGAGCTCGCCGTCGCCGACAAGGACACGATCCTCGTGCTCAACAAGATCGACGCCCTCCCCGACCGCACCGTCCGCGACGGTCTCCTCGCCCGCTACCCGCAGGCGATCGCCGTGTCGGCCCGCACGGGCACCGGGATCCCGGAACTGCTCCGCACCACGAGCGCCTGCCTCGGCCGCGGGTTCCGCGACATCGACGTCGAGACCGATCCGGCCAACGGCCGCCTCATCGCCTGGCTCGGCGCCCACGGCGAGGTGCTGTCGCGGAACTTCACCGCCGACCGGGTCACCATCCACTGCCGTCTGCCGGCGGCGCTCCTCGGACGGATCGATCCCGCCGCAGCGACCGTGCGCCCGCATCGCGATGCCGTGCCGCCCCCGCTGGAGCCCGCCGCCGACTGATGTCCGGCCCCGCGCCACGGCTCACGCTGGGCCGCCCCCGCTGGAGCCCGCCGCCGACTGATGTCCGGCCCCGCGCCACGGCTCACGCTGGGCCGCCAATATCGAGCATCTCCTCGGCATCGAGCACGGGGGCATCCCCGCCGAACAGGCGGGCGATGGCAGCGCGGTGGATTTTCATCTTCGTGCCGCCCACGCCGAGCGCTCCGTAGAACAGCGCGGTGCCTTCCGACCGGGCCTTGTCGGTGGGTGCGATGCCCTCGATCCCCACGGGTGGAACGGCGTTGAGGTCGATGAACACCCCGCCCTGCATCGACCGTCGCTGCGTGGCGGTCAGGAGCGTCACACCGGCGGCACCGGCGGCGACCACGAGCCGGGCCTGGTCGAGCAACGCCCGCGCACGCCCCGCATCGCCGGACAGGGCCGCCAAGTCGACGGCATCGACCATGGCTCCCGGCACCGCACGACGGATCACCTCCGCCGCCTCTCCGGCCCGTGGGGCGCTGCGTGACACGAGTGTCACCGGCGCCCCCCGGCGGACGAGCAGACGGGCGACCCGCTGGCCGACCGGTCCCGTCGCGCCGAGCACCACCGCGGGGCACTCCCGCGCCCCCGCGACGTCGGCCAAGGGAAGGTGGCGCGCGGCGGCCACCACCGCCGCCGCCGCCGTGGTATTCGCACCCGACGGATCGAGCATCACCCCGACACGCACCGGTCCGAAGAAGGTGGCGCAGACGCGCTGCTGGACCGCCTCGGCAAGTGCCACGTCGCTGCCGCCGATGAAGATCGCGGTGGAGGCGAGCTCGGATCCGCCGCGGGTGAACATCGCGCCGTGCACGAGCGGCACGACGTTGTCCGGGGTCACCCCGCCATACGGCAGCACCACGTCGACGCCGGCATCCAGCGCCACGATGGCATCGAACGAACTCGGATGCGGGTCGCAGTCGAGTTGGAGCAAAACACGTCGCGCCATGGCTGCCTCGCCTGTCACCGGAAAAGGACCGGGCCGCACCGACCAGCGGTCGGCACGGCCCGGTATACTGCTCTGGTCACGCCGCGATCAGAAGCCGCGGAACGGATGCGCTGCCGAATCCTTGCCCGCGATCATCTCCTCCGCGGAGGGGCTGCCCTTCATGGCATTGACGATCGCCTGCTTGGTGGCGGCGTAGTTGTAGTCGTGGATCTTCTTGTCGTCGGCGGCGGCGGGGTGGATGAACACACCGCAGACGATGACGAGATTCTCGGCCTCGCTCTTCTTGATCACCCCTTCGGCCACGGCGTCGGCCACCGCCTTGGCGACGCCTGCCTGGGCGGGACCGAACATCTGCACGGCCTGCTTCATGCCCTTGATCGTCACCTTGGTGACCATCACCGTGGCAGGCTTGACCGCGAGATTCGGGGTGAGCACGGCCAGCAGATTGGTGTGCCCCTCGCTCTGCCGCGCCAGGGCGTTGGCGAAGGCCACGCCGACCGGCCCGTCCTTGCTGCCGATCAGGAGATCGATGTGGGCGATCTCGTTGCCGTCGCCGCTGAGAGCCTCACCAATGAACATCGACATGCGCGCTGCCTCCTCGTGACTTCGGACACCCCGCCGGGCCCCCCTCGGGCCAGCACCGTCTCCCGTGGAGACGCCGCTGCAGCCTGGGATGACGACCGGCGGAAAGGCCGCCAGAATACCACGGCCGGGATGCCCCACAAGCCGCCCGGCAGCCGGGCCACGTTGCTCCGATGGGGTTTCCCATGCCGTCCCCCCGCCCCGTCGAGCGCCCGACCACCACGGAGCTGATCGTCGTCGGTGCCAGCGCCCGCGCCTGGTCGGCGTCGGCGGCGCGTGCCGGATGGCGGGTGCACGCGATCGATCTGTTCGCCGATCGCGACCTGGCGGCTCATGCCGCCTCGGCGACACGTCTGCACGAAGGCTATCCGAGGGCTCTGCCCGCCGCGGTCGCGCTCCTGCCCGTGGCACCGGTCACCTACACCGGCGGCCTGGAAAACCATCCGCGGATCCTCGCCGCCCTCGCCCGCGACCGTCCCTTGGCCGGAGTCGGCCCGGCCGGGCTTCGCCACGTGCGCGGTCCGGTGGCACTCCGCCGCCTCGCCCGGGTCTCCGGGATGCTTTTCCCCGAGACGCGCGTGTCGCCACGCGGGGTGCCATGCGATGGCTCGTTCCTCGTCAAGCCGGTGGCGTCGGCCGGTGGCAGTGGCATCGCCCCCTGGACCGGCACCGACGGTGCCCCACAGCGGACGCAGCCGCGCTGCTGGCAGCGGCTCGTCGCGGGCCGTCCCTACTCGGCGTCGTATGTCATTGCCACTGCCGGCCCGCAGCTCATCGGCGTCGCCCGCCAGCGCCTCGGCGCCGTCCGTCGTGGTGGACCACCGTTCTGCTGGTGCGGCGGCATGTCGCTGCCCGCGCACCGACTTCCCGCCACCGTCGTCGCGGCGCTCGCCCGCCTCGGGGAGGCCCTGTGGCGGATCGACGGTCTCCGCGGCGCGATCGGCGTCGATTTTCTCGTCACCGCTCCGTCGGCAGCGGTGCTCATCGAGGTCAACCCGCGACCGACCGCGTCGCTGGAACTGCACGAGCGGCAGTGCGGTGACCCGATCGCCGCCGATCACCTCGGCTGTTTTGGTCTCTCACATCGGTCACCGCCGCGTCATCCGCCGGCCAGGCCGGGGTGCTGGGCCAAGGCACTCGTCCGCCGGGGCCATCCCGTCGTCGTCGATGGCCCGTTGCTGTCGCGCCTGGCGGCGTGGGACGCCGTCTGGACGCACTGCGACGGCGGTTGGCCGGCGCTTGCCGACATCCCCTCCCCGGGCGATTCCCTGCCCGCGCATGGCCCGGTGATCACGGTGTTCGCCCATGGATCCACCGCGGCGGCGGCGGCGCGGGCGCTCGCATCACGGGTGACGATCGTCCGTGACGTCCTCGACGCGACCGGTCCGTTCGGTGCGGTCACGCGGCGCGGCGCAGCGGCGTCTCCGGCACCGCGGCTGCCGACACGTACTGCATCAGGTACGCGTCCTCGGTGGTGTCCTGATAGAAGTCCTTGAGCACCGAGATCGCCCGGTAGCCGAGCGATCGGAAGAAGAGCTGGGCGGGGAGGTTCCGCTCCCGGACCTCGAGAAGGATCCGGTCGCGGCGGTCTGGGCTCAGTTTGCCCGCCAGCCGGTTCATGAGGAGGCTGCCCACACCGAGGCGACGGTGGGAACGGCGGACGGCAAAGTTGATGACGTGGAGCCGCGAGCGGTGGAGCTCGTAGATCATGAATGCCACGACCGATTCGGCCATCTCGGCGACCATGCCGATGCAGTTGCGTTGGCGGAGGCAACGCGTGAAGTCCTCCTCGCTCCAGGGAAACTCGAAGGCTTCCTGCTCGATCTCGAGCACCTCGGCCATGTCGCGGCGGATCATCCAGCGCACGTGAACAGCCAGCCGGTTCTTTTCCGAAGTCGCCACGTCTACTCGCTCCCGGGAATGGCCCACCGCGGCCGGGCCGATGCTGGCCGGTGCCGGGGGGGGTCGGAACGTAGCAGCGGGTGGCCCGCCGACCAAGACGGTTCACCGGCGACAGTGGTCGCTCGGGCGGCGCCCCGGGCAAGTCGCCTTGACCGGCGACCATGCGCCTCCTAGCCTCCCGCCCCGAATCCCTCCCACCGGCCCCGCCGGCCCCCCTTCGATCGAATGCGGTGCGCGATGGCAACATCACGGTCCCCGGCCACGGCTGCCTGCTGCCTTCCGGCGCTGCTGGCCCTGATTGGCTGCGCCGGGCTGGCCATGAGTGGCTGCGCCGGCCCGGCGATCCGCAGCCAGAGCCCGGAGGTCGAGGCACTCGTGACCCTCGACGCCGACACCAAACTGGTCGGCGATTATGCCGCCGCCTACGGCACCAATCCGCTGCGCGTCGAGCGCGCCGCGCTCGTCACCGGCTTGGCCGGCACCGGTGGCGACCCACCGCCGAGCAGCCAGCGGCAGATGCTCATCGCCGACATGCAGGCCCGCGGCGTCGCCGAACCGAACACGCTCCTCGCCTCCCCGACGACGTCATTGGTGTGGGTGCGCGGCTACCTGCCCCCCGGGGTCCGCAAGGGTGATCGCTTCGACATCTATGTCGAGGTGCCGGCCGACAACGGAACCACCAGCCTCGCCAGCGGCTGGCTGATGGAGACACGGCTCAGCGAGATGGCGGTGCTGGGCAACCGGGTCCGCGACGGCCGTGTCCTCGGGTTGGCCGAGGGGCCGCTCCTGGTCGATCCGGTGGCGGGCGGCACGCTCGATCCGCTCTCGCGGCTCCGGGCCCGCGTCCCCGGCGGCGGAGTGGCCACCACCGCGCGGTCGATCGGCCTCGTGCTCACGCCAGAGCACCGCTCCGTCGCCCTCTCCAAGCGGATCGGCGACGCCGTCAACAAACGCTTCCATGCCGTCATCAAGGGGTCGAAGCGCGGGGTCGCCAACCCCAAGACCGACCGCTTCGTCGAACTCGAGGTGCCGCCGATTTACGCGCGCAATCTCGGCCGCTACATCAAGGTGGTGCGCTGCGTGGCAGTGGCCGAGCCACCGGCCGGCCGGCACGCCCGACTCGAGTTGCTCGCCCGCCAACTCAACGATCCGGTCACGGCCCCCGGGGCGGCTCTGCGCCTGGAGGCGATCGGGCGGGATGCCGTCCCCACGCTGCTGAAGGGACTCGAATCGACCGATGCCGAGATCCGCTTCGTGGCGGCCGAGGCGCTGGCCTATCTGGGTGAGTCGGCGGCAGCCCCCCACCTCGCCGAGGCTGCTTCGGAGTTGCGGAGTGCCCGCCCCGCCGCCCTCGCCGCCCTCGGCGTGCTCGACGACGCCAACGGACTCGATGCCCTGCAATCGCTCCTCGCCAGCGCCAGCGCCGAGACCCGCTACGGTGCATTCCGCGCCCTGTGGCAGATCGATCCATCGATGCCGCTCGTCCGCGGCGAGTCACTCGGCGAGGCCTGCACGCTCCACGTGCTCGACGTCGCCGGCCCGGCGCTGGTGCACGTCACCCGCAGCCACCGACCGGAGCTCGTGCTCTTCGGAAAGGACCATCCGGTCACCGACGGCCTCCGCGCCGAGGCCGGTGGATCGATCGTCGTGGTCGTCGCCGAGGGCATGGCCACGATCAGTCGCTTCGTACCCGGGCAGGACGACCGCGAGGTCCGGGTGCCGGCCACGGTCGCCGACATCGCGCGCTCGATCACGGGGATCGGCGGCACCTACCCCGACGTCGTCCAATTCATCCAGCAGGCCAGCTCCTCGCGCTGCCTGTCGAGCCGTCTGGCCTTCGACGCCCTGCCGACCGAGGGGGATGGACGGCTGTCGGTGCACGAGGAAGTCTCTGCCCGCGAGGAAGCCGATGCCGAAGGCATCGCCCTGACCGAGGAGTCGTGAGCATCGGGGCCGCCCCATGACCAGGCTCACGGCACTCGAGCTGTGCGGCTTCAAGAGCTTCGCCGACCGCACTCGGTTCGAGTTTCCGCCCGGGATCACCGTGGTGGTCGGGCCGAACGGCTCCGGGAAGTCGAACGTCGTCGACGCCATCAAGTGGGTGCTCGGCGAACAGTCTGTCCGCAGCCTCCGCGGACGCGACATGACCGACGTCATCTTCGCCGGGTCGGCCGGTCGCAAGCCCCTCAATGCCGCCGAGACCAGCCTCTGTTTCGACAACACCGGCCGGCGGCTCCCCGTCGAGGCCGACGAGGTGCGGATCACCCGGCGCGTCTACCGCAGCGGTGAGGGGGAGTACCTCATCAATGGCGAGGTCTCGCGGCTGCGCGACATCCGCGAGCTGTTCTCCGGCACGGGTGCGGCGACCGAAGCGTACAGCGTGATCGAGCAGGGCCGAGTCGACGCCCTGCTCGTCGCTTCAGGACGCGATCGGCGGGCGGTGTTCGAGGAGGCGGCCGGGATCACCCGCTTCCGTGCCCGCCGCGCCGAGGCCCTGCGCCGCCTGGAGCGCACGGAGCAGAATCGGCAGCGCCTCGCCGACATCGTCGGCGAACTGTCCACCCGGTTGGAGACGGTGCGGCACCAGGCCGCGCGGGCGCGGACGTTCCGCGAGCTCACCGAGCGTCTGCGGCACCTGCGTCTGGCGGCGGCCGGACGCGACCTGGCGGTCGTCGACGCCGAGGCGGCGGCGGTGGCAGCGGAGATCGCCCGGCTCGAGGTGGTGGTCGCCGCCGCGCGGGCGGCCGCGGAGGAGGCGGCGCGCGAAGCGGATTCGATCGATCGGGAGACACTCGAATCGACGGCCATCCTCGAGGAGCTGCGCGCGCTCGCCGGTGGACATGAGCGGACCGCCGCCGCGGCGACAGCGACCCTCGATCAAGTCCGCCGCCAACGGATCGCCCAGGAGGACGACTACCTCGCCGCCACGATCGACCAGCGCGCGGCGGAGAGTCGTCACCGGGCCGCGCTGACGGCGGCCGCGGACGCGGCGGCGGCCGCGGCGGCGGCGGCCACGGAAGACACGGCCCGGGCCACGGCGCTGGCGGACTTGGAGCGGTCGGTCGAGGGTGGACACCAGAGCGTCGCCGACCTCCGCGCCCGTCTGGCGGCGATCGCGGCCCGGCGGGAATCCCTCCTCAGGGAACGACAACGGATCGTTGCCGAGCAGGAACGGGCCACACGCCAGGCGGGCGATGCCCGGGCGGCTGCCACGGCCGCACGGAGCCGGGCCGAGCGGTGTCGACGGCAGCGTACCGATCTCGATCAATCGCTCGCCACCCGCGAGGGAACCGTCACGGCCCTCGACGACCGTCTCGCCGCCGCGGTACAGGATCTCGCCGCCGCCGAGCGCGCGATCGGTGCCCGTGCCGAGGCGGAGGCCGCGGCAGCCCGCGACCTCGCCGGCTGGGAGACGACACTCTCCGCCTGCCGGGAGCGGGCGGCGGTTCTCACCGAGTTGACCGCGCGCCGGGAAGGGTTGTCCGATGCCGCGCGGCGCGTGCTCGCCGCGCCGCCGGAGTCCGCCGGCCTGGTCGTCGCCGGCGTGCTCGCCGATCTCATCGACGCCCCGCTCGAGTGGGCACCGCTGGTCGATCTCGCGCTCGGCCGCCTCGCCCACGCGTTGGCCGTGGATGAGACACTCGATCCGGTCGTGGCGATCGCCCGTTGGCAGGACTCCGCCGCGGGGCGCGAGGCGCTGGCAGGAGGTGGACGGATCACCCTGGTGGCACCCGGCCTGGTGCCGGAACCGGCGTCGATCGCCGGCGACGTTCCCGGCGGTATCGTCGGTCGACTCGACCAACTCGTCGCGCCCGGGGCGGCCTCCGGCTCGGTGGTCACACGGCTCCTCGGCCACGCCTGGGTCGCGACCCACCTCGAGGCCGCGGCAGGGTTCGCCGCCACGCTGCCGACGGGCGGCATGGTCCTCACCCGGGCAGGCGAGGTGGTGAGCGGACCGGCGGTCGCCGAGATCGGCCAGCATGGTGCCGCCACGGGACTCGTCGCCCGCCGGGCGGAGCTGAGGGCGGCGCGGGCCCGCGAAGCGCAGCTGGAGCAGGCGCTGGAGACCGCACGGGGAGCCCTCGCCGAAGCCACCGCGGCGCGGTCCAGCGCCGAGCAGGAAGGCCGGGTGGCACGGGCGCGGCGCGATCACGCCGCCACGGCGCTCGCCGAGGCGCGGGCTGAGCGCGATCGATGCCGCCGGGAGATCGCCCGGGCGGACGAGGAGTCGGCAGCGGCGGAAGCCGGCGTGAGCCGCGCCGACCGCCTCACCGCCGACCTGCTGCGCGCGGAGCAGACCGCCACGGCTGAACTGGTCGATCACGATGGGCTGATGGCCGCCAGCGCAGCCGACGACGAGCGCGCCGGTGCCGAACTGGAGGCTCTCGAACGGAGCCGCGGAACCGCCGCGGGCGCGGTCGCCGAACTTCGTGCCGCGCGGACGGCCGCCATCGAACTGCTGGCCAGGACGCGCGCTGCCGCGGCGGCGGCGACGGCCGAGGCGGCACGGCTCGCCACCGATCTCGCCGCCACACGGCGCCGGTGCGCCGTGGCCGGTGACCGGCTGGTGGAGACGGAGCTCGTCGAACTCGCCGCCGGCCAGGAAGTCGCGGCCGCGGCCCGGGCCGCCGAGGACGGGGTCGCCAGGGTGCGTGATGCCACCAGCCGTCGCGATGCGCGGCTCGCGGAACGGGTCCGTCTGGCGGCACGGGCGCTCACCGAGCGGGACCGCGCCTCCGGCATCCATGCCGAACTCCACGCCCGCGAGCTGGAGGCCGGCGACGTGCGCCACCGCCGGGAGAGGATCGAGGAGCGGATCCGTGAGGACTACGGCATCGATCTCCACACCGTCGCGGGCACGGATGCGGAACCCGTCGCCGCTGCCGACGCGATCCCGACGGATCGCCCGGCTTTGGAGGCGGAGATCGAGCAGGTCCGGCGGCGCCTTGCCCACATGCCCAACGTCAACATGGAGGCCCTCACGGAGGCCGATGCCCTGGCCGAACGCCTCGCGCGGCTGGAGGCCCAATTGGCCGACCTGACCGGGGCCCGGCAGGCAGTGGAGCAGCTCATCGCGCGGATCGACGACGAGAGCCGTCGGCTCCTCGGGGAGACGATCGAGACGGTGCGCGGGCACTTCCGGGAGCTGTTCGCACGGGTCTTCGGCGGCGGCCAGGCCGACATCGTGCTCGATCCGGAGGTCGATCTGCTCGAGACCTCGGTGGAGATCGTGGCCCGGCCCCCCGGAAAGGAGCCCCGCGGCATCGGCCTCCTCTCCGGCGGGGAGAAGACGATGACCTGCGTCGCCCTGCTCCTGGCGATCTTCCGTTCCCGTCCCAGTCCGTTCTGCGTGCTCGATGAAGTCGATGCCGCCCTCGACGAGGCCAACGTCGACCGGTTCACCGAGGTGCTGAAGGACTTCCAGGGCACCCAGTTCATCGTCGTCACCCACTCGAAGAAGACGATGAGTGCCGCCACCACCCTCTACGGGGTGACGATGGAGGAATCGGGAGTGTCCAAGCGGGTGGCCGTGCGATTGGAGAATCGGGCCGCCGCCAGCCAGCCGCGCGCGGCAGCCTGAACGGGCCCTGTCCCCCCGCACGGCCGCCACCGGCACAGGTCGGTCACCCGTTCCGACCGGTGCGTCCGCGAAGAACGGCTCAAGTCACACCACGGGACCATTCGATCTACACGGGTGGACGGTCAGACCGCGGCCGATGCCTGTGAATACGGGCACCGACCGCAGGGATGACGCAGGGGGGGACACCTGCGAGTCGTGGCATCCACCGGATGGCGCTGTGCGCTTTCCGGGCGTGGTGTGCCCTTGCCAGCCCCCCCCGGCGCTTCTCCCGCCGGCCCTCGTGGGGTGCGACGACGCGGTCGTTCCCACGGTGAAAGTTCCGCGTCGGGGGGGCTGTGTCCGCGCTCGCGAGAGTGGGGGCTGGCCAAAAGCGTTCCGGACACGAACGATTCACATGGAGTGCATGGAATGAAGGTTTTCACGACAGGCCAGGTCGCCAAAATCTGTAAAGTTGCTCCCCGCACGGTGAGCAAATGGTTCGATTCCGGACGCCTCAAGGGCTACCGCATCCCCGGCTCGCAGGACCGGCGCATTCCGCGGGAGTACCTCATCCGCTTCCTCAAGGAGCACGGCATGCCGCTGGGCGACCTCGAGGACGAGGCGATGGCGAAGGTGCTCCTCGTGGGCCAGGATCAGGTGCTGATCGAAAACCTCAAGAAGCATCTGCCGGTCGAGCGCTCGTTCAAGATCCAGGTGGCAGCCAGTGGTTTCGAGGCCGGCATCCAGGCCGAGAGCTTCCATCCCGACTGCATCGTGGTCGATTACTCGATCGGCCGCATCGACGCCCAGCAGATTTGCCAGAACCTGCGCCGCAACCCCGAGTATGCCGAGACGATCGTCATCGCCCTGCTGCCGGACGACGGCTCGCAGATCACGGTCGACCGGGCCCATGTCAACGAGAGTTTCAAGAAGCCGTTCGACGTGGCACTCCTCGCCGAACGGCTCCGGACCCTGATCGGTGCCCGCAAGGAACTGGTCTGACACTCCCCCCCCGACGATTCCATGGCCCGCGGGCCGGTGCGCACGCCGCACCGGCCCGCGGTGCTTTTTGCACCCCCGCGGCGGGCCGGTATCCTCGACACCCATGAGCTCCCTTACCGGCATCCGCATGATCGACGTGGCCTCCAAACCGGTGACCGACCGGTGGGCGCGCGCGACTGCGGTGGTCCGCTGCCAGCCGGAGACGGTCCGCCGCATCCGCGCCGGCACGCTCGAGAAAGGGGATGCGCTCGCCGTGGCCCGGTTGGCGGGTGTCATGGCGGCGAAGCGGACGGCCGACATCGTCCCCCTCTGCCATCCTCTCCCACTCGACGCGGTGGAGATCACGATCACCCTGCCGGACGATCCCCGGTCGGCCGCGGAGGCACAGTCCACCACCGACGGATG
Source organism: Planctomycetaceae bacterium (assembly GCA_005791575.1). Taxonomy (GTDB): domain Bacteria; phylum Planctomycetota; class Planctomycetia; order Pirellulales; family UBA1268; genus F1-20-MAGs016. The sequence goes on from SXWA01000251.1 coordinate 19,374, forward strand.
CCTGTCGATCGAGGCGGTGGTCCGGGCGACGGCGCGAACCGGCGTCGAGATGGAGGCGCTGGTGGCGGCATCGGCGGCCGCCCTGGCGATCTACGATCTCTGCAAGTCGATCGATCGCGGCATGTCGATCGAGCAGGTGCGACTGGAGCAGAAGCGGGGCGGCCGCTCCGGCGATTGGGACCGCGCCTGACGGCCTGCCGGCGAGGTCGTTCCCGCCACCAGCCCGGACGCGGATCGCCGGCTCGGAGGTCAGCGGCCCCACCGTCAGCGGCCACACTTCAGCAGCCCGTATCTCACGGCGTCGGCCGCGGCCCGGGAGCCGATCCGGCTGTCGCCGCTGCGTTGGTCGCGGGGCCGTGGACGACCGCCGGCAGGCCGCCAGCCCCGGCACCCGCAGCCGCGGGGCCAGTCGCACCGAGATGCCCGCCACCACCGCCCACCGCAACACCGCCCACCGCAACACCGTAGCCCACGCCACCGGGGCCGGACTGGGCGAGATAGGCTTCCGCGAGGATCGGCTCCAACTCCTCGACGAAGTCGCGGACATCCTTGAACTCACGGTACACGCTCGCGAAGCGCACGAAGGCCACCTGGTCGAGTGTCCGCAGCGCCTCCATCAACCGTTCGCCGATCACCCGGCTGGGGACGTCGGTCTCGTAACTGTCGTGCAGCTCGGTCTCCAGAGCCGTCACCACCGCATCGATGGCTGCCTCGGTGACGGGTCGCTTCCAGCAGGCCTTCGCCAAGCCGCGTTTGAGCTTGTCGCGGTCGAAGGGCTCGCGATCGCCCCCCTTCTTCACGACGGTGAGTTGCTGTCGCTCCACCCGTTCATACGTGGTGAAGCGCCGGCGGCATGCGAGGCACTCACGGCGCCGCCGGATCGTGTTGCCGTCGTCGCCGGCCCGGGAATCGATCACCCGGTCATTGTCGATCCGACAGAATGGGCAGCGCACGTGGCGGATCTCCGCAGGCCCACGGAGATCCGCCGCCTGAAAAGCGGCACCCGGGAGCGGACGGCAATCTACCCGAATCGCCGCAGGGGCGGGGGAAGATCCCCGCGGGCCCGATGGTCATCCCCCTCGTCGCCGGCCCCGCCATCGGCAGCATCATCGCCAGAATCGTCCCCCGCCGGGCGTTCGCCGACCGGCTCTCCGTGGAAGGCGGTCGGGATGGGGCCACGTCCGTGACGGCCCGCGGAGGATCCTTCACCGGGGCCCGCGCCGTCCGCCGCGTTACCGTCATCCACCGACCCGAGGTCGTCCGGACCGCCGTCGCGCTGCACCACGCTGCCATCATCGACCGCCCCCGCCGGACGCCGGGGCAGGGTCCAGTCGCGTCGTTGCCGCGAGCTGGGAATCTTCATCGCCTTGCGGTACTTGGTCACCGTCCGGCGGGCGAGGGTGATGCCCTGCTTGGCGAGCTGCTCGACGAGATCGTCGTCGCTGTAGGGGGCATCCTTGGGCTCGGCCTGGATCACTTCCTGGAGCTTGATCCGGACGGTGTCCCAGGCCACCTCGTCGCCATCGGCACTCACCGTGCCCCCGACGAAGAAGCGCCGCAGTGCGTACAGCCCCCGGGGAGTCTGCAGCCACTTGTCGTCGACCGCGCGGCTGACCGTGGTCACGTGCATGCCGATGCGGTCGGCGATCTGCTGCATCTTGAGGGGCTCGATCGCCTCAGGCCCGTCGATGAGGAAGCGGACCTGGTGATCGACGATCGCCTGTGTGGTCTTGAGAAGGGTCGAGCGACGCTGCTCGATGGCCTCGATGAGCCACTGGGCGGCGTTGATCTTCCGTTTGATGTATTCGCGTGTGGCCGGCGCCGTCTCCGGCGAGGCGAGCATGTCGCGGTACGTCGGGCTGATCCGCAGGTTGGGCAGGTCGACGTCCTCGAGCCGCACCTTCCACGTGCCATCCGGCTGCTGCTCGACATAGGCGTCGGGCTTGACCGCGGGCACCACCGGCACGCTGAAGGCGGCGCCGGGCTTGGGCTGCAATCCCTGCAACAAGCGCCACAAGCGTTCGATCTCGGCGATGCTGAAGCCGGTCTTCCGCTCGATCTGCGGCAGGCGATTACCGGCGAGGTCCTCCAGATGCTCGCCGACCAACCGGCGCAGCTGGCGGCTGCTCGGCATGTCGGGGCGGATCTGGAGGAGCAGACACTCGCGCAGGTCGCGGGCCCCGACGCCGGCCGGATCCATGGTGTGCACCACGGCCAACGCCCGCTGCAGATCGGCCAGCTGCCCGGCGGGGCCCTCGACATCGATCAGTTCCTCGAGCGGCATCGGCAGGTAGCCGTTGGCGTCGAGATTGTAGATCACCCGCTCGGCAGCCTCGCGCTCGCCGGAGGTGAGCTCGTACCCGGAAAGCTGTTCGGTGAGATGGTTGAAGAGGGTTTCCGGCCGCTCCTCCATGTTGGCCATCGCGTCGAGGTAGCGGTCGGACGCCTCGTCGATGCGGCCGGCACTCGGACGGCTGCGATCATCGTCGGAATCGGGGTATTCCGTCGCCCAGTCGTAGGAGCGCTCGAAGTCGGCCTGGTTGGCATGCTCCTGATCGACCACGAGCGGCTGCTCGTCGAGGGTCTTTCCGGGTGGCAATTCGGCGACCGGCTCCGGCGTCGCCGTCTCGCCATCCCCTTCCTCCACCTCGAGCGTCTCGTTGTTCTGGATCTCCTGCTCGATCCGCTCCTCGAGGGCGAGCATCGGCAACTGCAGGATCTCCATCGACTGGATCATGCGCGGCGCAAGCACCTGCTTCTGCGCCATCCGCATTTCCTGGCCGAACGACATCCGCATGGCAGTGCCTCGCTGAAGACGCCCCTGCTTGCTTCCCCGGGGCGTCGGTCGCCTTCAGGATAGCGATTCCGGCAGCGGCCGGCGCACCCCCTGCCGATCGCCGGCCCGGGGCGCACGGATCGGACTGCCCGGGATGCACACGAGGCTCGGCGATCACCGCGTCAGAAGGGCTGACGCCCGGCCATCGCGTCGGCGAGCATGTCGCGGTTGGCCTGTTCGAGGGCGGCCCCGACCGTAAGTCCGCGGGCCAGCTTCGTGATCGTGATCGGCAGGCCGGCGAGCCGTTGCGCCACCGCGAGCGCCGTCGCATCTCCCTCGACGTTGGGTGTGGTGCCCATGATGACCTCACGGACGCCTCCGTCCCGGACGCGGGTCACCAACGGTTCGATCGACAACCGCTCCGGCCCGACACCGGCCAAGGGGGACAGACGCCCCTGGAGGACGTGGTACAGGCCGCGGTAGCCCCCAGCCTCCTCCAGGGCCAGCAGATCCCTCACCCGCTCGACGACACAGATCGTCGTCGCGTCGCGGCGCGGATCGCGGCAGATGGCGCAGCGATCCTCCTCACCGAGGTTGAAGCACACCGCGCAGCTGCGCAGATCCTCGCGGACGCCGCGGATCGCCTCGGCGAACGCCAGCGCGTCGGCCAGCGGCATCTGCAGCAGATGATGTGCGAGCCGCTCGGCCGATTTGCGTCCGATGCCGGGCAGCCCGGCGAACGAATCCACGAGCCGGTCGAGGGGCCCCCCGCCACGGCGGCCGGAATGATCGGTCTTGGGCCGCGTCGGCCGATCCCCACGGGGGGCCGGGCGCTCGCCACGGGGCGGTTCCGCTGACTGTTCAGCCATCGACAGGCTCCTCATCGGCAGTGCCCGGCTCGGCGGCGCTCTCCGCCGCGTCGAGGAACACCGAGTCCCCGGAAACAGTGTCCCGGGAACCGGCGGTCACCGCACCGGCATGGACGGCAGACACCGCGGCCGGCTCCGCCCGTGGCCGCGGCGGCTCGACCTTACGGATCGCCGCGTCGAACAGCTCGCGTGCCCGCTCCACCAGCGGATGCGCTGCCGACTCGCGGATCAGGGCCGACTGCGACTGGGCGGTGCGCTGCGGGGCCGCCGGCCCCCGGTCGGAGGCGGACAGCGCACCCCCGGGTGCGACCGTCGCAGGCACCGCCGCGGGTGCATCGACCTCGAACACCACCTTGGCCGGGCGCCCCACCAGGGCCGCCAGCGCGCGTTGCAGGCCGGCGCTCACGTCGGCGCCACGGAGAAACGTCGCGGCCGCGGCCGACTCCGCCGGCAGCGCCACGTCGAGCCTTCCCTCGTGCCACACCGCCCGCACCGCGAGCTGCGCGAAGTCGGCCACCAGGCCGCCGACGACCGCACCGCACGCGCGCCACACCTCGAGCGGATCGGTGCCCTCGGGAAGAGGCGCGATCGACTGCTCGCCCGCCGGAGCAGCGGGCCGCGCGCCGGTGGCGCCCCCACCCGTGTCGCGGCGCGGATCATCCGCGGGCCCGGCCGTCACGGCCGCGGGCTGTTCCGTTTTTTTTTCGCGCTCGTCCGGCGCCCGCGGCACGGCGGCAGACAGGGGCGCCGCGGGTGCGGGGCCCCGGGGAGCCGCCGCGGCGGGCAGGCCGCCCCCCTGGACGACCTGATCGACGAGCTCCGCCAGCCCGTCGAGATCCTCGAGAGTCGCCAGACGGATCACCGCCATCTCGGCCAGCACCACGGCGTGGCCGCTGGTGCGCATCCTGTTGAGTGTCTGGTCGACGATCTGAAGCATCGCGAGGACAGTGGCCGTCCCCAACCGCGGGCCCAGTTCGAGTGCATCGATCCCCAGCCCCGGTCCCTCGCGCAGCGCCTCGCGGCCACAGCCGACGCTGGCCACGAGGCAGTCGCGGAGCGCCGCGAGCAGTTGCTCGATCACCCCCCCAGGGTCGGCGCCGCCGGCGCGGGCCGCGTCGAGGCCGACGATCGCCCCCCGGGGATCGCGTGCGACGATCGCCGCCACGATGGCGCCGAGCAGCTCCTCACGGCCGGTTCCGATGACGGCATGGACGTCGTCGACGCCGATCGCATGGCCGGCGGCCGGGGCCGCCCCGCCGAGCAGCTGCCCCGCCCCGCCGAGCAGCTGCCCCGCCCCGCCGAGCAGCTGCTCCAGGAGCGATTGGCTGTCGCGCATGCTGCCGTTCGCGCGGCGGGCGATGAGGCCGATCGCCTCGGGGGTGATCGCCACCCCTTCCGCCGCGGCGATCTGCGTCAGCCGGCCGGCGATGGCGGCGGCATCGACCACGTGGAAGTCGAAGCGCTGGCAGCGTGAGAGGATCGTGACCGGCAACTTGTCCGGTTCGGTCGTGCAGAGCACGAACTTCACATGCCCCGGCGGCTCCTCGAGCGTCTTGAGGAGGGCGTTAAACGCCTCCCGGGTGAGCATGTGGAC
>SXWA01000252.1 GCA_005791575.1 Planctomycetaceae bacterium
ATGGCCTTTCCATCGGTGCTGCAGCGATTCCGCCGGGCCGAGGACTATGGCCGGGCCACGCTTCAGGACATCCTCAGCGAGGGTTTTCAGGCCATGAAACCGCTCAAGATCACCCCCGCCGCGGTCGCCGCCGGAGGCGCTCGCGGCGCTGCGCGTGCCGGCGGGGCTCGAGGTCACGCTCGCCGCCGCCGAGCCGGCGGTGATGGATCCGGTCTGCATCGACTTCGACGAACGCGGCCGGATGTGGGTGGCGGAGATGGGCGACTATCCGTTTGCGGAAGGCGAGGCCACGGACGACGGCTCCGTCACCTGGCAAGACGGCGTGCCGGGCGAGGGAGCGGGCCGCGGCCTGATGCACTCGCGGATCCGCATCCTCGAGGATGCCGACGAGGACGGCGTCTATGAATCGAGCCGCCTGTTCCTCGACGGCCTCCGGCACGTCACCGGCCTCGCCTGCTGGGACGGCGGCGTGTTCGTCGCCGGGGTGCCCGACATCTTCTTCGCGCGCGACGACGACGGCGACGGCCGCTGCGACCGGCGCGAGACCTGGTACACCGGCTTCACCGCCGGCAATCCCCAGCACCTCGTCAACGGCTTCTGCCTCGGGCTCGATGGCTGGTTCCACGGGGCCAATGGCGACAGCGGCGGCAGCATCGAGTGCGTGCGCTCGGGGGAGCGCTTCGAGCTGGGGCGTTATGACTTCCGCTTCGACCCCCGCTCGGGCGCCTTCCGCCGCGAGGTGGGGATGACGCAGGTGGGCAAGTGGCGCGACGACTTCGGCAACTGGTTCGGCACCAACAACGCCCTGCCCGGCTGGCACTACTGGCTGCCGCTGGCCCACCTCGAGCGCCATCCCGACGTCGTCGTCGCCGCCCCCCGCGCCGACCTCACCCCCGACCGCCGGGTGCGGCCGCTGGGTGAGCCGCAGCGCCGCCTCAACCAGCCGAGCCAGGCGGGCATGGTGACCAGCGCCTGCCACCCGATGCCGTATCGCGACACCGTGCTCGGCAGCGCCGCCGTGGGGGCGATCTTCATCGCCGAGCCGGCCCACAACCTCGTCCTCCGGCGCGTGCTCGACTACTCCGGGCCGACGATCGCGGCGCTGCGGCACCCGGACGACACCGAGGTGGAGTTTCTCACGAGCAGCGACCGCTGGTTCCGCCCGATCATGGCCCGCACCGGGCCCGACGGCGCCCTCTACGTGGTCGACATGGCGCGGCTCGTGCTCGAGCACCCCGAGTGGGTGCCGGCGGAAATGGCCCGGCGCATGCAGCTCCGCGGCGGCGAGACGCTGGGGCGCGTCTGGCGCGTCGCCCCGCCGGGCCATCCGGCGACCCGGGCCCCGGTGAGCCTCGCCTCGACGAGCGGCTGGGCGCGCGACACGGCCCAGCGCCTCGCGCTCGAGCGCGGCGTGCTCGACGACGAGGTGGCGGTGCGGGCGCTCGCCGACCACGAGTCGCCCGCCGTGCGCGTGCAGGCGCTGTTCACGCTCGACTGCCTCGGCCTGCTCCCGGCGGGTGAACTCGTCGCCCGGCTCGGCACGGAGTGGCCGCGTGCACGCGGTGCGGCGCTCGTCGCCGCCGGCGGCGATGGACTGGCCGAGGGGGAGGCGATCCTCGTCGAGGCGGGGCCGGAGCAGACCGCCAAACCGGTCCCCTCCCCCGTGCTCGCCCCGGCCGATCCCGACCGGCAGGCGGTGGTGGCCCGCTACGCCGCGGCCGCCAGCCACCCGGGCGACCCGGTGCGGGGGCGGGCGGTCTTCACGCGCGCCGGCTGCGCCGCCTGCCACAAGCTCGGCGACGAGGGGGTGGAGCTCGGGCCCGATCTGGCCACGGTCGGCCGGAAACCGGCCACGCAGATCATCGAGGCGATCTTCGACCCCGACCGGGCCGTCGAGCAGCGTTATGCCGCCACCGTGGTGGTGACCGACGAAGGGGTGCCGCTGCAGGGGATCGTCGTCGCCGAGACCCCGGGCAGCCTCACGCTCCGCCTCGCCGGCGGCGGTGAGCGCATCCTGCGCCGGGGAGCGATCGAGAGCATCTCCACGCTGCCGCGCTCGCTGATGCCCGCCGGGCTCGAGCAGGTGCTCTCGCCCGACGACTGTGCTGATTTGCTCGCGGCGCTCCAAGCCCCCTGACAGCCCGTGTCATGTCTCGTGCGCTGTGCTGACTTACTCGCGGCGCTGCAGGCCCGCTGGCAGCCCGTGTCACGGCCCATGCGCTGTGCCGACTTGCTCGCGGCGCTGCAATCGCCGTGAGGGCCTGCCATCACCCGACCAGGTCGCGGATCGGCGTGCCGTCGCGGACGATCATCACCGGGCGGCCGGTGCTCGTGTGGTATTCCTTCCGTGGATCGATGCCAAGCAGCGTGTAGAAGCTGGCGGCCACGTCGTCGGGGGAATAACCCTTCTCCGCCGGGCCCATCCCCTTCTCGTCGCTCGCCCCGATCACGCGCCCCCCGGCCACGCCGCCGCCGGCCATGAGCATGAACATCGCCCGCGCGTAGTGGTCGCGGCCGACGCGCTCGTTGTTGATCTTCGGCGTCCGGCCGAACTCGCCG
>SXWA01000253.1 GCA_005791575.1 Planctomycetaceae bacterium
GACCGCGATGCCCCCCGCACCGTTGACCAGGAGGTTCGGAAAACGACTCGGGAGGACGACCGGCTCGGTGTTGCGCTCGTCGTACGACGGCACGAAATCGACCGTGTCGAGGTCGAGATCGTCGAGCATCAGCGAGGCGATCGGCGAGAGCCGGGCCTCGGTGTAGCGCATCGCGGCGGCAGGCAGGCCGGCGATGGAGCCGAAATTGCCCTGCTTGTCGATGAGCACGTGCCGCATGTTCCATTCCTGGGCCATGCGGACGAGGGTCGGGTAGATGACACTCTCACCGTGCGGGTGGTAGTTGCCGCTGGTATCACCACTGATCTTGGCGCACTTCACCCGGGCGGCCCCGGGGGAGAGGTTGAGATCGTTCATGGCGACGAGGATCCGTCGCTGCGACGGCTTGAGGCCGTCGCGGACATCGGGCAGGGCCCGCGCGACGATGACACTCATCGCGTAGGTGAGGTAGCTGTCCTTCAGCTCCTGCTCGATGGGCAGCTCGATGAGCCGCCCCCCCGAGTTGTCGCGGAGGCCACCCGGTGCTTCCGGCAGGCCACCCGGTGCTTCCGGCAGGCGACCCGGTTCCTCCGGCAGGCGACCCGGTTCCTCCGGGAGGCGACCCGGTTCCCCGGGGCCAGGCAGGCCGTCAGCGCCGCCCGTGGCGTCCGGATCGGAAGGGTTGTCAGAGTCTGCCAACGGGTCACTCTCCAGCCGGCCGGAAGAGGGCCGGAACACGCCTGACAGGCCTTGAACATACCCGTCCGGCCGGGGCGGTCAACCGGCCTGCGACCCGGGGAAAACGGGGGTGCGCACGCCTTGACCCGCATCCCCAGTCGGCCTACCCTCCCGCCCCCGCACGTCGCCCTCGGATGGCCGCGTCGCGGAAGCCTCGATTCCCGGCGCAGGGCCCCCCCGTGTTTTCCGATCGCAGCCACGGACCGCTCGTCGCCGGTGTCGCCGCACTGGTGCTCCTGGTGAACCTGGGGGGAGCCGCGCTCCACGACGAGGACGAACCGCGCAACGCCGCCTGTTCAGCGGCGATGCTCGACCGGGGCGATTGGGTCGTGCCGATGTTCAACGGCCGACTGCGCACCGAGAAACCCGCTCTGGTGAACTGGCTGCAGATGGCGGGCTTTGCCATCGCCGGCCGCAACGAGACCGGGGCCCGTCTCGGCGGCGCCATCCTCTCGATCGGGACCTGCCTGCTCACCTGGCAGATCGGTCGGCACCTCCACGGACCGGCGGTCGGCCTCGTGGCCGGTCTGGCGATGGCCAGTTGCGTGTGGACCGCCGTCGGCGGCCGGGCTGCGACCCCGGATGCCCCGCTCGTGTTCTTCACCACGCTCGCATGGCGCCTGTTCGTGGGCAGCTGTGGCTCCGCTCCCGGCGGTGTCGTCTCGGAGATCACGCCGCTGATCTCACCACGGCGCGGCCTGGCGATCGGGGCTGCATGTGGTGCGGCGCTGCTCGCCAAGGGGCCGGTGGGCCTGGTGCTGCCGTTGGTCACATTCCTGGCCTGCGGAATGCTGCTGGCGCCCGGCAACGCGCCACCGACGACCCGGGTGTGGCGTGGAATGGCAGGTGTGCGGCCCGGCTGGATCGTGGCCGGCGCGCTGCTGGTCGCCTCGCCGTGGTACGCCTGGGTCACGTTGCGTACCGGCGGTGAGTGGCCGCGCGGGTTCTTCCTGGTGCACAACGTCGGCCGGTTTGCCGGGGCGATGGAGGGGCACTCGGGCTCCTGGCTTTATTACCCCGTGACCCTGGCGGTCGGCTTCTTCCCCTGGTCGATCGTCCTCCTGGCGGTCGCGGTCCGGGCTCTGGTCCTCGCGTCGAGACCATCCGAACCGCGGCACCGCGCGACGGCCATCGCCGGCGTCTGGCTCACGACCTGGCTGCTGGCCTTCTCCCTCGCGGCGACGAAGCTGCCCGGTTACGTCTGGCCCGCCTACCCGGCGCTGGCGGTGCTGACGGCGGCGTTTCTCCTCGACTGGGCGACCGACAAACTCCCGTTCCCCGGCCGCCGTGCCGACGGCGTGCAGACTCCGGACCGTGTGCTGGGGCTGGCCTGGTCGATCCTCGTCATCGTCGGTCTGGCCGGTGGCGCGGCTGCCTTGGCGGGTGCGGCTGCCCTGGCGGGCATCGACAGGCTTCCCAGCACCACCCCGATCCTCGCCCTGCCCTGCCTCCTCGCGGCTGCGGGCGGCTGCCTCGCCTGGTGGTGGCAGGCCCACGACCTGCGCGGCCGATCGATCGCGACACTGGCCGTGACCGCAACGTTCTTCACCGGTCTCCTGGCGGCCATCGGCCCCGCCGCCGTGCAGGCCGGCTCGGCCGGGCCGCGTCATCTGGCCGCCAGCCTCCCGACCACCGCCGCTGCCGACGCCTGGGTATCGCTCGGACCGGTTCCGGCGAGCCTCGTCTTCTATACCGGGGCGACGATCCGCCCGGTCGAATCGGTGGCGGAGGCGTTGCGCCACCTGCAGACGCGACCCGACGGTCTCGTCTTCACCGCCCAGGAACATGGGCACGGGCTCGCCGCCGTGCTCCCGTCCGCTTGTGACATCGTCCATCGGGTGCCCCTGCCGTTCACCGACGACCTCCTGGTCATCGGACGGCGCACCGCCGCGGAGACCCTTGTGGCATGCCAAGCATCCCCCACCACCCCGTGACGACCTCCACCGCGCACCACGCGGACCGGCGCGGCTCCTGGGCGCTGGTCGTCGGCGCTTCCATCGCCTGCCTGGCGGTGGGGTTCGCGCCGATGCCGCTGTGGGACGAGGACGAGCCGCGGTTCGCGGCGATCGCGCGCACGATGCTCGCGACGGGCGACTGGGTCGTGCCCTCCTACAACGGCACGCTCGCGGTGGACAAACCGGTTCTCATGCATTGGTGCATGGCGACCGCCTTCGCCCTCTTCGGGCCCGACGAGCGCGCCGCACGCCTGCCGGCGGCCGTCGCCACCCTGCTGGCGGCCCTGGCGCTGTGGCGCGCCGGGAGCCGTTGGTTTTCGCCGGCGACCGGGGTCACGGCCGCGCTGGCGTTCGTCGGCTGCCTGCTGGTCGGAATCGAGGCCCATGCAGCCACTCCCGACGCGATCCTCACCGCCGCCACGGCCTGGGCCACCGTGCTGGCCGCCGAACCGCTCATCGCGGCGACATCGGCCACGGCGCGGCTGTCGATGCGCCGTGCCCTGGCGGTGGGGGGTCTCTGCGGGCTGGCCGTGCTGTGCAAGGGACCGATCGGACTGGTGGGGCCCGCCGCGGTGCTGGGGCTGTGGGCATGGGGATGCGCCGCCGGCACGCGCGTGGCCGCCTCCGGTCAGCGTGGTCCACGGGAGGTGATCGGCGGCCTGTGGGATGCGACGGTGGCGCTGCGGCCGCTGGCGATCGGCGTCGGCATGCTGGCCGTTGCCGCGCCGTGGTATGCCGCGGTCTCGATCCGCACCGGCGGCGAGTGGCCGGCGGGGTTCTTCCTCGTCCACAACATCGGCCGCTTCGCCGCACCGATGGAAAACCACCGGGGTGGCCTTCTGTTTCACGTCGTGGGGATGCTGGTCGGCTTCTTTCCGTGGTCGTGCTTCCTTCCCCTGTCGGTGGTGCTGGCAGGCCGGCGTGTGGCCCACGGAGGCGGCGGCCTGCCGCAGCGCCGCGCCCTCGCCCTGGGACTGGTCTGGCTGACGGTGTGGCTGGTCGGGTTCTCACTCTCGGCGACGAAGCTCCCCAACTACGTCCTGCCCGCCTACCCGGCGGCAGCCCTCCTCGTCGCGGCCCTCGCCGTCGATGCCTGTCGGCAGACCACGTGGCCCCATCCGCGATGGCTGACGGCGGGTGTCGTGAGCCTCGCTCTGGGTGGGGTGGCCACAGCGGCCACGGTGCTCGTCGCCAGCAGACACGGCCTCAGCGATGCCGAGGCGGCCGCCGCCGTCGGCATCATCCCGGTGGTCGGGGCGCTGGCCTGTTGGTGGTTGAGGAACCGATCGCCGAACGGCGCACTGGCGGCACTGGTCGTCACGGGGTTGGTCTACACGGGGCTCGCGGTCGGCCCCGCAGCACGGCGCATCGCCACCTCCAACGCCCTGCCAGAACTGGTCGAGGCGGCCCACCGCCATGCGGGTGGCACCGCGCGGCTGGCGGCATTCCCCCAGAACACTCCCACCATCGTCTACTACGCCCGTGGGCAGGTACGCGAATACGCCCGTGAGCAGGTACGCGAATGGCCTGCCGAAGCCGCGGCTGCCGCTGCGGATTTTCTCCGTTCGGGACCCGACGCGGTGTTGATCGTTCCCGCCGACCACCTCACCGCGCTCGAGCCCTTTTTGCCGCCACGGACCGCCGTGGTGGGCCGCCGTCGACCGCTGTTCAAGGATCAGGATTTTTGTCTCGTCGGCACCTTCCCCGATGCCGGTGCCGCCGTCGGCAATGCCCCCGCGAGGCTCCACCGATGACCTCTCCCTCCCACCCCACGTCCGACAGCGCCGTCCCCCTCTGTCCATCCACTCCCGGCCGGCCTGCCCAGCCACGAGTGTCGGTCGTCATCCCGTGCCACAACGAGGAGGCGGTGATCGCCACCACGCACCGCCGGCTCGTCGGCGTGCTGGAATCGACCGGCCTCGACTTCGAGCTCGTCTACGTCGATGACGGCAGCCGTGACACGACCCTCGCCTGCCTCGAGCGGATCACCAGCGCCGACCCACGGGCGCGCGTGCTCCAACTCGCCCGCAACTTCGGCCAGCAGGCGGCGATGTCGGCCGGCCTCGCCGAGGCCTCCGGCGATGCGGTGGTGCTCATCGACGCCGACCTGCAGGACCCGCCGGAGGTGATTCCGGAGATGATCGCCCTCTGGCGGCAGGGGGTCGACGTGGCATATGGGCGGCGCCGATCGCGCGAGGGGGAGACACGGTTCAAGCTGGTGACGGCGGCGCTGTTCCACCGCCTCCTGTCGCGGCTGGTGCCCCACCCGATCCCCGTCGACACCGGGGATTTCAAACTCCTCGACCGGGCTGTCGTCGACACGGTGGTCGCACTCCCGGAGCGGCGCCGCTACCTGCGCAGCATGGTCGCATGGACCGGCTTCCGACACGAGCCAGTCTGGTACGACCGCCATGCCCGGTTGGCAGGAGCGACCAACTACTCGATCGTCAAGCTCGCCAAACTGGCGGCCGATGCCCTCGTGATCTCCTCCGATGCGCCGGTGCGGCTCACCTGGGTGATCGCCGGGGGGCTCCTGACGGTGGCTGCGGTCGCCACCATCACCGCCATCTCCCGTGGCACGGGCGACGGTCCGAGCCTGGCGGCGATCCTCGCGGTGACCGCCGGGGTGGCGGCCTGCCCCACCGCGGCCGTCGCCCTGGTGGGCGAGTATGTCGTCCGTACCTACCGCGAGGCCCAGCACCGCCCGGCGTGGATCGTCCGGCGAAGGATGGGGCGCGGCCTGACCGCCAACGCGATCAACCGGGCGCGGGCAGCGTGACGGGGCCGTGCCCCGCCACACCCGCCGCCGCTGTGCCACGCCCCGCTGTGCCCGCCGCCGCTGTGCCACGCCCCGCTGTGCCACGCCCCGCTGTGCCCGCCGCCACTGTGCCAGGCCCCACTGTGCCACGCCCCGCTGTGCCCACACCGCGTTGACGGAACCTGGGACTACTTGCCGAGTTCCGCCTCGATGGCGCCGGTCAACTTCGCATCGTCGGGGGCGACGGCCGACTTGTAGCGGCCGACCACCCGGCCGTCCTTGCCGATGAGGAACTTCTCGAAGTTCCACGACACCTCGCCCGGCGGATTGGCCGATTCGGTCAGCGCCTTGTAGAGGGCCACCTTGCCGGGGCCCTTGACGACGACCTTCGAGAACATGTCGAACGTCACGCCGTACTTCGAGGAGCAGAAGTCGGCGATCTGACCGTCGGTTCCCGGCTCCTGGCCGCCGAACTCGTTGGCCGGGAAACCGAGGACCACAAGGCCCTTGTCCTTGTACTGCTCGTGGAGTTTCTGCAGCCCGGCGTACTGACCGGTGTAGCCGCACCGGCTGGCCACGTTGACCACGAGCACGACCTTGCCCTTGTAGGAGCCGAGGTCGACCGCCGCGCCGTCGATCTTCTTCATCTCGCCGCTGAGCGGCGAATCGGCCCGGGCGGGAACGAGCGCCGCCAGGCAGCAGACGACCGCGAGGGGGACGACACGGCTGAACAGCGCACCAGGAACGAGAGAACCGGAAGCCATGATCACGACTCCTTCGACGGGGAGGAACTGGGGGCGACGGGCGGACGGACGGCCGATGGGCCTGGGCCCACGGCCGTTGACGGCAGTATAGCCACCGTCGGGAAGGCGGACGGCGATCAGCCGGGACCGGCGGCGACGATTTCGGGGCCGGCCGCGGCCGCAAGACGCGAGAAGTTGTCACGGAAGCGGCCGGCCAAGGCTCGGGCCGACCGGTCCCAGGTCGCCGTGTCGTTCCAGGCCCGACGCGGGTCGAGGAACCGGTCGTCCTCGAGCCCTGGTACCCGGGTCACCCCCTCGAGCCCGAAGACGGGGTCACGGGCCGTCGGGGCACCGTCGAGCCGGCCGGCATGGATGGCGTCGATGATGCGTCGCGTCGCCCCGAGGTCGATCCGCCGCCCCGTACCGTACGCCCCTCCTGTCCAGCCGGTGTTCACCAACCATGCCCGTGCGTCGTGCCGCGCCAATCGTTCCGCCAGCAGGCGGGCATACACGGCGGGATCACGGACGAGGAAGGCGGCGGAAAAGCAGGCGGAGAATGCGGCATCGGGTTCGACCACCCCCACCTCCGTGCCGGCCACACGGGCGGTGTAGCCGGAGAGGAAGTGGGACATGGCCTGCGGCCGCGAGAGGCGGCTCACCGGCGGCAGCACCCCGGACGCATCGCAGGTGAGGAAGATGACGTTGCGCGGATGGCCCGCGACGCAGGGGATCTTCGCGTTGTCGATGAACTCGATCGGATAGGCGGCCCGGGTGTTCTCGGTGATCGCCGCGGAGTCGTAGTCGATCTCGCGGCTCGACTCGTCGACGACGACGTTCTCGAGCACCGTGCCGAAGCGGATCGCCCGGAAGATCTCCGGCTCCCGTTCCGGCGACAGGCGGATGCACTTCGCGTAGCACCCCCCCTCGATGTTGAACACCCCGGCATCGCCCCAGCCGTGTTCGTCGTCACCGATCAGCCGGCGCCGCGGATCGGCGGAGAGAGTGGTCTTGCCGGTCCCCGAGAGACCGAAGAACAGCGCCACGTCGCTGCCCACCCCGGTTTCGGTCAGCCCCTCATTCGCGGCGCAGTGCATCGAGAGCACGCCCCGGCCCGGCAGCCGCCAGTGCATCAGCGTGAACACCCCCTTCTTCATCTCGCCGGCGTACTCGGTGCCGAGGATGACCAATTCGCCACGCTCGAGGGAAAGATCGACGGCGGTGCGGCTCCCCGTCGGGGATCGCGCCGGGTCGGCTTCGGCGGCACCGGCGTTGTAGATCACGAAGTCGGGCTGCCCGAACGAGGCCAGTTCCGCCGCCGTCGGACGGATGAGCATGGTGCGCATGAACAGGGCGTGGTAGGCGCGACTGCAGACGACCCGCACCTTGACCCGGGTCGCCGGATCCCAGCCGGCGAAACCGTCCTCGACATAGACAACGTCGCCACGATCGAGGAACGCGACCGCACGCTGCCGGTTGGCGAGGAAGTCATCCTCGGCGATCGGCTGATTGACGCTGCCCCACCAGACCTCGGCCTCCGAGCGCGGATGCCGCACGAGATGCTTGTCGCCGGGGCTGCGCCCGGTGCGGGCTCCGGAGCGGACGGCCAGGGCGCCGCTCGACACGATCACCGCCCGCTCACCACGGACCGCGTCCTCGTAGAGCCGGGCCGGCGGCGCGTTGCGCACCACCGTGGCGTGGGAGATCCCCAGGCTGGAAAGGTCGATCGACATGCCACACTCCACTGCGCGGATCAGCCGATGGCGAGCCAGCCGGCGAGAACCAGTACCGAGCACCCCAACGCGACCGGGACCAGCCCCCAGAGGTTGCGGCGCACACGCAACCGCCGCACGGTCCGCCGCAACCTTCGGCCGAACTCCCCCCACCCCTCGACGCTCGGGCGCGCGCCAATGGCCACCAGGCTCACGCAGCGCAGGGCGCCGTCACCGTCGATCTGCACCTGGAGGCCCCTGCTCGGCAGGGCGGCGGTGTCGCCGGCCCAGCGGACGGCGGCATCGAGACCCGCGGCGACCTCCGCCACCAGTGGCCGCACCTGCTCGGGGGTGATGTTGTAAACCACCAACCGCGGCCGCGAGACGAGCACCGCGAGGACCACGATCAGGCAGAGGGCGAGGAGGAGGATCGGCCAACTCCACGGGGAACCGCCGGCGGCAGGACGGACCAGCGCCAACGGCCCGACGAGTGTCAGCCCGGAGAGCCCGAGCCAGAGGAGGATCGCATCCCAGGCACCGGAGATGACCGCCGGCCGGCGCCGCAGATGGACCCAGCCCACCAGCAGCAGGTAGACCCCCAGCGGCACGAGCGCCGACCAGAGGGGGATGCCGTCGAAGAAGCGGTTCATGGCTGGGGCGGCGCGGTGGGGCTTGGGTTTCCCTCCCCAGGCTACCGCGTGGCAAGCCACAGCAGGAACAGCAGCCATGCCCCCTCGGTCGCTGCCGCGAGCAGAAGCGGCCACAGGGGGCGAGCGACGGCAGCCGTCGGCCGGCCGGAGACCGATCCGCCCCCCGTCCCCCCGCCCGCTTGGTCGTGCACCCCCATTCGTGTCATCCGTTGACGGTGTGCCGCCGCAGTGCGTCAAGATCCCGTCCGGTCGGCCCCGGCCGGCGTACGGGCAATCCTCCCTCCCTGGGCTCATTCCTCGTCGTCTGGAGGCACGAACACCGGATCGCGCGAGAACACCTCGGCGAAGTCGTACACGCCGTGGAAATCCTCACGTTTGTCACGGCGCGTCTTGCGCATCTGACCGATCTCGATCATGTTGAAGACGATTTCGCCGAGATCGGCCGTCCTGGTGATGCCCCAGGCTCCGAGCACGATCCGGGCCAGAAGGCCGTATTGCTGCAGGGCATAGAGCCTGGCCGCCTCGCAGAGCTGCTGGCCGGTGAGGTGGCGTTCGCTGCCCCGCCGCCGGCGTCGCGCCGGCTTGGCCCGACGACCCGACGATGCCGCCGCCCGCTCCTCCACCGGCTGGTCGCCCGCCTCGTCGACGGCGTAGGGCTCCAGGTCTGCGACCGGGGGCTCCTCCCCCAGGCCGAGCGACTCCTGGGCAAACGACAACGCTTCGAGGACGAACAGATAAGCGTCGAGTTTGTAGCGGCGGTCGCGTTGGAGGAGTTGCGCGATGGGATGGGACGGATCGACGATGGGCATGGCCACCCTCCGGCGGGATCGATCGACGAGGCTCGACTGCCCGTGCCCGGACCGCACCTCGGCGGCCAAGTATACCCCGCCCCGACCACCGCCAAACCGGACGCGGCCGGCAGGCCGCTCAGCGGGGAGGTGCCGCGGGCTGACCGGCCGTCTGCTGGGCGGGCGGACCGGCGGCATCCTCGAGGATGAACGTGTACCCCAGGGGGGTGACCGGCTTGGAGAAGTCGCGGATCAGGTCGAGACCCTTGTCGACAAGGCTCGTCTTCGGATCGAACTGGAACACGTCGTGGTCCTGCCCACCCGGCTTGAAGATCCGGATCGCGAACGGCAACAGGTCGCGGGCCTGGAGGATCAGCTCGACCTTGGAGAAATTGGCGGCATCGGCCTGGAAACGCGGGAGCGCCTCCAGCCAGATCTGGTCGGTGACACCCGGCGGCGTGATGATCCGCATCGTGTAACGCTTCTTGAGCGTGTCGGCCTTGGCACCGAACACGAAGGGGAGCGGCCCATCGCTGATCGCCTTGCCATGCATTTCGGGCGGAAGCCGCGTCTCGCGCAACTGCCGCTCCGAATGCCGGAACTCGTAGATGCTCGTCCCGCTGCACACCCAGTGCTCGCCGACATCGCCGGCCCTCGTCTCGTAGCGCGACGTCTGCGGGTTCCACTGCCGCGATTCCTTGACGCGGAACAGCCCCTTGTCGGGCATGGCGTACTTGATCTCGCCGGTGCTCTCCGAAAAGGCGAGCCGGTCTCCCTTGGGCCCGACCGGACCGAAGGCGTTGTACTCCCACTTCCAGAAGCCGCAGGACCAGGTGCGGACGGCGGCGTTGCGGGCCTCCCATGCCGCCAGCAGCCGATCGAGCGCGGCGGCCGCCTCCGGCGAAAGCGGCGGTGCGGCGGGCGGGCCAATTTGCTGGACAGCCACCGGCTGGGCGCCTGACTGCGGCTGGACGGCCCCCTGGATCGTCCCCGGGGCGGGACCGGCGGGGAGCGGTCTGACGGCGGGTGGCTGGGCAGCCGGCCGCTGCAACGGGACCTGTCCGTGCGCGACCGTCGCGACCAGGAGGGCCGGCAGGAGTGCGAAGATGCCGGCGTGAATCTGGGGGGATGGCACGGGCATGGCTCCGGAGGGGGGCGGGACTGTAGCATCGATCACACCCGGCGGCGAGGCCGGTTCCGGTCGGCTCCAGGCACGGGCTACCAACCGGCGTCCCCGGGAGACCGTCATGCTCGTCGCCTGCTTCTCCACCCAGCCCCACGACCGCAAGTCCCTCGGGGAGGCGACGAGCGGCACACCGATCGAGTGGCGGTGGCTCGACGCCCCCCTCGACTGCCACACCGCCCCGCTGGCCGCGGGCGCCAGGGTGGTGTGCTGCTTCGTGAACGACCGTCTCGACGCCGCGACCCTCAACCAACTCGCGACCCACGGGGTGGGGCTCGTGGCCTTGCGCTGCGCCGGCTTCAACCAGGTCGACATGGCGGCCGCCGGGCGGGCGGGGATCGCCGTCGTCCGCGTCCCCGAATACTCGCCACACTCCGTCGCCGAGCACACCATCGGGCTGGTGTTGATGCTCGTCCGCCGTCTCCACAAGGCCTACGCCCGGGTTCGCGAAGGCAATTTCTCGCTCGAGGGGCTACTCGGCTTCGATCTCCACGGCCGGACGGCCGGGGTGGTCGGCACGGGCCGGATCGGCACGCGCGTCGCGGAGATCCTCCTCGGCTTCGGCTGCCGGGTGCTGGCCCACGATCCCCAGCCCGTCCCCGGGCTGATCGCCCGGGGGATCACCTACCTGCCGCTCGACGAGGTGGTGGCCACCGCCGACATCCTCACCCTCCACTGCCCGCTGACCGCCGCCACCCACCATCTGATCGACGCCCGGCGGCTGGCGCTGATGAAGCGCGGGGCGCTGCTGGTCAACACCCGCCGTGGCGGCCTGATCGACCCCCGGGCGGTGAGCGCCGCGCTGACGAGCGGCC
>SXWA01000254.1 GCA_005791575.1 Planctomycetaceae bacterium
ACCCGCAGCCAGGGGTGACGGGCCGATGCGAGGGCGACGGCGGAGGGGCTTCGCCGGCCCTGTGATGGGAATGCCGGGATGTCGTCTGCTGTCGTCCACCCACAAAGATCCCGGATGGATCTCTTTAACAGCCCGTGGCCAAAGTCCATCCCTGGCCTTTGGCCACCCGAAAACCTGCGGTTTTCACGGGAGTTGCGCTCCCGGCACCTCTTCCGTGAGGTGCAGCAGGCTGTTTGGCCACAGCCTGTTAAGAGTCGCCCGACGAGCTGCCCGTGATCGACATCCAAAACCTCTGACCGGCGTCGGACACGAGGCGTCGAAGCCCCGGGAACGGCCGACTGGGACACGGTCTGCGAGCAGCCCGTGGCCAAAGTCCATCCTTGGCCTTTGGCCACCCGAAAAGCTGCGCTTTTCACGGGAGTTGTACTCCCGGCACCTCATCCCTGAGGTGCGGCAGGCTGTTTGTCCACAGCCTGCTAAAACGCGAGAAAAACGCCACCGAAGCGGGTGCGGGGCGTTTCGAGAAACCCGCTCCCGACGCCCGGCCCGCTCCTCCCGAGGCTCACGAGTCGCTCATCAGCCGGAAGACCGGTGCAGAGGTGCCATTGACCGGGCTATCCTTTCCCGGCCCTCGTCCTCGGCCTGCTTGCCCTCCTCGCCCCCCAGCCCGCCCGCGCCTGGGAGGATCCCGACTGGGACAAGGACTACGTCTTCTCCGCCACGAGCACGGCCCGGGCCGAAGGGGTCGCCGCCGGCTCGACGCGGATGCTCGTCCACTCGAGCACCGGCGTCTTCCCCGGCACCGTCCGCCGTGTCTGGATCCATCTCCCGGCCGAGTCGATCCTGAAAAAAGTCGGCGACGATGGGCTGGCGGTGATGGTCTTTCAGGATGGCCGTGCCTACGTCGACGAGCAGGGGCAGTTTCGGGCTCCGATCGTCCTCGACAATCTCGTCCATGCCGGGAAGATCCCCCCGCTGGCGGCGATCTTCATCGATCCGGGCCACGAGGGGGCCGACGTGCCCGGAGAGAAGCCCGGATGGCAGCCAGCGGCGAACAACCGCAGCTTCGAGTACGACACGCTGTCGCCTGAGTACGCCACGTTTCTCGAGGAATCGATCCTTCCTTTGGCCGCGTCCGACGAGCGCCTGAAGGCCGCGGTCGTCACGCCCGCTCGTCGTCGGCCTGGGCAAGCTCCGGGACACCCGCCTCGAACGACTCCGCGGTGACGAACACCGCTTCCGCGGCGGTCGGATGGGTGGCGTGGAATTCGTCCACGGCGCGGCGGGCCCGCTCCTTGGTGGCATCCCAGCTCACCTGCACGGGCGTCGGTTTCCCTCGGTGATCGACGACGAAATCGATCTCTCCGGTGCCACGCCAGTAATGCACCTGCCGAAAGCGTCGCCGCAAAAGCAGGAAGACCGCACACTCCAGTTGCTTGCCGCGGTCGTTCCCAGTGGTCGTCACAGCCCCACGTCGCAGGCCGGTGTCGATGGGGTAGTACTTCCGATTGCGGACGATCCGCTGCCGCTCCGACCAGGAGAAAAACGGGCAACCGATCGCGAGGTAAGCGCTTTCCGCCGCATCGATGTAGAGCGAGGTGGTGTCGACGGAGATGCCCAGCGCCGCCGCCAAGCGGCGGATGCTCGTCTCCGAGCCGGCTGACTCGAAAAGCATCTGCACGAGTTGCCGCAGCGGGGTGCTCGATCGGGCGCCCACGCGTTCACGCATGTCGCGTTCGACGATGTCCTGAAAATAGCCGCGGAGGAGACGGTCGTGGTCTGACGCGCCGATGGTCGCTGGAAATCCGCCCGCATCGAGATAGTCTTCCAGCGTGGCCTTGGGTCTGAGGACACGAAACTCGCCAAGGTCGAACGGAAACAGTTCGATCGCATGATGCCGGCCGGTCAGCGACGAGCCGAGCTCTCCCGAGAGGAGATGGGCATTGGAGCCGGTGACCACGAACCGCCGCTGCTTCGGGCGATCGAGTTGGGCCCGCAGCCATCGCTGCCATCCATCCACCCACTGCACTTCGTCAAACAGGTAGGTGCATCCGGGGCCCCGATCGGCCTCGAAGGCATCGACGAGGTCTTGCAGCGTCGCGTGGTTGAGCGACTGCGCCAGTCGGGGGTCTTCGAAGTTGATGAACAGGCATTTCGAGCGGTCGAGTCCGTAGCGGTCGATCAATTGCTCGAGGAGCGTCGACTTGCCACAGCGTCGCACCCCCTGGATGACCAGCGCGATGCCGGGACGAAGCTCACGGGGCACCGCGACCGTGCGCACCACGGACCGCGGTGGCGGCGCGAGCCAATGACTCCAGTCCGCGGCAACTCGAAGGAGATCGGCTTTTTCCATCTTGTCGAGTTTACTCGACAACACTGACATGTCCAGTAAACTCGACACTCATGCCACCCCCGCCGAGATGGCTTGCGGGGGCGGAGCGCGAGAACTGGCATGACCGCCGCAGACGGCGGCGGTTTTCCAGGCAGGCGAGCGCCCCAAAGAGGAGCGACAGCCCGCCGCCGAGCGATGCCGGGTCGAGCTCAGGAACGCTACGGAAGCCTTCGACGGCCCCCGCGTTCCGTAGGCCACCAGTCGTGCGAGCCTGACCGAAGACATCGAGCGTGATGATGCTGGTAGTGATCGGGTTGATGAGCACGTTCGCGCCGTCGGCATCGGGCACGACGCCGATGAGTACGCCGTTCCAGACTGGCCAACTCGCCACGGGGAACGGAAACGTCTCTTCGATGAGCGGGCTCACCGAGATCGTGTCGACCGGAAGCCCCGGCTCTCCGGTGATGAGCGAAGGCTGGCTGAAGAGGCTCGGCAGCAGGATCGCTGTCTGGGCGGGCGTCGGGCGGACCCATGAATAGGCATCGGCCGTGAGAGCGCCGCCGGCGCTCGTCCGGTAGCCGATCTGACCCGACAAACCATCCACGTCGTAGGTGGTCACCATCACGGCCGCCGAACGCAGCGCGATCGTCCCCCCTGCGGCATCGAGCGGCACGCCATCGGCGGCGGCATCTGTTCCGGAGAGCGACACGAGGTCAGCGATGATCGTGCTGGCGGTGGCGTTGATTGTGCCGCCGGCCCCGGCCAGAAACCGATTGTCGTCGGGGCTGTCATTGCCGCCGCCACTGAGGGGGCCGGCCAGGTAGGCGACGCTGTTGACGAAGTTCACCGTTCCGGTCGCGACCGAATCGCCGCCCGTCACCGTCACGCCGCCGGAGCCGTCGAGGACCGAACTGACCACATTCGCGGTGCCGCCAGCGAGGACGATGGCCGGGCCGCTGTTGGAATCCCGGATCGTGCTCGACGAGACATTGATCGCGGCGTCGCTCCCGGCCACGATGCCCCCGGGAAGCGACGTGAGGCCGTGGGCCTTGTCGATCACGACTCGATCGAGGTTCAGCGTGGCGCCGGCGAGGGCCTCGAATCCGGGCGTGATGTTCCTACCGCTGAAGTCGAAGTTGACGGAGTTCACGATTCCTGCGGTCGTGACGTCGAGCCGGGCACCGGGCTCGATGAGGGCAAAGCGGTTGAGACCATCGGCATTGAGGCCGGCGATCGACACGGTAATCCCGCTGTTGTCCTGGTTGAAGACACCGATCTTCGCAAACGAAAACGACGGCGTGCCCGGGATATCCCCGGAGACGAATGCGTCGGGGTTGTATTTCGTGACGACCGTCTGGCCACCGCTGGTGACGAACGTCGGATTGCCGACGAGCGTGGCACCATTCCCCTCAATCGTCACCGAGCGGGTGAACTGGGCGAGATTGAGGGCGGCATCGATGGCAGTCGCCCCATCGACGTCGATGAGGAGGTTGGGGGCGATCGAGATCAGGTTGCCGGTGGCAGACGATCCGTTGGCCTGATCAATCGCCCACGCGAGCGTGCCGGCGGTTGTCGTCGTTCCCCACGAGGTGTCCGTAACAGAGAACGTGGCGGCTCGCGGCGCTCCAGCCATTGGCCCGGCCGCGGCAAGGAAGGCCAGCACGATGGCGGCAGCGGGAGCGGGGCAACGCAGGGGAGCGGCGGCGATACGCATGGGGACTTTGATTCCAGGAGGAGCGTGGGACCGGATGACCGCGATCGACAGAGCATGGCCAACCGCTGGATCGTTTAGCCGATGGCCCCGCCGGCGCGATATCCGTTTTGCGAAGCGCCCTCTGTGCCCGCCGTGGAAGACGTTCCCCGGCTACGGAGAAGCGTCTCCGACGGGAGCTCGCCGTAGCGCCGCTGATACTCCCCGGCGAAGCGGCCGAGGTGGTTGATGCCTGCCTCGAGGACGACGGCGGTCACGTTCGAACCGGCCGGCGCGGCTTCCAACAGTCGGCGGGCAAGATCGAGTCGCATCGCCCGCAGACAGGCCATCGGCGGAGCGCCGACATGGCTTGCAAACGCCTGCTCCACGGCACGGACGGAGACCCCGGCGTGTGCAGCCAGATCCCCCATCGACACCGGCTCGGCCCGGTGGGCACGGAGCCAGTCGAGGAGATCCTCGACGACGACCCGTTCGCTCGGTGGCTGGTCCCCAGGCGGCGGCGCCTCACCGAAGAGGTATTCGCCGACTCTTGCCAACAACGCGGCTTCGGCCAGCGGAACGGCGGGGGGGAGCGCGGCCGACAGTCCGTCGCGGCGCGGAGCGGCCTGGTCATGGAGCCGAGCAAGCCGGAGCGCTCCGCGGACAACTCTCCCTCCGCTCCTGCCGGTAAGCACCCGGCCGGCAATGGCGGGAGCCGCCGTCCGGTGGCGTTGAAACCACTCGTCCAGGACACCATCCGGAAGATCGACGACGAGACAGCGCGACGGGGAGGCAACGAAGCGCATCGACCGGGCCGGACGCACGACCACCGCCTCGCCGGGCGACGTCGACAGCGGCCGGCCGTCGATGACCATGTCGATGCCCCCCGACAGCGGCACCATCACCTGAAACTGGCAGCCGATCCCCTCCATCCGGGCCTCGATCCGGGCGGAGCAGTCGACGAACGTCACCGGCAGCCTTGCCCCCTCCACCCGGTTGAGGCGGAGGTGGTAACGGTCCCGACCGATGACGTCGCTGGCGTGTTCTCCCCATGCCCGCCCCGTGACCGCCCGGACGACATCGAGATCGGTCGAGTCGAGGAGCGGATGCGAGGCGAGAAGCGGCGGTGCTGCGGCAGGCATGATGGCGGAAATCCCTGACCTGTCCGGCCAGCCCCCGGGGGATGATCGTGATCGGTGGTCATGATACGCCGTTCCGGGGCCGCGGCTCGATGCGGCCTCGGCATCCAACGCGTGCGCAGCGAAAATCTTCCGATACGAAAGCCCGCTTCCCCGTAGCGCCCGATCAACGACGACGTCGCCGCGGCGCTCCTGGTGCTCCTCGTCCATCCCCGCGGCCTCGACAGACGCCCCTCGAGCCCGGACACTGAAAGCTCACCACCGTCCGAACTGTCGCCCCACAGCCCGCAGCGGGGCCGAGACCCATCGCGGCGAGCTCGTCGAGCTGCGCGTTGATCGCGGGAATCGACGAGTCAGCCAGCGAAAGGCTGGTCCGTATCAGATCCGTGAGGCGGCCGAGTTCCTCGGCTCGCCCCGAAAGCGTGTCATGCATGGGCATAATCCTGGTTGAGACAGAGCAGCCGATACCGCACGGCTACTCACCAGATATGCCAGGTTTTTTCAGATTATTTAGGGACCCAGTTGGCAGCGCAGATAATGACCTAGTGCCTGGGCAGCACGTAGCGGGCTTTGGTTGCACGGCCGCTCGCGTCACGAGTAACAGAGAGCCGCTCCAGCGCGTGGGTGAGTGAGGCTGAACCAGCGGATCACGCGGCAACGCACCAAGACAGAACGATTCCGGTTTCTCGGGCGTGAGCACCGGAAGCGCCAGCGGCCTGGATCGCTGCGCTCCGAGGGGCCTGCTGGCGGGGGGCGGCATCCAGCAAGTAGTGTACGGGCGATCACTACTCCCGGCCGCCCGCCGCTCTGCCCATGGTCGCTGCACTCTGCGAATTTCCCGCGCGGCCCCGCCTCCGGCCGCATGCCGGCCCGGCACCACGCCGCCGCTACGAGCGTCGCCGCCCCGAGAAGACGCCCCTCCACAAGATCATCTCCGAGAACCTCGCGAGCTGGCTTGAGTGGCGTGACGAGGCGGAGCGTCCCGTGCCG
>SXWA01000255.1 GCA_005791575.1 Planctomycetaceae bacterium
AGGCGGATCTGCCCCGTGCACATGAAGTCGACCGCCAGCCCGACCGCCACGAGCGCCGCCGGCAGGAGCAACCGCTCGACCGCGCCGTGCGAGTCGCCGGCGGAGCGCACGCGGATCCGCGCCGCGACCGCGACGACCAATGCGGCCACCAGCGCGAGGAGGAGCGTAGCCCCCCATTGCCACACCGTCTCACCGCCGATCGTGGTATGGGCCCAGGCAGGCAGCCGGCGGATGACCGACTCGGGGATCATCCAGCCGCCGAGTTGGACGTAGGAATCGAACAGCCCGGGGCTGCCGGCGTCGGGCCGATAGGGCAGGTGCCGCACCCTCGCGAAAAACTCTTCGGCGCGCGCGACGGTGTCGGCCGAGAAGACGAAGTCGCCGGCGCGGGGCCCGGTGGTGACGCGCACGAGCATGATCTCGGTGCCCGGCAGCCGCCAGCGGTCGATCCCCGCTGCCTTCACGGCAGCGGCATCGGGAATCGCCTCGAGCGGCGGGAGCGGAATGCGGTCGAGGACCTCCTTGAGGTGGACGGCCACCTCGCGCCCCTTCGTCTCCACGAGCGACGGCGGCGTGGCGGAGAGGTCGAAGCACCCCATTCCCTGGCGGACGAGCCGCGCGATCTCCATCCGGACGCCGCGTGTGAGGCTCGGGTCCTTGAAGCTGGCTGCCACGCGGTCGACCAACGACGTGAAGCTGACGATCGTGCCGCGCGGGCTCGACATGTCGAGGGGCTCGAGCGGCCCCTCCTGCGCACCGGCGGGCCGGTGCACGGCGAGGAACGCCGTCAGCATGCCAAGCGCGATCCTCGGCAGGAGCATGCGCCGAGCTGCATCAGGGGACCGGTGAAGGGCGTGCCGCATGGTCTGTCCGGAACGGGGGATGCGGAGGTCAAAAGCCGGTTGGTTGGGGGAATAGCACCCGGACCCACCACCGACAAGACCACGCCTCCACGCACCCCCGCAGCCTGCCCAGTCACCGCGTTCGACGGTCAGTCGACGACCATCCCTGGCACCCTCGCGGCTGGATCGACTGGCAGCGCGACGGTCGACGAGGAGGGCTACGCCGCGATCCTCATGGCCGACGAGGCGGTGCGGATCATCGAACGCGGCGGGAATCGCCCCTTCTATCTCCAGGTCGCCTTCAACGTGCCCCACTTCCCGATCCTCGCGCCAGCGGAGGCGGCGGGCCGCGTCGCCGATCGGCCGCCGCTGGTGATCGCGACCGCCGACCTGGCCTGCATCGACGGCGACTGGAAGCTGATCGTGGCCGCCGATGGCACGGAGGAGCTGTACGACCTGGGTACGAATCCCGGCGAGCAACGCGACCTCAGCGCCGCCGAAACGGACCGCGCCGCGGCACTGCGGGCGCGGTTGGCGGAGATCGAGACCGGCTTCCAGCCCGCGCGGTCAAGCGGCCGTGGCCCGGGTCGGCCACCGGCGGGAGGCCCGGGCCGCCGACCGCCCCTGCGGCCGGAGCGCTGACTGGCCGCGGCAAGTCGCAGCGGGCCGCGGGCGACACGTCAGGGGGTGGTGGACCGCGGGGAGAGCGAGCCGGCGAGGAGAGGTAAAAGCAGAGTGATCAGCGGGGCGAAGTCCCAACACCCGTCAGCCTCTCGTTGAATCACGACATCTCGATCGGTTCCCTGGCTGAGTTGAGTCTTCCAAGCTTGCCACTCTCGGTGATTGCGCGCGATCAACCTCAGTGCCCTCGCCGCCCTGCGAGTCTCAAAGCGCTGAATCGCGGTGGAAACGAACCCTCGCGATTGCCAGATCGCCGCGACGTCGCGTCTGAAAAGGTCCATGGCCAACGGCCCTCGAGTGGCCAGCAGGCTGTGGACAAACAGCCTGCTGCACCTCACGGATGAGGTGCCGGGAGCGCAGCTCCCGTGAAAAGCGCAGCTTTTCGGGTGGCCAAAGGCCAGGGACGGACTTTGGCCACGGGCTGCCAGCAGGCTGTGGCCACACAGCCTGCTGCACCTCACGGATGAGGTGCCGGGAGCGCAGCTCCCGTGAAAAGCGCAGCTTTTCGGGTGGCCAAAGGCCAAGGATGGACTTTGGCCACGGGCTGATCGGGCAGAAGTCCATCTGCAACTTCGCCTGCCCCGCCCCGGGAAGCGGCAGCTTCCCATCACCCGCGCCACTCGGTGTGGTTGCCGCCGCGGCGGCGACGTACGATCACGGCATGAGCCACGACAAACCCTTTCCCGCGCAGCGCCCCAGTGCCAGCCACGCCGCCTCGAGGCAGGCGGAGATCGCCCGCGTCCAGCGGATGACGGTCGAGGAACGCGTCAAGGCGGCCCTCGGGATGGCGGAACGGTTCGCGGGCTTGCAGCCGGCTCCCCGCAAGGAGTGAGCGATGGCCGACCCCGAGGGGACGATTCGGGTCGCCGAAGAAGTGGCGCGGATTCTCGAGTCACGCGGCGTCGGGGCAGTGGTCATCGGAGCGGTGGCGCTGGCAGCCCACGGCTACGTGCGGTTCACCGACGACCTTGACCTCGGCATCAACACCGACCAGGGCACACTGCGGCAGGTCGCCGACGGGTTGCGCATGGCGGGCTTCGAAGTCGCCCTGCGGGAGCCGGACGGCGCTGATCCCCTCGGCGGCGTCATCGACGTCCGTGGCGCGTTCGGCCTCGTGCAGATCGTCAACTTCGGCGGTCGCTTCCCGGCGGTGATCGACGAGAGCATCGCCGAGGCCGACACCGTCATTCGCCCGGGCAGCCTGCTACGAATCATGCCGCTGCCCCACCTCGTCGCCCTCAAGCTGTACTCGGGGGGGATGAAATCCCGCGCCGACATCGTCGAGCTCCTCGCGTTCAACCCGGGCGCCGACATCGCCCGCATCCGCGGCCTCTGCGAGAAGTGGCGGCTCGGCGGCTTCGATGCGCTCATCGACGAATCAGCCTCCGGCCGGTAGCCGTGGCCGACTCCGCTGCGTTGCCGCGAACAGCGTGCTCAGCGCCCCTCGCCTTCGAAGCGCTCGCGCTCCGCGCGGGCATCCGCCGAGGCCGGCATCGTCGCCACAGCCATGCGGAAGGCGTCGCGCGCGGCAACCGGATCGGCGGCGCGCAGGCAGCGCCCCAGCTCCAGCCAACTCGGCCCATGCCCCGGTTCGAGCAAAAGCCCCTCGCGCAGCACCGCCGCCGCGTCGGCCGTGCGCTCCTGCCTGCCGAGCGCCAGCGCCAACTGCAGCCGGATGTCGACCGACGCCGGGTCGATGGCGAGCGCCCTGCGAAAAGCCCCTTCTGCCGCCACCGCGTCGCCACGCGCCAGCTGCATCCGCCCCTCGACGAAAAAGTAGACCTCGGGGTGGTCGCGCTCCACCGCCTGCGTGAGGAGGTCGGCAGCGCGGATCTCCCCCGCCGCCTCGAGCTGCGCCACCTGGCGGATCCGGCTCTCCCGCCCCACACGCCGCCGCGGCAACTCGGCCGCGAGCGGATCGGCCGCCCAGGGCAGGTCGGCCGGCAGCACCGCCGCCTCCGCCGCCAGCCGCCGTGCGGTATCGGCATCGCCGCCCCGCGCGGCGACGAGCGCCGCCAGCTCCGTCGCGGCACGCCGGGTGCGCGGATCGCCACGGGCGGCTTCGGCGAGCCTGCCCGCCGCGTCGAGATTTCCCTCGGCCAGATGGACGCGGGCCAGCCCCAGCCGGGCGCGGGTGTGATCGGGAGCGTTGTCGAGAAGCCGGGCGAACTCGTCGCGCGCCTCCGGCAGTCGGCCGAGCGCGGCGAGCCACTCGCCCGCAAGCAGCCGCGGCCACTCGGCGGCGGGATCGCGGCGGATCGCTGCGGCCATCTCGGCGACGGCCGCGCCGGGATCGGTGGGGCCGAGACTCAGCGCGGCACACGCCGGCCAGCGCCAGCCCCGGTCATCGAGTGCCGCCGCACGACGGAAGCACGCCACGGCGGCGCCCGAGTGGCCGTGGGCTTCGAGGACCAACCCGAGCTCCCCCCATGCCGCCGCCGAGCGTGGTTCAACGCGCACCCGCCCCT
>SXWA01000256.1 GCA_005791575.1 Planctomycetaceae bacterium
GGCCGCAACACGGCGCGGACCATGGGGATCGGTCTGGAGCGGATGTGTGTTTGGAATCCGCACGACCCGCGGCTCGGCGGCAACGACGCGGCCCGCCTCGCGGACAGCCGGGTGATCCTCTGGCAGGGCCATTGCAGCGTGCACGCGATGTTCCGCCCCGAGCATGTCGATGCGGTGCGCCGGGCGGTGCCGGGGGTCCGGATCCTCGTCCACCCCGAGTGTGCCATGGAGGTGGTCGACAAGGCCGACCTGGTCGGATCGACCAGCTACATCGTCCGGCAGGTGGAGGCCGCCCCGCCCGGGACCCAATGGGCGATCGGTACCGAGTTGCACCTCGTGAAGCGGCTGGAGAAGAACCATCCCGACCAGTCGATCCGGTTCCTCTCTCCGGTGGTCTGCATGTGCGCCACGATGTACCGCATCGATCTGGCACACCTCTGCTGGAGCCTCGAACACCTCGAGAGCGGCCGGCCCGTCAACGTCGTCACCGTCGACGACGAGACCGCCCGCTGGGCCGTGACGGCGCTGGAGCGGATGCTTGCCGTCTCGTGATCCGGGGGAGCCTCCGGGGAGACGGCCACCTGCGCGGAGGACGGATCATGCGGTCGATCGGAGCGTGGTGTCTGGCGGCGATCGGGGGTGCGCTCGTGGGCAGCCCGGCTGCGATGGCCGTGGTGCCGGTGCCGGTGATCTTTGACACCGACATGTGCGGCGACTGTGACGACGTCGCGGCCCTGGCGATGCTCCACGCCCTCGAATCGCGGGAGCAGTGCCGCCTCCTCGCCGTGACCGTCTCGGTGGATCATCCGCGCGCCGCGCCGTTCGTCGATTGCGTGAACCGCTTCTACGGCCGCGACTCGATCCCCGTCGGGGTCGTCCGTCCCGGCGGCGTGGTCGAACAGAGCGTCTATCTCAAGCTCGCCGATGCGACCTGGAACGATCCCGCCTTCGCCGGCAAGGATCGCTACCCCCATGCGCTGCGCGACGCCGCCGCCGCGCCCGACGCGGTGACGGTGCTGCGCACGGCCCTCGCCGGCGCCGCCGATCGATCGGTGGTGGTGATCCAGGTCGGCTTTTCCTCCAACCTCGCCCGACTCCTCGACAGCCCCGCCGACGCCATCAGCCCGCTCTCCGGCGTCGATCTCGTGGCGCGGAAGGTGAAGTGCCTCGAATTGATGGCCGGTGCCTTCCAGCCGATCGACGGCAACGCCGCCTTCGAGGAATACAACGTCGTCCGCGACCGGGAGGCCGCCGCGCTCGTCGCCGAGCGCTGGCCGACGGAGATGGTGTGGAGCGGATTCGAGATCGGCATCGCGCTGCCCTATCCGAGCCAGAGCATCCTCGAGGACTTCCGCGACGTCCCCCATCACCCGGTGGCAGAGGCCTACCGGATCCTCTCTCCGCCACCGCAGGACAGGCCAAGCTGGGATCTGACGAGCGTGCTCGACGGCGTGCTCGGCGATCGTGGCTACTTCGACCGCTCGCCGCCGGGGAAGGTGACGGTGACGGCGAAGGGGGCGACGACGTTCACCCCCGATCCGGCCGGACGGCACCGCCACCTCATCCTTCGCGACGCGGCGGCGAAGGCCCGCGTCACCGAGGCACTGGTACAGCTCGTCAGCCAACCCCGCTGAGCCGATCCGGCCGGCCGGGGCCGTGGCAGCGCCCGGTGCGTCGGCCTACGGAGGTCAGGACGCCGGTGTCCGGCCGACGGCCGCGTCGAGCGCCGGCTGGGCGGCGAGGAGCCGGCGGTAGCGGGTGGCCATCGCCGCCAGCACCGGAACCGCCTCCGGCCGCGGTGCGAAGCGCAGTGGTGTGCCGGAGGCGTGGGCGGCGAGGAATGTCCCCCAGTCGCGGCCGTCGCCGGCGAGCACGGCGGCCCGGTAGGCAGCCATGAGGGCGGCCCCCCACGCACATCCCTCCGTGGCCCCGTCGAGGATCGTCACCGGTGTGTCGAAGGCATCGGCGATCACCTGGCCGAGCTGCGGGGTCTTCGTCAGACCACCGGAGAGGATGATCTCGGTGCGCGGAAAGCCCTGCGCGGCGAGCAGGTCGCTCCCGTGGAGGAGGTTGAAGACGGTGGCCAGGAGCATCGCCTTCGCCACGTTGCCCGGCGTGGCGTTGGCGTCGTTGAGGCCGATCACGAGCGCCGTGCCGCCGTGCTGCACGCCGACCCCCGGTTCGTCGTCGATGAAGGGGAGGGCGAGCAGGCCGCCGCAATCGTCCGCCGCATCGAGGACCAGCGGCATGAGCGTCTCGAACGCCCGGCCACCGCTGCCCGCCCCGGCCAGTCCGAACATGGCGACGACCGTGTTCATCGGCGTCGTTCCGTTGCGAATCCAGACCATGTTGATCGGTTTGCCGTCGGGGGCGCAGAAGTGATCGATGGCCCGCGACACGCCGCGGAAGGCCCGGTCGCCGACGGAATTGGCGACGACACTCGTGCCGAAGCTCATCGCCACCTGCCCGGCGGCGCCGATGAGCGAACCGGCCAGGGCGGCGGGCTGATCCCCTTCGGCGGGTGCCACCGGGATCCCGGGAGTGAGCCCGAGGAGCGCGGCCCCCCCGGCATCGACCACGCCGCCGTCGCCACCGGCGCGACGAACCGCCGGAAGGAGGTCGGCGAGGCGGGGAAAGGGGCCGCCGGCCACGGCCGTGGCGCAGCGATCGTACTCGGCCAGGAGCCGGGCGTCGTAGTCGAGCGTGGACTGATCGATGGGAAACATCCCGGCGGCGTCGCCGATGCCGAGGCGCCACTGGCCGGTCAGCCGCCGGGCGATCCACCCGGCGGGGGTGGTGAGGTGCGCGGCGCGACGGGCGTGTTCGGGGCGGTTGCGGATCGTCCACAGCCAGCGGGCGGCGGTGATGCGCTTGGGCATCTTCACGCCGAGCCGGTCGGTGAGTTCATCCCCCTCGGCCGCGTTGCGGCTGTCGCACCACAGCCGCGCCGGGCCGAGGGCCGTGCCCGCCGCATCGGCGAGCACCTCGCCGTGCATCTGCCCGGAGATGCCGATGGCAGCGACGTCGAGTGCGATCCCCTTGGCGGCGAGATCGCCGCGCAGGGCATCCATCGCCAATCGGAGAGCCTGTTCCCAATCGCCGGGACGTTGCTCGTAGCACTCCGGGTCGAGGCCGGGAACCATCCCGTACTCCGCGGCACCCGTGCCGAGGATCCGGAGCGAAACATCGGTGAAAATCACCGACAACCCTTGGGTACCCGCGTCGATGCCGAGAAAGCCCGGTTCCATGGGAGCCTCACGAAGCAAGGTGGCAAACAGCGTCGATGCCGAGAAAGCCCGGTTCCATGGGAGCCTCACATGCCGTAGGGAAAGTCGGGGTGGTCCGTGAGACCACTCCGCCGAATCGGCTGGAGCGCCGATCCGTAGGCGAGGAGGATCCGCAGGGCGAACTCGATCCTCCGGCGGATCCAGTCATCGCGTTCCCCAGCCGGTGTGTCGCCCCGCAGCATGTCGCCCACGTCCTGCACGAGCACCTGCTCGGGGATCCAGAGGAGCCGGTTGTTCTTCGTGCCACCGGTGCGCAGTTCGCTCACCGGATAGCTGCCGCCACGGCCACTCGACACGGCGACGATCAATCCCGGCTTGTGCCCCACCTCCTTCGGTCCCGCCAACAGGAGGAGATTCTTCAGCGCCGGCGGCACGGTGCCGGCCCACTCGGGTGTCACCACCACGAAAGCGTCGGCCGCGCGGAGGCGGTCGCGGAACGGCTTCCAGAGCGACGCCAATGCCCCATCCGGCTGCCAGACCGACTCGTCCCAGAGGGGAAGTGGATTGGCGGCGAGATCGATCGTGTCGACGGTCGTGGCGGGGTCGATCCGCCCGACGGTTGCTGCGACGAACGAGCCGACGCGGCTCGATTCGCTGCCGGTGCGGTGGCTCCCGACGATGATCACAAGATGCATGGACCGGTTCCGTGGCGGGGGTGACTGAGCGGCGGGATGATACCAGGGGCGCCGCAGTGAGGCCGGCGCTCCGCTCCGGCGGCGGGCCGGAGCCGCCCGCCGCCGTCAGCCGTTCCAGCGGACCGACGCCGATTCGCCATGGCCGCGGGTGCCGCAGAAGGCGACCTCGATCCCCAACGCCCGGGCCGCCGCCGCCTTCGCCAGGGCGCAGCGGTCGGCGGCGGCGGCGTCGGTGGCATAGGCCACCTGGACATGGTTGGCCTTGTGGCGCGCCATCATCTGGTCGCGCGACACGCCGTAGGTGACGGCGTGCATGATCGGCCACTGCGGCGTGGTGGCATCGAGCCGGCGGCGGGTCTCCTCCGCGGGGAGTTTCACCACCTCGGCCCGGCCGATGTCCATGCAGAGTTTCTCCGTCGGCCCGGTGCCGTCGACCCAGATCCGGCTCCAGACGATCTCCCCCGGCTTCGAGATGCCGGCCAGCGTGCTGCCCCCGAGGCGGAAATACATCGGCGGCTGACGGTGGCCCTGGGCCCCCTTCCAGCCGCCGATGAAGTGCGCCGGTGGGGCCGCGCCGGAGATCTCGAACACCCACACCCACTGGTCGGTGGAGTGCGACTGGTCCCAGTCGCCCCAGCGGACGTCGTGGAGGGTGTTCTCCACCGGCTCGCCGAGGGCCTCGTGGACGCGCTGCGTGAGCAGGCCGTCGAGACCGGCGCACTCGTCCACCTCGTTGAAATGGGTCAGCGGCCGTCCCTTGTGGAGTACGCGCGACGAGCCCTCCGCCGTCACCGGCGGGCGCTTCGAGTCGTTGAGCATCCCCTCCACCAGATCGCTCGCCGGGAGCAGGTCCTTGAGCCCCTGCTGGTATTGGATACCCACCAGATCGCAGCCGAAGCGATCGGCCAGGCGCAGAGTGGCGACGTACATCCGGCACTGCCAGAGCACCTGCTCGCGCGTCAGGTCGGTGGCTTCGTGGCGGCCGAAGTGGAAGGTCATCCCCGCCTTCTCCAGCCAGCGGAGCACCTCCTTCCCCTCGGCCTCGCTGACCCGCGTGGTCTCGTGATAGAGGGCGCTCTGGCTGAGCCGCTCCTTGAAGACCCCGGTGGCGTGGAGGAGGCGGTCGGGGATGATGGCGTTGTACATCCCCATGCAGCCCTCGTCGAAGACCCCCATCAGCGCCTTGCGGTGGATGAGGGTGGCGGCGATCTCCCGGCCGATCTGGTCGAGCTTCGCGGGGATCCGCACCGCACCGACGGGCACCACGTGGCTGGTGTCGTGATGGACGGTGCCGCTGTCGAGCCAGGCCTGGAGATGGCGGGCGAAGCTCGGGCTGGCGAAGTCGTCGGCCCACAGCGTGGCATAGGGCACGCCCGCCTTGGTGAGCGAGCCGTTGAGGTTCAGCATGCCGACCAGCCCGGGCCACTGGCCCGACCAGTTGGCGACGGTGAGGATCGGACCGCAGTGGGTGGTGAGCCCGGGGAGGACGTGGTTGGAGTACTGCCAGACCGCCTCGGCCACCACCAGCGGCGCTTCCGGATCGATGCCGGCGAAGGCCTCGAGCCCCTCGCGGGCGCTGCCGATGAACCCGTGGCCACGGGGCTTCGACACGGCGTGGCCGCGGACGAGTTTCCTTCCGGCCCGCGCGAAGGCGGTGGCGAGCGCCGTTTCCATGTCGCGCTGCGCCGGCCAGCAGGTGCGGTTGGCCTCCTCGCGGAGGTCGCCGCTGGCCACGAGCACGACGTCGGCACCGGGTGACCGGCCAGAAGCACCGGGTGACCGGCC
>SXWA01000257.1 GCA_005791575.1 Planctomycetaceae bacterium
CGCTGGCGGCCGGTGTCAGCGCCGCCACGCGCGCCCCGCGTTGCGCAGGTGCCGGTGCGGTGCCGACGGCGCTCGCAGGGGTGCTCGCAGGGTCGTTACTCGGGGCGTGGCTCGCCGATGCCCTGCCGCGGCTGCCGCCGGCGTCGGCAGTCGGCCGGCTGCTGGCCGTCGGACTGCCACTGGCGGCCGTGGTCGAACTGCTGGCGGCATCGCGCCGGCCCGGCTTTGTCGCGCCGCTCGTCCGCGGCCTTGCGGGGCTCGCGCTTGTGCGCGTGATCCTCCACGGTTCGGTCCATCTGGGTGGCGAGGAGACAGGGTCGCCGGCCGCGGTGATCGGGGGGGTGGTGGCTGCGGCGCTCGCCTGGCCGGCCGTGGCGGCCGGTGAGCGCGGAAGCGACCGCGGCGCGGTGACGGTGATCGCCGTCGTCCTCGCTCTGGCCGCCACTGCGCTGGCGATCCCGATGGCGGGCTACGTGAAAGGGGGCTTGGTGGCGCTCGTGCTCGCGGCGGCCCTTGCCGGCAGCCTTGCGGGCGGGGGGCGCGTCGGACTGGCGGGGTTCGGGGCGGCGGCACTTGTCGGGATCGCGAGCGTCGGCCGGTTCTTCGGCGGGCTGTCGACGGAGGCGGCCGGGCTCATCTGCGCGGCACCGCTGCTGGCGGCGGGCGCGGGCTGGCTCGGGGATCGACTCGGCGCCGCGCCTGCCGGGCACCTGATGCGCTCGGCGGCCTACCGGCTGGCGCTGGCGGCCGCGCCGCTGGCAGCGGTTCTCGTCCACGGCTGGCTCGCCTTCGAGCGCTCCTTCCGTCCGCTCGCCGGCTGACTCGCGGCGCGGACGGCGCTGTGGTTCAGCCGCGGGCGCTGTGGTTCAGCCGCGGGCGCTGCGTTCGGTCGGCGGTCCCCGGTGGGCATGCCCGGCCAGATGCTCGTTGCAGTAGGCGGGCGTGCCGTCGCACTCCGGGCAGTAGCGGAAGTCGCGGTCGGGATGGGAGAGATTCGTCGCCCCGCAGACCACGCAGGTGTGCCGCGGCGGCGCCGCCGCGCGGAACCGCGCAGGGGGGCGGCCACCGAGGGGCCGATGCCGCAGCCGCGCGACGACGTCGGGACCGATGAACAGGGCGAGATTGGCGTGTGCCGCGAGGATCAGTCCGCAGGTCAGCCAGCCACCGGCGGTGAAGTTGCCCACCCCGGCGGCGAACTGGAGAGCCGTGATGACGATGGTCAGGAGGGCGAGCCACTTCACCTTCACCGGGAGCACGAAGAAGAGGAGGATCTCGTACTCGGGAAACAGCCAGGCGAAGGCGAGGAAGATCGACCCGTAGAGATAGAGGTTGCTGCCCACCGCGTCGGCCCCGAACAGCCAACCGCCGAGCATGGCCGACACCAGGCTGGCGAGCACGGAGAGGAGCACGAAGAGGGTGTAGCGCGCCGTTCCCCAGGTCGCCTCCAGGGCGGTGCCCATGGTGTTGAGGAATCCGAGGAACATCACGAAGAAGAGGATGCTGACCGGATCGGAGGTGATGCCGACCGCCGGCGTGAACAGGAACGTGACCAGCCGCCACACCTCGCCGCGGGCCACCCGCCCGGGGATCAGCTCGAGCATGCCGCCGATCCGGGGATCGACGGCCGAGAGCAGGGCCACCGCCACCATCCCCGCGATGAGGATCAGCGTCAGGTTGGGGATCGCAAAGGGCTCCAGGTGCCGCTGGAGACGGTGGAGCCATTTCATCGCGGTGCCCATGGAAACGACCGTCCCGGCAAGGCGGCCCGGTGCCGCTGCCGGGGCGAGCCGTCATGGCCCACTGCCTGGGCAGCGTGCCGGGGGAGGGTAGCGGGGAACGGGCGCCGCGCACAGTCGCCGGGCGGCGCGCCGGGCGTCAGGTGCGGTAGGAGAGGCAGGTCCAGCCGGCCTCCCCGCAAGCACGCGACTCCACGCCGAGCAGGTCACGGTAGCGGGCCGCGACATCGGCCACCTCCTCCTCCCGGAGGCCACTGAGCACGAGCCGGCCGCTGGGCCGGGCGAGCCACCGGCCGATCCACGGCGCGATCTCGAGCAGCACCGGGGCGACGATGTTGGCGACGACGAGGTCATACGGTGCCACGCCGCCGGGCAGGGCGTCGAGGTCGGCGAGCGTGGCGACCAGCCGGATCCGTTCCGCCACGCCGTTGAGCGCGGCGTTGTGGCGGATGGCGGCGTGCACCCGGTCGTCGATCTCCACCGCATCGACATGCCCGGCACCGGCCACGGCCGCCGCGATCCCGAGGATGCCGCTGCCGGCACCGATGTCGAGCACACGGCCGATGGAGCCGCCGGCATGATCAACCAGGGCGCGGAGGCAGAGCTGCGTCGTCGGATGGAGGCCGGTGCCGAACCCGGTGCCGGCGTCGATGATCACACGGGTGCCGACGGGGGCGGGGGGCCCGTCGGCAGGTCGGCCGTGCGCCGGATCGGGCGGCGGCAGCACCCAGCCGAAACCGGGCACGGCCACCGGCTCCTGCGGCACGGGGATGGGCAGGGGAGCCGCCGGGACGGCACTGCCGATCCCGATGCCGGTGACCACCGCCAGGACGGCGATCGCGGCGTGCGCCGCCGGTGCATCGACGAATGCCAACTCGATCGTGCCGGTTTCCCGGGCTGCCACCCAGTCGCGGTTTGACGGCGCCGCGGCGGAATCGATCACCAGTGGTGCGCCGACGATGCCCGCCGTCAGCGCTTCTCCGACATCGACGCTCCCCTCGTCGATCGCCATCAGCCCCGCATCACCCAACCGCATCCACAGCCACTCGATCAGGTCCGCGCGGCCGACGGGGCCCAGTTCGGGAATCGCGGCGCTGGCCCCGACCGCGATCGGCACGACCCAGGGGTACGGCCGTGGGGCGCGAGCGTCCATGCAGGGATCACCGTGGTGCTGGGGGGAGGGCGGGGGCTTTGCCCAGGTGATGATCACCGGGCGGCGGCCGTGGAGACGGGCTCGGGTCGGCCCAGGCTCGGGTGGAGTCGGGGGGAGGTGGCGGGCATAATCCAGGGACCGAGTATCGGGGGAGGCGGCTGTGGCACTCAAGCATCGCGACCGGGTGGAACGACGGGGCCGTGCCGCCGGTTTGGTCGGTAGTGTCCCTGTGGTCAGTAGTGTCCCTGTGGTCGGTAGGGCCCGTTTGATCGGCAGCACACCGGCGATCCTGACCCTGGTGATCCTGACCCTGGCATGCGGCAGCGCCTGCCCGGCTGCCGAGGCGACCCCGCCGTCGTTCAGCCACGAGATCAAGCCGCTCCTCTCCAATCGCTGCCTCCGCTGCCACGGTCCCGATCCCACGTCGCGGCAGGGAGGGGGCGAAGGAGGGCTGCGGCTCGACACCGCCGCCGGATCGCGCGCCGATCTCGGGGGGCATGCCGCGATCGTGCCGGGTGATCCGGATGCCAGCGCCCTGCTCGCCCGGATCCTCTCCACCGACCCAGCCACCGTGATGCCGCCGCCGGAGGCCGGGGAGCGGCTCTCGGCCGGCGAGGCCGACGCGCTGCGGCGCTGGATCGCGGCCGGGGCGGAGTATGAGCCGCACTGGTCGTACGTGGTGCCGGTCCGGCCAGCCGTGCCGACGGTGCGCGACAGTGCCTGGCCGGTGAACGACATCGACCGGTTCGTGTTGTCGAAACTCGAGCGCGAGGGGCTCACGCCGCGCCCGGAGGCGGACCGGGCGGTGTTGGCCCGGCGGCTGGCGCTCGACCTGACCGGGCTGCCGTTGCCCCCGGAGGAGGTCGATGCGTTCGTCGCCGACGTGGCCCGCTCTGTCGATGGGGGCGGGGCCGATGCGGTCGGGCGGTTGGTGGACCGGCTGCTGGCCCACCCCGGTGCCGGCGAGCACCAGGCGCGGCAGTGGCTCGATCTGGCCCGCTACGCCGACAGCGGCGGCTATGCCTCCGACGTGCCGCGTGAGATCTGGGGCTGGCGCGACTGGGTGATCCGCGCCTGCGACGCCAACATGCCGTTCGACGAGTTCACGATCCGGCAGATCGCCGGCGACCTGCTCCCCGACGCCACGAACGCCGACCGGATCGCCACCGCCTTCCACCGCAACACCCTCACCAACACCGAGGGGGGCACGATCGACGAGGAGTTCCGCACCACCGCGGTGGTCGACCGGGTCAACACCACGCTCGCCACCTGGATGGGCACGACGATCGCGTGCGCCCAGTGCCACGACCACAAATACGACCCGCTGTCGCAGCGCGAGTTTTTCGGCCTCTACGCGATCTTCAACAACACCGCCGATGCCGACCGCGGCGACGACTCCCCGCTCGAGGAATTCTTCACCCCCGACCAGGAGGCGCGGCGCGCCCGGCTCGACGGCGAATTGGCCGCGGTCGAGCGCACGCTCTCCACCGACACACCGGCGCTGGCCGCCGCGCGCGATGCCTGGGACCGGTCATTTCCCCGCGACATCGCCTGGCAGCCGCTCGTGCCGGTCGCGGCGGCGATCGACGGCGGCGCCGCGGGCACGATCGTCGCCGACGGCACGGTGCGCTTCCCCGCCGCCGGCGCCACGGCGGTGAGCCGGATCACGGCCGATGTGGCGGCCGGGCCGCTGGCCGCGGTGCGGCTCGTGTTTCCCGCCGCTCCCGACCTTTCGGGCGGTGGGCCGGGGCACGGTGGCGGCAACTTCGTGCTCAGCGGTGTCACGGCGCGGCTCGAGCCGGTGGTCGCCGCCGCCCCACGCGGGCGGTTTCTGCGGGTGGAGTTGCCGGGTGCCGAGCGGATCCTGTCGCTGGCGGAGGTGGAGGTGTTCGCGGCCGCCGGCACGGGCCGCGAAGGCAACATCGCCCGGGGCAAGCCGGCCACGCAGGTCTCCACCGCCTACGCCGGGCCGGCCGAGCGCGCCGTCGACGGCAACACCAGCGGGGTCTACACCGACAACTCCACGACCCACACCGCCACCCAGGCCGACCCGTGGTGGGAGGTCGATCTCGGCGCCGAGGAGGCGATCGGCCTCGTCAAGGTCTGGAACCGGACCGACGGCGGCGTCGGCGGCCGGTTGGACGGCGCCCGCCTGATCCTCCTCGACGCCGCGCGGCAGCCGGTCTGGCAGTCGGTGATCGCCACCGCGCCGGCGCCGGTCGCCGAGTGGTCGCCCGACGGCGGCCGCGAGCTACCGCTGGCGGTGGCCTTCGCCGACCGCACCCAGCCGGGCTTCGCCGCCGCGAGCGTGCTCCGGCCGGCCGACGAGAAGGGGGAGCACGACGGCGGTTGGGCCCCCGGGGGCACCGCCCCCTCCGCGCTCTCGCTCCTCCTGCCGATGCCGATCAACGTGCCCCCCGGGATGCGACTGGTCGTCTCGCTGCGGCAGCGGAGCAAGCATGCCGGCCACACGGTGGGCGCGGTGCGGCTGAACACGACCGCGGATCCCCGGGTCGGGCAATGGAACGGCGTCCCGGCCGACGTCGCGGCGATCCTCGTCACGCCGGCCGCGCGGGGCGCCGCCGAGGCCGCCCGGCTCGCCGATCACCACCGCCGCCATGTCGCCGCCGACACAGCGGTGCCGCGGGCCCGCCAGGAAGCGCTGGCGAAGGAGAAGGCGGCGATCACGCCGGCGAAGGTGCCGGTGATGGTCGAATTGGCGGGGGATCAGCGCCGGGTGACGAAGCTCCAGCACCGTGGCAACTACCTCGACACAGGCGCGGAGGTGGCCGAGGGGGTGCCGGCGGCGTTTGCCCCGATCGGCCCCGGTCCGTCGGGCCGGATCGACCGTCTCGCCCTCGCAAAGTGGCTCGTCGACCGGTCCAATCCGCTCACCGCGCGGGTCGTGGTCAACCGCATCTGGGAACGGCTCTTCGGCATCGGTCTGGTGGCCACGAGCGAGGAGTTCGGCAGCCAGGGGGAGCCCCCCAGCCACCCGCAGCTCCTTGACTGGCTGGCGGTCGAACTGGTCGACCGCGGCTGGGACACGCGCGCGATCACGCGCCTGATCGTCACCAGCGCCACCTACCGGCAGTCGTCGCAGGCGCCGGCCGACCTCGTCGCCCGCGATCCCGACAACCGGCTCCTCGCGCGCGGCCCGCGCGTGCGCCTGCCGGCGGAGGTGATCCGCGACCAGGCGCTGGCCGCCGCCGGCCTCTTGGCGGCGAAGAAGTTCGGGCGGAGCGTCAATCCGCCGCAGCCGAATGTCGGCCTCTCGGCGGCCTTCGGCGGCGGGATCGACTGGCAGACGAGCGGCGGCGAGGACCGCTGGCGGCGTGCCCTCTACACCACCTGGCGGCGCAGCAATCCCTATCCGTCGATGGCCACGTTCGACGCCCCCAACCGCGAGGTCTGCACGGTGCGCCGGCCGCGCACCAACACCCCGCTGCAGGCTCTGGTCACCCTCAACGACCCGGTGTACGTCGAGGCGGCACAGGCGCTCGCCCGACGGATGGCCGCCGCGGGGCCGACGACGGCGGAACGGATCAGCAACGGCTTCCGCCGCGTCCTCGCCCGGCGGCCGGCGCCGGCCGAGGTGGAGCGCCTCGTGCGGCTCCACGACGAGTCGCTGGCCACCTTCCGCGCCGACAGTGCGGCCGCGACGAGCCTGGCGACGACGTTCCAGGGAGCCGACAGCCCCCTCGGCCCGCTGCCGGCGGGGACCGACGTCGCCGAGGTGGCGGCGCTGACGGTGGTGGGCAACGTGCTCCTCAATCTCGACGAAGCGTTCATGTGCCCCTGAGGCGGAGGTGACGATGGATCCGCGGATCGAAGCCGGGCTGCTGGCCACGCGCCGGCACCTTCTCGGCGGCATGGCCGGCGGGATCGGTGGGGTGGCGCTGGCGAGCCTGATGGTCGGGGAAGCGCCCGGCGCCGCGCTCGCCGCCGATCCGCTGGCGCCACGGCCGGCCCCCCTCCCGGCGAAGGCGCGGCGGATGATCGTC
The DNA here is from genome assembly GCA_005791575.1 of Planctomycetaceae bacterium. Classification (GTDB taxonomy): domain Bacteria; phylum Planctomycetota; class Planctomycetia; order Pirellulales; family UBA1268; genus F1-20-MAGs016. The sequence goes on from SXWA01000257.1 coordinate 6,894, forward strand.
ATCCACCTCACCGGTTCGCCGCCGCACCTCGATCTCTACGACCACAAGCCAGAACTGGTCAGGCACGGCGGGGAGGACTGCCCACAGGAGTTCGTCGCCGGCAAGACCTTCGCGTTCACCAGCGGCACCCCCAAGCTCCTCGGCACGCCACGGAGCTGGGTGCGCTGCGGCGAGAGCGGCATGGAGCTCTCCGACGCGGTCCCCAACCTCCACCGCGTGGCCGACCGGCTGTGCCTGGTGCGCAGCATGCACACCGACCAGTTCAACCACGCGCCGGCCGAGCTGATGCTCTACACCGGCAGCGGCCGCGCCGGCCGGCCGAGCCTGGGGAGTTGGGTGACCTATGGGCTCGGCAGCGAGAGCGCCGATCTGCCGGGCTTCGTCGTCCTGATCTCGTCGGGTGTCCAGCCCAACGGCGGCACCGCCAGCTTCGGGCCGGGCTTCCTCCCCAGCGTCTACCAGGGGGTGCAGTGCCGTTCGAAGGGGGACCCGGTGCTCTACGTGTCGGACCCGGCGGGGATGAGCCGGGCGACGCGGCGCGCGAGCCTCGACGCCCTCAAGGACCTCAACGAGTACCAAGCGCGGGAGCTGGGCAATCCCGAGACCCTCACGCGGATCGCCCAGTACGAGCTCGCCTACCGGATGCAGACGAGCGTGCCGGAGGTGATGGACATCGCCCGCGAGCCGGCGCACGTGCTCGCCGCCTACGGCGCGGTGCCGGGGCAGCCGAGCCTCGCCGCCAACTGCCTGCTCGCACGGCGCCTGGTCGAGCAGGGGGTGCGGTTCGTGCACCTCTTCGATTGGGGTTGGGATTTCCACGGCACCAATCCCGCCGAGGACATCCGCGACGGCCTGACGAGGAAGGCGGCCACGTTCGACAAGCCGGCCGCGGCGCTGATCGAGGATCTCGAGCAGCGCGGCCTCCTCGACGACACCCTCATCCTCTGCACCGGCGAGTTCGGCCGGACACCGTTCCGCGAGGGGCGCACGGCCGGCGGCGGGATCCTCGGCCGCGACCACTTCCCCGACTGCTACTCGCTGTGGATGTGCGGCGGCGGGGTGCGCCCGGGCCACGTGCACGGGGCGAGCGACGACCTCGCCTTCCGGCCGGCCCGCGATCCGGTCCATGTCCACGACCTGCAGGCCACGATCCTCCACCTCCTCGGTTTCGACCACACGAAGCTCACCTGGCGCTTCCAGGGGCGTGACTTCCGCCTCACCGACGTCCATGGCCGCGTGGTGCCGGGGCTGCTCGCCTGAAACCCGACCGCGGCCCAAGCCCCCTCCGGAGGAGACCCGTGCGCGCTCCCTTCGTCGCCGTCTGCTGCCTCGCCCTCCTCGCCGCGGTGGCCCGGGGGGCCGAGCCCGGCGCGGCGGCCCCGCGGCCGCGGCCCAACATCCTCTGGTTCGTGGTCGACGACATGTCGGCCGACTTCGGCTGCTACGGCGAGCGCCTCGTCGCCACGCCCAACGTCGACCGGCTCGCCGCCGAGGGCACGCGCTTCCGCCACGCCTTCGTCACGGCCCCGGTCTGCTCGCCGTGCCGGTCGGCGCTCGTCACCGGGATGTACCAGACGACGATCGGCGCCCATCACCACCGCAGCGGCCGCGGCGTGCTCCGCATCGATCTGCCCGCCGCCGTGCGGCCGCTGCCGGCGATCCTCCACGACGCGGGCTACTGGACGGCGATCGGCGAGGGCCTCGGCGGCGACACGCCGGCCGCCCGGCGCCTGGGCAAGACCGACTACAACTTCCGCTGGGACGAGTCGATCTACGACGCGAGCGACTGGGGGGGCCGCGCTGCCGGGCAGCCGTTCTTCATGCAGGTCACGCTCCCCGGCGGCAAGCTCCGCGGGCAGGGGGGCGAGGCGACGACGAAGCTCGCGGCCCGTGCCCGGGAGCGCTTCGGCAGCGCGGTCGATCCGGCGGCGGTGACCCTGCCCCCCTACTACCCGCGCGATCCGGTGCTGCTGGCCGATCAGGCGGCCTACCTCGATGCCGTGCGCTTCACCGACGACCATGTCGGGCAGGTGCTCGCGCGCCTCGGGCGCGAGGGGCTCCTCGAAAGCACGCTCGTGGTCTTCATGACCGACCACGGGATCAGCCATGCCCGCGGCAAGCAGTTCCTCTACGACGAGGGCACGCACGTGCCGCTGGTGGTCCGCGGCCCGGGGATCCCCCGCGGTGCGGTGCGCGACGACCTCGTCGAGCAGATCGACCTGGCGGCGCTCTCGCTCGCCGCGGCCGGGCTCGACGTACCGGAGTGGATGCAGGGGCGCGACCTGTTCGCGGCTGGCTACCGTCCGCGCGCGGCGGTGTTCGCCGCCCGCGACCGTTGCGACGAGACGGTCGACCGGCTCCGCAGCGTGCGGACGCCGGAATACCTCTACATCCGCAACTTCCTCCCGCGCCGCCCGGCGCTCCAGCCGAATGCCTACAAGGACGACAAAGCGATCGTGCAGCGGCTCCGCGCGCTGCACGCTGCCGGGGGCCTCGATCCGCTCGCCGAGCGGCTCCTGTTCGCGCCGGAGCGGCCGCTGGAGGAGCTCTACGCCTGGCGCACCGACCGCCACCAACTGGAGAACCTGGCCGCCGACCCGGCCCACGCCGCGGTGCTGGGGGAGATGCGCACGCGCCTGGCCGACTGGCAGGCGGCGACCCGCGATCCCGGCCCCGAGCCGGAGGCGATGGTTGACTCCGACATGGCGGTCTACCTCGAGGAATCGAAGGGGGGGCGGCGTCCGGAAATCGAGCGGAATATCGCCCTCATGAAGGAGTGGGCGGCGGCCGGGCGGTGATGATCGCGCCGTTTCGGGTAACAGGAGCAAGCGCCATGACGCAGGGTGACGAACGCGATCTGATCCTCGGCCTGCTCCTGCCGCGCGTGGCCGGCGTGACGCCGGAGCAGATGGTGCCGATCCTCGAGGCCTGGAGCGGCCAAAAGGAATTGTCACTGCTCGAGGTGTGCGTGGAGCGGGGGGTGATCACGGCGGCACTGCGGGCGGAGATCGAGACCCGGGCCGACGAGATCATCCGCCGCGCCGGCGGCAACGCCTCCCGGGCGCTCGAACACTTGCTCAGCAGCGACACGCCGACGGAGCCGGCCTCCGAGCTACCGGTGATCGTGGGGCGCTACACCGGGATCCGGGTGATTCCCATCGGGAACCTGGGATGGGTGTGTGTCGCCCGTGACGACCGGCTCAAGCGAATCGTGGTCGTCAAGCTGATCAATCCGGGCCGCGACAACGCCACCACGCGCGCCCAGTTCGAACGCGAGATGCTGGTGACCGCGGCGCTCGAGCATCCCAACATCGTGCCGGTCTTCGACAGCGGAAAAGACGCCGAGAAACCGTTCTACGTGATGCGGTACATCCCGGGCGATTCGCTCAAGCAGGCGATCGCGCGCCACCACCCTGCCCCAGCCGGCCAGCCACCGGGGGAGCGAACGCTGGCGCTACGGGATCTCCTCGGGCGGTTCGTGTCGGTCTGCGAGGCGGTGGCCTATGCCCACAGCAAGGAGATCGTCCACCGCGACATCAAGCCGGCCAACATCATGGTCGGTGCCTTCGGCGAGGCGCAGCTCATCGACTGGGGATTGGCGAAAGTCGCGGATCAACTCGGGGCCCCGGCCCACGCGGGCACGCCGGCCTACATGGCCCCGGAGCAGGCCGAGGGGCTGGGGGACCGGATCGGGCCGGCGACCGACATCTACGCGCTCGGGGGCACGCTCTACCAGATCCTCACCGGCCGGTCGGCGTTTCAGGGAGCGCCGACCGAGTTTCTCCCCGACGTGATCCGCGGGATCTTCCCGCGGCCGCGGCAGGTGAACCCCGAGGTGGCCTCGGCGCTCGAGGCGATCTGCCTCAAGGCGATGGCCCGTGAACCGGCCGACCGGTATCCGTCGGCCAAGGCGCTGGCCGGCGACATCGATCGCTGGCTGGCCGACGAGCCGGTGGAGGTGTACCGCGATCCGTGGACTGTCCGCGTGGCCCGGTTCGCGAAGCGCCACCGCACGGCGATGACGGCGGTGGGGGTGCTCGTGGCGACGTCGCTGGTGGGCCTCGGCGTGGGGAACGTCCTCGTTCGCCAGCAGCGCGACATCGCCCGGGACAGCTTCAAAGCGGCCAGTGTCGTGATCGACACACTCGGCAAGGAGATCGGCGACGACGCGTGGGCGGTGATTCCCAACGCCGAGCTCAACCGGCTGAACATGATGCACGAGTCGAACCGGCAGTACGAGGTGCTGCTCCGGCGGCAACCCCGCGACCAGAAGATCCGGCTCGATGCCGCCGATGGGTACTTGCGCGAGGGGAACCTCGCCCGGCTCGTGGCCCAGTATGGCGAAGCCGACCGGCTCTACTCCCGCGCGGCCGAGCTCGTCACCAGCGTGCTCGACGCCACCCCCGGAAATCCTGACGCGATCCTGATGCGTTTCTGGGTCCTCGCCGACCGCTGCGTGCTGCGGCACTTCCGGGCCGATCCGGCCGCCGGGGATGGCTACCGTGAGGCGCTCGCCGCCGCCGCCGCGATTCAGCGGCAGTTTCCCGAGGTCACCATCATTGGCGTGGTATCACGCATCAAGGCCGACTATGGTGGGTGGCAGGTCGACGACGGCCGGCCGGCCGAGGGGCTGGCGCTGCTGCGCGAGGCGGTCGATGGCCTCGTCTTGACCGGTCCATCGATGCAGGACGGCATCGACCACCCGCAGATGACGCTGGTGGCAACACTCTGCGCACTCTCCCGGGCGGAGGCCGAGACGGGCAACCTCCCCGCGGCGATCGCCACCGCCGACCGGGCGCTCGCCGCGGCCGACGCCGGCTTCGCGTCGGCGAAGGTGCCCAATCACCCCGACCTGGTCCAGATGAAGGGGGCGGCGCTCCTCCAGCGAGCGCTCCTTGCCGCGCGGTCCCCCGGGCAGATCGACGACACCATCGCGCAGGCCACCGCAGCGGTGGACATCTACCGCGCACTTGCCGCACGGAACAAGAAGATCCCCGGCCACCACCGCCATCACGCGGAGGCGGTGATCAGCCGTGGTGAGATGCTCTACGCCGCCGGCCGTCGCGACGAGGCACTGAAGGATGTCACCGCTGCGCTTGCCGCGGTGGCAGCGGCCGAGCAGGTGGGCACGGAGACAGCGCGGCAGCTGGCGCTGCGCCCGGGTGGCGTGGCAGGCCAACCGGACGATGTCCTCCGGATCGTGGACCAGGACGCAGCCCGGGCCTGGCTCCTCAAGGCCCGGCTGCGGAACGATGCCAACGACCTCGCCAACGCCAAGCCCATCCTGCAACAGGCCCGTGAACGGATCGACAAGGCGCTACGCAGTTTTCCCCGCTGCCCGGAGGCGCTGCGCGTGGAAAAGGCGATCGATGATTTGGAGGGAGTGATCGAACGGCGGCGGTGAGTCGCAGTCAACTGCCCGAAACGAGTCCGTAGGCATTCCGCTTGCGAGTCTGGCAATCACCTCGCAGTCCACGCGATGGTCCACCGCCGTCGTGGCGGGTTGACCCCCATTGACCGGACTGTGGGCTGGCAGTGACCGGGCTGTGGGCTGGCAGCCCGCTGCGCCCCCCTCGTGAGGGATCGAGTGCGCGGATCCCGTGACAAACGGTGCCGCTCGAGCGGTCAAATGCCGTGGATGGACTTTGGCCACACGCTGCTCGGACCTATCACTCGACATACTCGACGGCATCGAACCAGCAGTCTTCAATCGGCCCCCCCGGGCCCAGCCTCAGACTCACCGTAAAGACACCGCTGACCGGCCCGCTTCCGCCGATCATGATCATGTTCCTCGACCCTTTGGCAGACCTGGTCGTCTTTACCCGATGGAGTGTCAGGATCGCATAGTCGTCCAGGACTTTGATTCGCTTGCAGCAGTATGTCGTCTTCGTGTTCGAGCCCTGGCGACCATTGAATTCAGCCTTTGTCACCGCGATCTTTTTCCTGTTATCAGAACTCAGAGAGGCGAAATTGCCCTGGACGATGACCTTTAACTTGTTTGTCTTTGGATTTGACAAAGATGCCCTGCGACGGAACAGAGCATCGCCGACTCTGGCTGTTGTAATGCGAGCCATTGTTTCACCTTGGGGTGGGGTGTAAAGGGTGGAAGAAGAAGCTGTCGGCAGGACGGATCCCGTTCATCAGGCGAGTTGCGTGGGGTTGGCAGGCAGCCGTCAAGGGATAAACGCTCTACCCCCGCCCGAACGCACCCATCGAATCGGATGGTCGCCGCGCCCAGCCGTTCGGGCCACACAGGTCAGGCCACACTGATCACCAACCGTAGTGTTCTCGATGGCCTGAGGAAGCAGCCGTCGACGTGAACCTGATGTGATCGGCACCGCGCCGGCAGGTCCTATTGAGGATAAATGGCCGTTTCCAGAGTGCCCTGAATGGTAACCGAAGGGCCCGGAGGGTTGTCGAGCGTGAGTGAAACGACGAGAAATCCGTCGCGAGGCGCGGGCCCGGGATCCGATGGATAGATGTCGATCACAAGGTAGCCATCGAAGCACGTCGTCGCAATGACTGTGAGCGGCGTTTGGTTAACACCGACAGCTGGGTAGTCGAATGTGACATCGATGTCGCGTGCATCGCTCGTGGTGGCGTTGATACGGGCATCCTGGAGAAACAAGCGAGCAGCGCCCGCGGACGAGAAGCCCGACTTCATGGTCTGTAATGAGACAACGGCGGCAGTCTTTTTTGCCATTTGGTTGCATCTCCGGTGATCGCCAGGATCTGAATCCGAAAAAAACCGGGTACTGATCCCCCCACAGTGAGGACATTGTAGCGGGCAGTTTTTTGCTGTCAATTCAGCACTTTGGACCGATCGGCTCGCTGTACGGTCAGGGTGTATGTCTCGGAGCGGAGACGCTGGCGCCGGGCGTTTCGGCGTTCGGATTCATCTCTGTGGACGGCGAGTGAGAAATCGCAGGTGGTTTGCCGATGTGCGGGGTTCGTTTTCCGGATTACTCACCCACCTCATACACCGCGAGCGACTCCTGATCGCGGAGCCAGAGTTTGCCGTTCGCGATCACCGGATGCGGCCACGCCGGCCGGTCGCTGCGGTTGGCGGGGGTGAACCGCCCTTTCTCCACGTAGCCGCGCGGTGAGCACTCGACGAGCGCCACCGCGCCCTCCTCGCTCCGCAGCACGAGCAGGCCGTCGGCCCAGACGACCGCCCCCTTGCCCACCGACCGGTTCTGCCAGGCGACCGTGCCGCTCTTGAGATCGAGGCAGGTCAGCAGCCCTTCGTCGGTGCCATACACATGGTCGCCGTCCACCACGAGACCGCCGTGGTGGCTCTTCAGATCCTTCGTCGCGTAGGCCAGCGACGCCACCACGCCGCGGCGGTCCCCCACGAGGCGCACCAGCGCCCCCCCCTTGCCGTAGCCCGACGCGCTGAAGACGTTGCCGCGCCAGGCGACCGGCGAGGAACAGTTGGCCGTGCCGTTGGCCGAGGCGTCGTTGCCCCAGAGGAATTGGCCGGTGTCGGCGCGGACGCCGATCACGCCGGTGTGGACGAAGTTCACATAGTGCCGCAGGCCGCCGGTCTCGACGACGATGATCGAGGAATAGCCCGCCTGCGGATTGCCCGGGACCGCCGTCTTCCACACCAACCGCCCCGACTTGGCGTCGACCGCCACCATCGTCGCCCCCTGGCCGCCGGGGGTGACGATCACACGGCCCCCGTCCACCAGCGGCGACTCGCTGATCCCCCAGGTGATGTTGGTGGCGCCGGAGTTGGCGAGCACGTTGCCGCTCCAGCGCACCCGACCGTCGGCCAGTGCCAGGCAGGCGAGGTCGCCATTGGCACCCAGCGCGTAGACGGCGTCGCCGACGATCGTCGGCGTGCCACGCGGGCCGGGCCCCATGCCGTCTGGGCGCGTGGCGCCGATCCGCACCGCCCAGCGCTCGGCGAGGCTCTTCTCGTCGAGGCAGATCACCATCTCGTCGTCGCCGCGGCTGCCCATCGTGAGGACGGCGCCGTCGGCAAGGCTGACGCTCGAATAGCCGATGCCGAGATTCGTCGCCGTGCCCACCAGCCGCGGCCCCTCCTCCGGCCACTGCCGGAGGAGCCCCTCGTCGGTCGAGCGGTTGTCGCGCTCCGGGCCGCCGAATTGGTTCCAGTCGTCGGCGCTGGCCGGGCAGGCGGCGCTGGCGAGAACGCCGAGGAGACCAAAGAGAAGGACGCCGGCGACGCGGGGGCGCGGGGGGATCATGGCGCGGCTCCTGATGTGGCGGAGAGGGTGAGCGGCGAGTCTGCCCGTCGGCGCCGACCGTCGGCAAGGCTGAAATGGGGCGGCTGGCAGGGGCTGCCGCCGTTGCGTGGCCGGGCCGGCGCTGGGACATTCTCCGCTGAAAGGCAGCCGTGTGCGGGGAGGTGGCGATGGAGTGGGGTGGACGTGGTTGGTGGTGGATGGGCCTGGTGATCGCTGCCCTCTTGGGTGGCCAGCCCGGCAGAGGTGACGCGGCCCCGGTCTCGTTCGATCGTGACATCCGCCCGCTTCTCGCCGAGCACTGCTTCGCCTGCCACGGGCCCGATGCCGCCACGCGGCAGGCCGACCTCCGCCTCGACACCGCCGCCGGGGCGACGGCCGACCGCGAGGGCAGCCGGGCGGTCGTCCCGGGGAATCCCCAGGCCAGCGCCCTGGTGACGCGCATCCGCTCCACCGACCCCGACGTCGTGATGCCGCCGCCGGAGACGAAAAAGAGCCTCACGGCGCAGGAGCGCGACCTCCTCGAGCAGTGGATCGCCGCCGGCGCCGGCTACGAAGACCACTGGGCCTGGCGGCCGCTCGCGCGCCCGGTGCCCCCCGCGGCGGGGCACCCGGTCGATGCCTTCGTCGATGCGGGGCTCGCCCGCTCCGGGATCGAACCGCTCGGCGCGGCCGACCGCGACACCCTCATCCGCCGACTGTCGCTCGATCTGGTCGGTCTGCCGCCTGAGCCGGCCGAGGTCGATGCCTTCCGCGCCGACACCTCCCCCGACGCCTGGGAGCGGCTCGTGGACCGGATCCTCGCCAGCCCCCACCATGCCGAACGACTCGCCGCCTGGTGGCTCGATCTGGTGCGCTATGCCGACAGTGTCGGCTACCACGGCGATCAGGTGGTGCAGATGTGGCCCTACCGCGACTGGGTGATCGACGCCTTCGGCACCAACATGCCCTTCGATCGCTTCACGCGCGAGCAGCTCGCCGGCGATCTGCTGCCGGGCGCCACCCGCGCGCAGCGCGTGGCCGCGGCCTACAACCGCCTCAACATGATGAGCGCCGAGGGGGGGGGTCAGGACAAGGAATACCACGCCAAGTACGCCGCCGACCGGGTGCGGGCCACGGCCGGCGCCTGGCTCGGGGCGACGCTCGGCTGCGCCGAGTGCCACGACCACAAGTTCGATCCGTTCACGACGCGCGACTTCTACTCCTTCGCCGCCTTCTTCGCCGACGTCGCCGAGCGGGGCATCTACCACGGCGCCAACGACAACGGCACCTGGGGGGAGATGATGCGCCTCCCGACGCCGGCCCAGGCGGCGCGGCAGGCCGACCTCGAGGCCCTCGTCGCCGCGGGGCGGCAGCGCGTCGAGGCCGACACCCCCGCGCTGGTGGCCGAGCGGGAGGGGTGGATCGCCGCGGAGGCGGACCGGCTCGCGCAGCCGACGCCCCCGGCTGCCGACCTGCCAGCCGCCGACAAGCCGGCAGCGACCGCCAAGGGGGCCAAGGCCCCCGGCCGGAAGGCCACAAACGGAAAGCCGGCCGACGCCGCGAAGCTGCCCGAGGCGGTCGAGAAGGCGCTGCGCACGCCGGCCGGGGGGCGGAGCGCGGAGCAGGTCCGGCTGCTCGCCGACCATCACCGCGGCCGCGCCGCGGCCAACCGCCCGCAGCGCGAGGAACTCGCGCGTCTCGAAGCCGATCTCAAGGGGGTGATCGACGCCCAGCCGCGGATGCCGGTGACGGTGGCCGTGGCGCCGCGGACGGTGCGGATCCTGCCGCGTGGCAACTGGATGGACGACTCGGGCGAGGTGGTGCTGCCCGCCACCCCCGCCTTCCTCTCGACCGCGCCGTCCCCGGTCGATCCCGCGGCCCGGCGCACGCGCCTCGATCTCGCCGAGTGGATGACCGCGCGCGACAACCCGCTCGTCGCCCGGGTGCTGGCCAACCGGCTGTGGGCGTTGTGCTTTGGCCAGGGGCTCTCGCGGCGGCTCGACGACCATGGCGCCCAGGGGGAGCCGCCGAGCCATCCGGAACTACTCGACTGGCTCGCCAGCGAACTGCGCGACGGGCCTGCCGGCGAGGGTGGCGGTGGTGCCGGTGCGAGCGGGGCATGGGACATCCGCCGGCTCCTGCGCACGATCGTCACCAGCCGCGCCTACCGCCGGGCCGCCGCCGGCTCCGGGGCGCTTGTCGAGCGCGATCCCGACAACCGCCTCCTCGCCCGGCAGAGCCGCCACCGCGTCGATGCCGAGGCGGTGCGCGACACGGCGCTGGCCGCCGCGGGCCTGCTCGTGCGCGACGTCGGCGGCCCGAGCGTGAAGCCCTACCAGCCGGAGGGTTACTGGGATTATCTCAATTTCCCCAAGCGCACGTGGCAGGCCGACGCCGGCGAACGGCTCTGGCGGCGCGGGCTCTACGTGCATTGGCAGCGGCAATATCTCCACCCGGCGCTGGTGGTCTTCGACGCCCCGAGCCGCGAGGAGTGCACCGCGCGAAGGCCGCGCACGAGCACGCCGCTGCAGGCGCTTGTGCTGCTCAATGATCCGGCCTCCGTCGAGGCGGCCCGGTCGCTGGCGGGCCATGCGATCGCCGCCGCTAACCGACCGGCCGACCGCGCCCTGTTCATGCTCCGCCGGGCGGTGGGGCGCGTGCCTGCCGCCGACGAGGTGGCCGTGCTCGTCGATCTCGTGGCCGGTCACCAGGCGGCCCTCGCCACCGACCCGGAGGCGGTCGACAAGCTCCTCGCCGTCGGCACGCTGCCGCTCCCCGCGGGGGTCGATCGGGTCACGCTCGCCGCCTGGACGAGTGCCGCGCGCGCGGTGCTCAACCTGCAGGAGACCTACACCCGCCCATGAACGCACCGCTCCCACTGTCTGCGGCAGCACTCGCGCGCCGGGGCTTCCTCTCCCGGGCATCGGGCGGGCTCGGCGGGCTCGCCCTCGGCTCGCTCCTCGCCCCGGCCGCCGCCGCGCCGGCCGCCGGTCCCCCAGCCACCGGTGCCCCGGCCACCGGCTGGACGGGGGTGGTGCAGCCGTTCCACGTGCCGCCCAAAGCGAAGCGCGTGATCTGGCTCTACATGGCCGGTGGCATGACCCACCTCGACACCTTCGACCACAAGCCGAAGCTCGCGGCGATGACCGGTCAGCCGATGCCGGAGAGCTTCACCAAGGGGCAGCAGATCGCGCAGCTCCAGGGGCAGGCGCTCACCTGCCTCGGGCCGCAGCATCCCTTCACCCGCGCCGGGAGGAGCGGCCAGGAGATCAGCACCGTCTTTCCCGAGATCGCCGCGCGGATCGCCGACCGGATCGCGATCGTCAGGAGCCTCCACACCGAGGCGATCAACCACGACCCGGCCCACACCTTCATGAACACCGGCTCGATGATCTCCGGCCGGCCGTCGGCGGGGAGCTGGCTGTGGTACGGCCTGGGGAGCGACGCGGCCGACCTCCCCGGGTTCGTCGTCATGGTGAGCACCGGCCGCTTCGGACAGAGCCAGCCGATCGCCAGCCGGCAGTGGCATTCGGGGCTGCTCCCGAGCCGGTTCCAGGGAGTGGAGTTCCGCTCCAAGGGGGATCCGGTGCTGTACGTCGGCCGTCCCGCCGGGGTGACTCCCGCCCGGCAGCGCGACGTGGTCGACGCGGTGAGCCGGCTCGACCGCCTGCGCGGCGAGGTGATCGACGATCCGGAGATCGCGGCGCGGCTCGCGCAGTACGAGCTCGCCTTCCGCATGCAGTCGAGCGTGCCGGAGCTGGTCGATCTCTCCGACGAGCCGGCGAGCACGTTCGACCTCTACGGCACGAAGGGGGGCGACGGGTCGTTTGCCGCCAATTGCCTCCTCGCCCGGCGGCTCGCCGAGCGCGGCGTGCGCTTCATCCAGCTCTACCACCGCGACTGGGACCATCACGGCGCGGTGAAGGACCACGTGAAGGGCACCGCGGCGGAGGTCGACCGCGGCGCGGCGGCGCTGGTGGAGGATCTCGCGCGCCGTGGGATGCTCGACGAGACGCTCGTCGTGTTCGGCACCGAGTTCGGCCGGACACCGATGGCGCAGGGCAACGGCCGCGACCACCACATGAAGGCGTTTTCGGTCTGGCTCGCCGGCGGCGGCATCAAGGGGGGAGTCACCCACGGGGCCACCGACGATCTCGGCTACGGCGTGGTGGAAAACCCCGTCACCGTCCACGACCTCCACGCCACGCTCCTCCATCTCCTCGGCATCGACCACACGCGGCTCACGATCCGGGCCCAGGGGCGCGACTTCCGCCTCACCGACGTGCATGGGCATGTCGTCCACGATCTGATTTCCTGACGCGCTCCTGAACCGGCCGGTGCCGGTGCGCGGCCCGGGGGTGGTACGCTGCCGCCACGAGACCCTCCCATGGCCGTCACGATCGTCTGGTTCCGCCGCGACCTCCGTCTCGACGACAACCCCGCCCTCGCCGCCGCCGTGGCCCGCGGCGCCGTCGTGCCGCTCTACGTCCACGCCCCCGACGAGGCCGTCCCCTGGGCGCCCGGGGGAGCGTCGCGCTGGTGGCTCCACGGGTCGCTCACGAGCCTCGGGGGGGCGCTGGCGAAAGGGGGCGCCGAGCTCGTCATCCGGCAGGGGCCGTCGCTCGAGACGCTGCGGACCGTGGCCCGCGCCACCGGTGCGACGCATATCGTCTGGAACCGGCTCCGCGAGCCGGCGCTCGTGGCCCGCGACACCGCGATCAAGGCAGCGCTGGCAGCCGACGGCCTCGCGGTGGAGAGCTTCAACGGGTCGCTGCTCCACGAGCCGACGCACGTGGCGACGAAGGAGGGGCGGCCCTACCAGGTGTTCACGCCGTTTTGGCGTGCCCTGCTTGCGCGCGACGAACCGGACGCGCCGGTCGCCGCGCCGCGCCGGCTGGTGCCCGCGGAGGTGAAGCGGCCGCTGGCCACGGTGCCGGTCGCCGATCTGGGGCTCCTCCCCCGGATCGACTGGGCCGGCACGATGCGCACCACCTGGTCGCCCGGCGAGGCGGCGGCGCGAAAGCGGCTCGACCGGTTCCTCGACCGTGGCCTCTCCGGCTACGGCACCGAGCGCGACCGCCCCGACCACGACGGCACGAGCGCCCTGAGCCCGCACCTCCACTTCGGCGAGATCTCGCCGCGGCGGATCTGGCACGCGGTGCGCGACGCGGTGGGGGGCAAACCGGCGGCGAAGATCACCGGCAGCCCCGAGGTCTATCTCCGCGAGCTGGGCTGGCGCGAGTTCGCGGGCCACCTGCTCCATCAGGTCCCGCGCACCCCAGGCGCGCCGCTGCGGCAGCAGTATGCCGCCTTCCCCTGGGTGGACGATCCGGTCGGGCTCGAGGCCTGGCAGC
>SXWA01000004.1 GCA_005791575.1 Planctomycetaceae bacterium
CCGTGGCCAAAGTCCATCCATGGCCTTTGGCCACTCGAAAAGCTGCGCTTTTCACGGGAGCTGCGCTCCCGGCACCTCATCCATGAGGTGCAGCAGGCTGTTTGGCCACAGCCTGTTAGCAGCCCGTGGCCAAAGTCCATCCATGGCCTTTGGCCACTCGAAAAGCTGCGCTTTTCACGGGAGCTGCGCTCCCGGCACCTCATCCATGAGGTGCAGCAGGCTGTTTGGCCACAGCCTGTTAGGCCTCGGGAGCAGGGGGCGGCACTGTGCAGGCGGACGGTGGCGAAGGGGACTGTGGCGGGGGAGTACACGGCCCGCCCGCTCAACGGTATCCGGGCGACGGCCCCGGATCTCCACGAACGCTCGGTGCCGACCCTCGCCGCGCTCCCCGAGCCGGCGGCCGGCGACGTTCCATGTTCCATGTCGGGTCGCCGACGATCCCGTCATGATGCCCGACTTCAACACGACCGTGACGACGACCCTCGGCATCGACCCCGCGGCCCGCGAGCAATCGCCGTCGGGCCGCCCCTTCACGATCGCCGGTGACGGGAGACCGGTGCCCGACCTGTTCGCGTGAGGCTGCCCGCGCCGCGGGCCCGCTGGCAGCCTCGACTGCTCGCCGGAACTGCCACACGCCCGTCTCCCGCACCCTCCGCGGTTGAGAAGGCCTCTCCGATGTATGCTCGGGCCGAGTGAACCCGCCATTTCCGCGGATCCTCCGCGCCTTGGCAGCACTACCCGACCATGAGCCCTGACCCCACACCACCTTCTCCCGCGGCCGACGCCACGCCATCGTCATCCGGCCGGCGGTTCCGGGTGGCGCTGAGCTTCCCGGGGTCGAAGCGCGACCGGGTCGAGCCGATCGCCGCGGCGCTCGCCTGCACGCTCGGAGAGGACTGGGTTCTCTACGATCGCTACCACGAGGCTGAGTTCGCCCGGCCAAATCTCGACGTCTATCTTCCGCAACTTTACCGGACACAATCCGATCTGATCGTCGTGATCCTCTGCCCGCAATACGCGGAGCGGCGCTGGTGTGGGCTCGAGCTGCGGCACATCCGCCAACTGCTCGGCACGCCCGAAGAAGCGCGGATCATGTTCCTGAGCTTCGGAGACCCGGGCGATCTCACCGCCACCGGCGTTCTCGCGGGCGATGGCTACGTGGACATCGAGCGCCGGTCTCCCGCGGAGGCCGCCGCCTTGATCCTCGAGCGGCTCGGGCAGGAGATTCCGCGGAAGGAACGGCCTCCTCCTCCGGACCCCCGGCCGCCGAAGCTCCGGCTGCAGCGCCCAGCTGGGATGCTCACCCTCGCGGCGGGGCTCGGGATCGCCGCGGCGGCCTGGGGCATGGCGGCGTGGCGAGCGCATGTCTGCGCCGGGCTCTCCCGGCTGGGCTTCCATGTGCTCGCTTGCGAGACGAGCCTCGAGGCCGAGCGCATCGCCGCGCTGCACCCTGCCGCACACTTCGCCGCGCCGCCGGCCCTCCCGGCCGAAGATGGGCCACGCTCGGAAAAGTGGCTCGTGGAGAACAGGAGCCACCGGCCGGTGGGAGTGTTGTTTGGAAAGCTGCGGGCTGCCGGCAGCGGCACACGGGAGGCCGACTCGTGGGAGAAGCTCACGATTCCCGCCGAGAAAGTCACGGAATGGTCCACGGGGGAGGAGCCCGCCGGTCGTTCCGGAGTGTGAGTCGTCGCGGTCTACGACCCCGCCGATCCGTGGACGCTGCTCGCGCCGCTACGGCCGCTGCGGCTGCTCTTCCGCACCGCCGCCGAGCAGGAGGGCCACGCCGACGTCAGTGCCCTGTCGCTCATCATCCAGGAGGGTGGCGGCTCCTCTCCGCTGGACATCCACCAGGATCCCGAACTTCGCATCACGCCCTAGTGAGAAACCACGTCATGAGTGCCGTTCCTTCGTCGACCGGGCGAAAGCCTTCTCGCCTCCGCTGCGCGGCGGCCTGGCTCACGTGCTGCGGCTTCTCGGTGCCGATGGCGGCCGTCGCCCTGGAGCCCTTCATGCTCCGCAACGACGTTGGGGAGACGGCGCGGTTCGACTTCCTCGACACCGGCCTCGACTGGCGGGAGAGGCGACCGCTCGTGCCGCCGAAGTGGGTGCAGCCGGGACGGCAGGCGGAGGTGAGCCTTCCCGACCGTGACACCGTGGCTTTCCGGTACACGACGCTGAACAACCGGGCGAGCAGCACGATTCTCTGGCAGGCGCAGCAGGCGTTGGCGTCGATCAACCCGAAGCCCGTGACGGTGACCTTCAAGGGGATCAGCGAGCGGATGGTGACCGAGGAGCGCACGCGGACGATGTCGGTGACGAAACAGGTGCCCGAGACCCGCACGAAAAAGGTCACCGTCACGAAGTACCGCGACGAGCAGCGGGTGCGGAAGATCGCCGTCCGCGACCCGGCCACGGGCCGGGTGACGTATCGCGACGAGCGGTACACCGTTCGTGTGCCCTACACGGAGGAGGTGGAGCAGACGTTCACGGTCAACGTGCCGGTCATGGAGCAGAAAACGCAGACCTACACCGTGCAGGTGCCGAGGTCCGAAGCCGTCTTCGACATCGGTGGCACGGCCGTCACCGCACCCGTGCTTTCCGCCGCGGGGGGGGACGGGCCGCGACTCATTCTGGGGGTGACACTCGGCGATGTGAATGGCGCACTCGTGACGGGAGTGGACGCCGGGTCTCCCGCCACCCGCATGAGGCTCTTCGGCCCGGATGCGGACGAAAACAAGCGTTACGCACTCGAGCCGAACGTCGATCGGATCGTGCGGATCAACGGGTCCGCCGTACGGACGGGTGCCGAGGTCGCCGCCGCGGTGCAGAAATCGCCCGCGTCGTGCATCGTCACGGTGTCCAATCGGACGGGCGAGGAGACGTTCGAGGTCGAACTCGAGCCGGCGGCGGAGAACGACGCGCCGGCCCCCGGAAAGTGATCGGTCCCACGACGACGTCGGCATCCAGGAGGCTGACGACATGCCTGGTGTGGCCTCGGGATGGACATCCCCGATCGACGGGAAGTCGTGCAGCGAGAGGCAGCCGGCCTCCCCCTGCGACGGCTTGCCGAGCATCAGGACCGCGGCGGGATTTTCTGTCGTCGCATCGTGATGCCCTACGCCCACGTCGCCGTCCGGATCGTCGACGACATCGTGAAACGCCCGGGAGTCTATCAGTGATGGCACGAGGAAATCTGGTGGGGGTGAGGGTCTGCCTGAGTGCGTCGCTCGCCGATGACATGCGGCCCGCGCCGCGAACCGACACGGCCGAGTTCATCGCGCAACTCGCCCGCGCCGTCTTCCGCGAAGGGGGACACGTCGTGCACGGGAGCCATCCGTCGATCGTGCCACTCCTCGCCGCGGTGGCCAAGGAGACGTTTCCCGACGGCGGGGCGACGAGCCGGCTCACGCTCGTCCGGGCAGCGACGTTTTCCGGCGAGCAGTATGCCGGCGCCATCGAAGCCGATCGGGCCTTCGCCCGGGTCGAACTGATCCCAGCCGCGACGCCCGCGGAGGAGGACGCCGCCCGCGCCGAAATTCGCGACCTGGTGCCGATGCGCGACTGGATGGCCGACCGGTGCGACGTCGTCGTGGCGCTCGGGGGACGATGGTTCGACCGGGATGCCGAGCGGGCGGGAATACCGATCGAGATCGACGCCTTTCTCGAACGCGGCAAGCCGGCCTTCGTGATCACCGCGTGCGGTGGTGCGGCGGCGGGATACGCGGAGGCCGATCCCGGGCTCTCCGGCCGGCTCCACAACGGCCTCGACGCCACCGCGAACCGGGCCCTCGACAGCGAACTCGCCGACGAGTCCTGCCAGCCGGCCGCGGCGGCCGGGGTCGCGGAGAAGATCGTGAAGCAGATCGGGCTGCTACCACTGCCAAGCCGCCGGATTCAGGTGCGGTCCACGGCCGCGGCCCCACCGCGCAGCAGGTCCGTGAGGGCCGCAATCTCCGGCACGGCGCCTGAGCCGCCCCCGCGTGACACCTTCCGCATCCTCTGCCTCGACGGCGGCGGGATCCGCGGGGCGTTCACGGCGGCGGTCCTCGCGACCTGGGCCGACATGCTCCCGAAGACGGCGGGGCAGCCGCTGTTCGTCGATCGATTCGACCTCGTGGCCGGGACGTCGACTGGCAGCATCCTCGCCGTCGGGCTGGCACTCGGGCTCACGCCGGGGGAATTGGTCGAGCTTTACCGGGAGCATGCCGAGAAGATTTTTCCGCGGAAGAGCGGACTGTCGATCGTGTTCTCGAGGAAATACGACTCCGCGCCGCTCCGCGCGGCGCTCGAGACCTACCTCGGCGACAAGGTGTTTACCGAGGCGAAACGCCCGCTCGTGATCCCGACCGTGTCGGCCGTCCACGGGGAGGCGGTGCTGATCACCACACCGCACTCCCCGGATCGCACCGCACACCGCGACATGAAGGCCGTCGAGGCAATCCTGGCTTCGGCAGCGGCTCCCGCTTTTTTCGCCGATGCCAACGTGGACGGGCCGATCGCGAGCGGCACGTACATCGATGGCGGCATGTGGGCCAACAACCCCGTGCTGCCGGCCATCATCGAGGCGATCGGGTATCTCGGCACCACCGCCGACCGGATCGACATCCTCAGCCTGGGCACGATGGCCACGGAATACGACTTCAGCAAGGCGCTCGGTGGGGGGTTGGCCCAGTGGGGGCCGCGGATTTCCGACCTGTTCTTCGCGGCCCAGGAGACGGGCGCCGCCGAGATGGCCCGGACTTTCCTCGGCGATGCGCGGCTCCTGCGGATCAACGACTTCACCAAGAACCTCCCCACCCTCGACGACGCGCAGGCCGTCTCCGCCCTCGTCGAACGCGGCCAGCAGATCGGCCGGAAGACCTTCCCCTCCGTCCGCAGCCGGTTCCTGGAGGGGCCGCCGGCCCCGGCATCGGCGATGCACTGATCATCGGGCGCCGCCGCCACGCGCTTCTACGGGACGCGTGGCGGCGGGCGACTCGCTGGCGAGCCGCCTGTACAGGGCGGGGGCCCGCAGTTCGCGGAGCCAGAAGCCCACGGCGGCCGGGCGTCGCCCACCGCTCACTCCAGGTGCAGCGGCTCGGGCATGAAGGTGACCAGCGGGATGACGAGCGAACAGAGCCCGAGCACCGTCCGGAAGCGGTCGAGCGACTGCCCCTCCTCGCGGATCGGCGGATGGTCGGCACCGATCACGGTCACCAGCACCACCATGATGATCCAGTTGTAGCGGCCGAGGAACACGATCCCGGCGATCGACGCGCAGAGCAGGCTCCGCGCCAACCAGTTGGCCCGCGGGCCGAACAGGGCATACACCACATGCCCGCCGTCGAGTTGGCTGATCGGGATCATGTTGAGGCCGGTGACGAGCAAGCCCACCCAGCCGGCCATGTAGAGCGGGTTCGGCGCGATGCCGCCGCCGGAGAGGAGGTCGGGCCGGACCAGTGCCATCAGCCAGCGGGCCAGCGGCGGCATCGCGAAGAGCGGATCACTGCTCGGGGTGCCGAGCACCATGCCCGCCACCAGCGCCGGCACCGCGAGGACGAGCCCCGCCAGCGGACCCGCGATGGCGATGTCGAAGAGTTGGCGGCGGTTCGCCCGCGACCCCTCCATGCCGATCACCGCGCCGAGCGTGCCGGTGAGCATCACCGGCACGGGGAGGAAGAACGGGAGCGTCGCGGGGATCCGGTGGATGCCTGCGGCGACGAAGTGACCAGCCTCGTGGGCGCCGAGCACCGCCAGCACCGCCAGCATGTAGGCCAGCCCCCGGCCCCAATGCAGCGGCACCTGCGCCGCAAGGTCGGCGTCGACCCCCAGCACGAGCGGCTGCCAGCCCACCACCCCGGCGGCGAAGGTCGTGGCTGCAGTCGCCAGCCAGAGCAGCGCCTGCCACGGCACCCGGGGCCACCGCCACCTCCCCGGGAGCACGATCAACGGGTCGATCGCCGGCAACGGGTCGATGGCGGGTGGGGAGGAAGCCATGGTTGTCAGAATACTGCTTAGCAGGCTGTGGACAAACAGCCTGCTGCACCTCATGGATGAGGTGCCGGGAGCGAAACTCCCGTGAAAACCGCAGGTTTTCGTGTGGCCAAAGGCCAGGGATGGACTTTGGCCACGGGCTGTTAGCGCGGGGGGTGGTAAACTACTGGCCCTTCTCCGCTGAGACCCTCCAGAATTTTCGGAGCTTCCTGATGCCCAGCCTCCGCGCAATGTTCCCGTGTTCTGCCCTGCTCCCGTGCCTCGCGATCGCCACGCTGCTGCCGGCGGCCGTGGCACCGGCGGCGCGGGCCCAGGAACCCCGCCAGCGCGAGGTGATCGCCGTCATCGCGCTCGACAGCTACGGCGACGTGAAAAAACAGCTCTCGTGGCTCGGTCCGCACCTCGACAACCCCAATCTCGCCGGCTTCCTCGAATCGTCGCTCCTCCTCGCGACCCAGGGCCGGGGGCTCGCCGGGCTCGACGTCCGGCGCCCGATCGGCGTGGTGGTGACCAGCGACGGAGCCGACATCGCCGCCCACGGCATGCTCCCGGTGAAGGACCTCGACAAGCTCCTCGATTCGCTCCAGGGGGTGACCGGGCGGGTGGAGAAGTCGGGAGAGCGGCGGCGTCTGTCCCTCAACGGCGGCATGGACGTGGACGTTGTCGAGCGTGAGGGATGGGCGATCATCGGCCAGGCCGGCAGCCAGGCCCCTGCGGCCGATCCGCTCGCCATCCTCGAGCCGCTCGCCGGGGAATACTCCCTCGTCATCAAGGCGTTCCCCAGCCGGCTTCCCGAGGGAATCAAGGCGCTGCTGCAAAACGCGCTGCGCCAACTCGCGCAGTCGGCCGCCGCCGAGGGCCGCGCGGTCGATGCCGATGCCCTTGCGGCCGCCATCGACGGGATCGGCGGCCTCGAGTCGCTCCTCGTCGGCCTGGGGATCGACGATGGGAAGAACCGGATCTTCCTCGAGAACCGTGCCGTGGCACTGACCGGCAATGAGGCTGCGGGAACAGGGCCACTCACCGTGGGCCGCGTGCCGACTGCCGACGGTGGTCCCGCCGCCGTGCGGGCCGAGATGGCGCAGTCGCTCTCCGACTCTGAGCAGCGCCGTGTGCTGGCGCTGCTCGACGGGGCCTTGCCGGGCGCCGATGCCGACCAGGCGGGGCGGATCATCGGCGGTGTCGTCCGCGCCATCGCCAGGGCCATGGTCAGTTCGGGGGCGATCGACGGGGCGCTGACGCTCGACACGTCGGCGAAGGAACGGGGGCCAACCCTCTCGGCGGGGATGCGGGTCAAGGACGGCGCGGCGCTCGAGAAGCAGGTGAAGGAACTGCTCGGTCCCGGTGCCGGCCTGCCGGGATCGGTGGACGTGCGGTTCGACGCCGGCAAGGCGGGCGATGCCAACCTCCACACCGTGGCGGTCGATCTCGGCGGCACGCCGGGGTCGGAGATGCTCGGCCGCCCGCTCGCATTCACCCTCGCCGTCGCCCCCGGCTACGCCTACCTGCTCGAGGGTGGCGACGCGAAGAGCCGCCTCGCCGACCTGCAGAAGGGGACCGGACGACCGGTGAGCGGTGCCCCGAGTGGCGTGACGCTCAAAGTCGCCCTCGACGAATTGCTCTCCTTCGCCGCCACGAAGGCGGGCGGGGAGATGGCGAACAAGGCGGCGGCGCGTGCCGCCAGCCTCCTCGATACCGATGCCGAGTCGGCCCTCGTGCAGCTGGCGATCAGTCCGATCGACCGCGGCGTGGCGACCCGGCTGTCGCTCGGCGCCGGGGTGCTGCGCGGTCTGGCCACGCTCTCGAGCGAGGCCGCGGCGGCGGGGATCGGACTGCCGGTGCCGGATGGGCTCGGTCGCTGAAATGACGCCTCGCCCCGCCCCCCAGCCCTCGCCCCGCCCCAGGGCCGGATGCACGCCCTCTCGAGGATGCACTTCCGATGGTGAACTCCCCGTCGGCCGCTGATCCGGCCGCCGCACTGGTGCGCCGCACGATCGCCGGCGTCTCTGTGGCCGAGCTGGCCCAGGCCCATGGCACGCCGCTCTACGTCTACGACGCCGCGACGATCCGGCGGCGCTGCCGGGACCTCGCGCGGTGGGACACCGTGCGCTTCGCCCAGAAGGCCTGCTCCAACATCGCCGTCCTCGATCTCGTGCGGCGCGAGGGGGTGCTCGTCGATGCCGTCAGTGCCGGGGAGATCCACCGGGCGCTGGCGGCCGGTTACCCAGCGGCGACACCACGGGGGACGGCCGACGACCTGCCGCCAGCCCATCCCATCGTCTATACCGCCGATATCTTCGACCGTGAGAGCCTCGAAGTGGTCGTCCGGCACGGTATCCACGTCAACTGCGGTTCCAGCGACATGCTCGAGCAACTCTCCGCCCGGATGCCGGGGGCGGAGGTGACGCTGCGGGTCAATCCCGGGTTCGGTCACGGCCCCAGCCAGAAGACCAACACCGGCGGGGAAGGCTCGAAGCACGGGATCTGGCACGCCGACGTGCCCGATGCGCTGCGGCGGGCGGAATGGTCCGGACTGGCGGTCACCGGCCTCCACATGCACATCGGCAGTGGCACCGACCTGGCGCACCTGGCGGAGGTCGCCGGGGCGCTCGAGCGTGTGGCGGAGGAGATCGGCCGGTCGCTGACCACGATCAGCGCCGGCGGCGGCCTTCCGGTGCCCTACCGCCCCGGCGAGGTGCATGCCGACCTGGGGGGCTACTTCGACCTCTGGGACGCCACGCGCCGCCGCCTCGAGGCCCGGTTCGGCCATCGGCTGCGCCTCGAGCTGGAGCCGGGGCGCTACCTGACTGCAGAAGCCGGCTTCCTCGTGACCGAGATCCGCGCCGTGAAGCGGCAGGGCAGCCGCACCTACCTGCTGGTCGATGCCGGCTTCAACACGCTCGCCCGCCCGGTGATGTACGGGGCCTACCACCCGATGAGCCTCTGCCCGTGCGATCCGCTCGTCGCCGAGGGCCCGGCACCCCGTTCCACGGAGGTGGCGGTCGGGGGACCGCTGTGCGAATCGGGCGACATCTTCACCCAGACCGACGGCGGGTTCGTGGCGACCCGCCCCCTCCCCGAGGCGGCGGTCGGCGACCTGCTGGTGATCGAGGTGGCCGGCGCCTACGGGTTCGTGATGGCGAGCAACTACAACTCGAAACCGCTGCCCGCGGAGGTGCTCGTCGATGGGGGATACGGTCGGCTCGTCCGCCGCCGCCAGTCGGTCGGCGATCTGGTGAGTGGCGAGACGGTCTGACCGACCGGTTCCTCGGGGGGCGAGCGGCGGCGTGGAAAACGGGGCCGTTTCCCGGTGGAAAGTCCGCCGCGGATTCCGCCGCGGCCCTTTTTTTCCCGATCAGCCCAGTTTGGTCGGGCCGGACATGACGGCTAGAATCGTGTCAGTGCAGTCCTCCGCTCCCCCTGGACGATCCCCTTGCCATGGCCAAAGCCGGACCCCGCAAGAAACTGCCGAAGGAACTGGCCGTGATCACGGCCGACAACTGCACCGGGTGCGAGTCGTGCCTGGAGGTCTGCCCGGTCGATTGCATCATCAAGGTGCAGCAGTACGACCAGTTCCACAACCTGCAGAGCTGGTGCGAGATCGACGTCGAGCGGTGCGTGGGCTGCGAGGTCTGCGTCCACATCCCGGGAAAGAAGTCGAATCCCTACGACCTCAAGGTTTGTCCCTGGGATGCGATCGAGATGGTACCGACGGAGATGGTGGCCATCGCCGTGGCCCAGAGTGGCGGCCCTCCCGAATATGTCGAGGCCAACTGGGATCGGCTCGTCGGCAACGCCCAGCGGCTCGTCGAGATGAAGGTCGCCACCGGCTGAGCGGGCCCGTGTTCCCGCGGGCCCGTGTTCCCGCGGGCCCGTGGTGGGCTCACGGTGGGTGCCCCACGGGGCTCACGGTGGGTGCCCCACGGGGGAGCGATGGGGGAGAGCCAGCCGTTGGTTTGACGACCGGCCAGCCAGCGCTTTACAACGGTACGGACGTACACATCATCCGTCTCGCCGGGTGCTGCGATGGCCCCTCCCCCCTCGTCTGAACCTGCCCACCCATCCGCCAACGGTTCCACCTCCGGAAGCGATGGCGCCGCCCACGCACCCGGCATGCTGCGCGACCATGTCCGCTTGGCGTGCGTGCCGGGAATCGGCTCCCGCCTGCGGCGCCTGCTCCTCGAGCGGTTCGGTTCACCGGCAGCGGTGTTCGCGGCAGCACCCGCCGACATCATCGGCATCGGTCGGATCAGCCGTCGTTTGGCGACCGATCTTCCCCGGCTGGTCAGCGAGTCGGACGCCGACGCACTCCTCGGGATCTGTCACCGGGAGGGAGTCCGCATCCTGCTCGAGGGTGATCGCGACTACCCACCCCTGCTCGCCCGGATCCCCGACCCTCCCGGAGTGCTGTTCGTGCGCGGCGGTTTCGCCCCCAGCGATGCGCTGGCGGTGGCGATCGTCGGCAGCCGTCACGCGACCGACTACGGCATGCGGGTCGCCGGCCAACTCGCCGGCGGACTTTCCCGGGCCGGCTACACGGTCGTCAGCGGACTGGCCCGCGGCATCGACGCCGCAGCCCACCGCGGGGCGCTCGCCGCCGGCGGGCGGACGATCGCCGTGCTCGGCAGTGGCGTGCTGGAGGTCTACCCACCGGAGCATCGTGGACTGGCCGAGGAGGTCATCGCCCACGGGGCCCTGCTGAGCGAAGCGCCGCCGCTGGCGGAACCGCATCCCGGGGCATTCCCCCAACGCAACCGGATCGTGTCGGGGCTGTCGCTCGGCACGGTCGTGGTGCAGGCCTCGGGGCGCTCCGGCGCCCTGATCACCGCCCGCCTCGCCACGGAGCAGGGGCGGGAGGTGTTCGCCGTCCCGGGGCCGATCGACTGCCGGATGTCGCTGGGCTGCCACGATCTGCTCCGCGACGGGGCGACCCTCGTGTCGAGCGTCGACGACATCCTGGCGGAGCTCGGCCCACTGTTCGAGACCGCCACATCGGCCGCCGGCGACATGGTGGAAAGCCCCGCCGAATTGGCCCTCGACGAACAGGAGCGGACGGTCCTGAAGGCGATCGCACCGGCAGGGAGCCGTCGGGGCGAGCCACGGCTTGTCGACGATGTGGTCGATTCCACCGGCCTGGCGGCATCGCAGGTGCTCGCGACGATCGGCGTGCTGGAGATGCGACGGCTGGTGAAACGCCTCCCGGGCAACCGCGTGGCGCGGGCCTGAAGTCGGCCCTGCCGTGACGCGACGGCGCGATTGGCCATGGCACGGCAGCGCGATGGCATCGCAGGCGGGTCCGGTCGCGGGCTTGGCCATCCCCGCGGGGGGCCGTACACTTCACCCCATGGATACTGCACTCCACACCCGTTCCAGCTTGATCCGCGCCCGGCTCCTCCAGCTCCGAGACTCTCTTTGACTGGGAAGGGCGCAAAAAGCACGCTGCGCGGATCGAGGAGGCGATGTCGCAGGCCGGATTCTGGGACAACCAGGAGAGGGCCCAGGCCACCGTCGCCGAGCTGAAGGCGGTCAACGCGGTCCTCAAGCCGCTCGACGAAGCGCTCGCGGCCAGTAGCGATCTGGAGGCGCTCGAGGAACTCGCCCGCGAGGACGAGTCGCTCGAGGGAGAACTTCTCCGGGAGGCCGACTCGCTCGACAAGAAGGTCGCGGCGCTGGAACTGGCCTCGCTGCTCTCCGGCCCACATGACGGGTCGGATGCCCTGCTGAGTTTCAACGCCCGCGATGGTGGCACCGACGCCAACGACTGGGCGGAGATGCTCCTGCGGATGTATTCCTCCTGGGCCGCCAAGCACGACTTCGCCGTCGAGCTGCTCGACCGGCAGGACGACGAGGTGGCTGGAATCCAAAGTGCCACGATCGCCATCCGTGGTCCCTGGGCCTACGGCTACCTGAAGGGGGAATCGGGCATCCACCGCCTGGTGCGCATCAGTCCCTTCAATTCCGAGGGCAAGCGGCAGACGAGCTTCGCCGCCGTCGACGTGGCCCCGGAGATCCCCGACGACGACACCGAGGTGGAGATCGCCGACGCCGACATCCGCGAGGACGTGTTCCGGGCGAGTGGTGCCGGTGGCCAGCATGTCAACAAGACATCGAGCGCCATCCGCATCACCCACTTCCCGACCGGCATCGTCGTGCAGTGCCAGAGCGAGCGCAGCCAGCACAAGAACCGGGCCACGGCGATGAAGATGCTCCGGGCCCGCATCGCGCGGATCCAGGAGGAGAAGCGCGAGGCCGAGAAGCACGCCCAACACCAGTCGAAGCCGAAGACCGGGTTCGGGTCGCAGATCCGCAACTACTTTCTCCACCCCGACCAGCGGGTCAAGGACCAGCGGACCGGCCATTACGTCGGGAGTTTCCAGAGCGTCCTCGACGGCAACCTCGACGGGTTCCTCGATGCCTACCTCCGCTGGCAGGCTTCCGGATCGGCCCCCGATGCGGGCGGCGGCGACGACGCGTGAGCCGGATCTCCCGCTTCCCGGCCTCCCCTTGCCGCTTCGGCGGTCGGGCATTCGTCGCCCCTCCAGGGTGCGAATCCCCACCGGGACTGCTGGACGCCCGGCGCCAGCGGGGCTAGCATCTTGGGGTCGCGAACGTCGGATCCCGAAGGAAACCCATGGCGGAAAAAGAACAGGCGCTCGAAGTCGAGGGCGTGGTCACGCAGGCCCTTGCCAATACCCGCTTCCGCGTGCAGATCACCGGGGGGCATGTTGTCAACGCGCACGTCGCGGGAAAGATGCGCAAGAACTTCATCCGCATCGTGCCGGGCGACAAAGTGAAGGTCGAACTCTCTCCCTACGACCTCACCAAGGGACGGATCACGTTTCGCGAGCGCTGATCTCGGGCCTCCCGCATTGACGACGGGTCGCGAGCATTTGGCCCTGGGGCCAAGTCAGCCATCTCCCGCGGGAGGTGGCGAGGTGGGCTCGCCCGCAGCGAGTTCCGCATGGTCTGCCTGCGGCCGTTGGCCGTTCTCCGGAACCGTCTCGCCGGTTCCGCGTGCCGGCACGGCAGGCCCTTCACCCCGATCCGCCATGCCATCGGCCGTCGCCGGGTGTGCATCCTCCGGACCGGCGACCGTGCGCTCGACGTGGTCGGTCTCGATCTGGTCGGTGTCGCGTGCCGCCGCCGGGGCTTCGTCATTCCGGCTCCCGCGTGACGACTCCACGTTGGCGGGCCCCACCGGTGGCGCTGCCTTCTCGAAGAATTGCTTGAGATCACCGAACGTCCGCAGCGGTTCTTTCCCCTGCCGCATGGCGTCGGAAAGTGGTTTGGCTTCCTTGGCGGCCCGCGTCTCGTAGACACGCTTGGGGGGATCCGCCGGCGGCGCCGCGTCGCGCCCGCCGAGTTGCGGCTGCCGGGGCTTCGGCGACGGAGTCCGGTCACGTGGCTCACGGCGTTCCCCGCCGGGCTGACGTGGGCCGGGACGCCGCCCATCTCCCTGCTGGCCACCCGGTCGTGCGCCAGCCGCTGCCGGCGTGCCTCCCGCTCCCGGTGCCCCTTGCGGTCGCTCCCCTCCACCGCGCCGTCCCGGTTTGCCGCCCTGCCCCGCGGCACGCGAACCCTGCGCATCGGTCGCCGCCGGCGGGCGATCCATCCGCCGCTGACCTGGCGGCGGTCCCGGAGGGATCATCGTCAGGCTCACGCGCCGCCGGGCCTTGTCGATCTCCAGAACCCAGACCTTGACGATCTGCCCGACCGAAACCAGGTCGTGGGGATCGCGGACGAAGCGCCGCGACAACTGGCTGATGTGCACCATGCCGCTGTCGTGCATGCCGATGTCGACGAAGACGCCGAAATCGACCACGTTGAGCACCGAGCCGAGCAACTCCATCCCGACCTGGAGGTCTTCGAGCTTGAGCACCCCCTTCTTGAAGAATGGTGGGGGAAGATCCTCGCGTGGATCACGGCCCGGTCGCGCCAACTGCTCGACGATGTCCGCCAGGAGCAGGCGCCCGACCCCGAGTTCGGCCGCCAGGCCGGGGAGGTCGACGGTCGCGGCCTTTTCCGCCAGGGCGGCTGCCGCCTGACGGTTCGCCAGGTCCTCCGGTCGGCCACCGAGCCGCACGAGCACCTGCTCGGCGATCGGGTAGCTCTCGGGATGGATCCAGGTGGCATCGAGCGGGTTCTCGCCCCCGGCGATCTTGAGGAAGCCGACGGCCTGCACGAAAGCCGCCTCCCCGAAACCGGGCACCTCGAGAAACTGCCGCCGCGACGTGAACGCGCCGTTCTTGCTGCGCCATTCGACGAAGCCACGGGCGGTGGTCTGGTTGAGTCCCGAAACCCGCCGCAGGAGGGCGGGACTGGCCGTGTTGACGTCCACCCCGACGAAGTTGACGCAGCTCTCCACAACAGCCTCGAGCGAGGCGTGCAGGTGCCGGGCCTTGACGTCGTGCTGATAGAGGCCGACGCCGATGTTGGCCGGCTCGATCTTCACCAACTCCGAGAGCGGATCCTGCAGGCGGCGCCCGATCGAGATCGCCCCACGGACCGCCGCCTCGTGGCCGGGCAGTTCCTCGCGGGCATACGGGCTGGTCGAGTAGACGCTCGCCCCGGCTTCGTTGACGATCACGTACCCGACATCGGCCTCCGCCAACTCGCCGGCGACCAACTCCGCCACGAGCGCCTCGACCGCGCGGCCGGCCGTGCCGTTGCCGACGGCGATCACCGTGCAGCCGTGCGTCTTCACCATCTCGGTGAGCTTGGCGGCGGCAGCAACGCGCTTCTCAGGCTTGCCGATGATGTGGAGCACGGCATGCTCCAGCGGGCTGCCACACTCGTCGATGGCCACCGCCTTGCAGCCGCTCTTGAACCCCGGATCGAGGGCGAGCACCCGTCGCCCCATCACCGGTGCCTGGAGGAGCAGGTTCCGCAGGTTGCGGGCGAAGACCTCCACCGCGTGCGACTCGCAGACGTCGGTCATCTCCCGACGGATTTCCCGTTCGAGGCTCGGGAGGACCAGCCGGGTGACGGCATCCCGGGCGCAGCCCCGGAGGAACACCGCATGGGGGTGGTCAGCAGGCACGAGCATGGCCTCGGCGGCTGTCTGCATCTCCTCGATCGGCCCATCCACTCGCACCTTGAGGAGCCGGGCCCGTTCGCCACGGTTGATCGCCAGCACGCGGTGCGGTGGCACCCGCTGCACGTGTTCGGAGAAGGTGAAGTAGTCGCGGTAGTGCTTTTCGTCCTTCGACTGGGCCTTGCCGGGGCTCTCCACCCGCTGGCTGGTGAGATGCCCCTTGTCGGCGAGCATGCCGCGGAGGAGCTGCCTGAGGTCGGCACGCTCACTGTATTCGGCCGCGATGATGTGGCCCACCCCGAGCAGGGCATCGGCAGCGGTCGCCACCTGGCCGTCGGCATCGACGAAGTCGGCCGCACGCCGATCGAGGTCGAGGGCGGCCGGATCGGCGGCGACGATCTCGCGGGCGAGGGGATCCAGTCGGCGCTGCCGGGCGATCTCCGCCAGGGAAAGCTTGCGCGGCTTGAACGGGAGGTAGATGTCCTCGAGTTGCTTGGGGGTCTCAGCCGCCTCGATCCGCAACTCGAGTTCGGGGGTCATCCGCCCCTGCCCGCCGATCGTCCGGAGGATCGTCTGCTTGCGGTCGGCCAGATGGCGGGCACGGGTGACCGCGTCGGCAATCCGCCGGACCGCGATCTCGTCGAGGCCCTCGGTCTGGTCGCGCCGGTAGCGGGTGATGAAGGGGATGGTGTTCCCCTCATCCAGCAGATGCACGACCGCCTCGACACCCGCAGCGGGGAGATCGAGTCGCCGGGCCAGCAGCCCGAGATCGATGAGCGTTGGGGATCCCATCCGACTCACGGGGCCGGGCGCATCGCGCACCCGCCACCGCGCGACTCCACAGGAGGCTCCCCATCGGGGCTTCAACGCCGGGAATGGGGCTGCAAAACCCCAGGAATCTAGGGTGTATGGCGAGGGGGTGTCAAACGGGTCGGTGTGGTCGTCGCCGGGAGAGGCCGGAACGGTGGCACCGCAGGCCACCGCGCTCCCGCAGATTGACCCCCACGACCGCGCGGTCACGGCTGGCCTTGACCGCGGTGCGCCCCGTTTCCTATCCCCCGCCTCTCCACCCGGCCGCGTGGCCGACGCCCCGGAAGACGGCCCCCCCACCTGCGAACGGTGAAAGTCTGGAGCGGAGCAGGGGCCGGCGACGATTGCATCGGCAGCCGAGGTCGACCCATGCCTCGCCCTCCACACCCTGGAATGTCCCCATGAGCCAGTCGTCGCCCTCCCCGACCGACGCCGGATCGCTTCTCCCCGCGGTCGGCCTGTTGGCCCTCGATCGGCAGTACGAGATGCTCCGCGAACCGATCCGCGCCGCCCTGGAGCGGGTGTGCGACTCCGGCCGGTTCGTCCTCGGGCCTGATGTCGCCGAGCTCGAGAACGAGCTGGCCCGGGCCCTCGACGTACCGCATGCGATCACCTGCGCCTCCGGCAGCGACGCCCTGCTCCTGGCCCTGATGGCGCTCGACGTGGGGCCGGGCGACGAGGTGATCGTTCCCAGCTACACCTTCTTCGCCACCGCCAGCGCCGTCACGCGCCTCGGGGCCGTGCCGATCTTCGCCGATATCGACCCGGTCACCTACCTCGTCGATCCGGTCGACGTGGCCAGGAAAATCAGCAGCCGCTGCCGGGCCATCGTGCCCGTCCACCTCTTCGGCCGCACCGCCGACATGGACGCCCTGCTGCCGATCGCCGCGCGTGCCGGGATCCCGGTGGTCGAGGACTGCGCCCAATCGATTCTCTCCACCTGGCATGGCCGCTGCACCGGTGGCATCGGCGATGTCGGTTGCTTCAGCTTCTACCCGACGAAGAACCTCGGCGGCTGCGGCGACGGCGGGTTCCTCACCACCACCCGCGATGACATCGCGGCCCGGCTCCGGCTGCTACGGGTGCACGGGATGGAACCGCGGTATCACCATCAGGTGATCGGGATCAACAGCCGGCTCGACTCCCTGCAGGCGGCGGTGCTGCGGGTGAAGCTGCCCCACCTCGACGCCTGGACGGAAGCCCGCCGCACCAACGCCGCCCGCTACGGCGAGCACTTCGCCCGGGCCGGCCTCGACGGCTGGATCACGCTCCCCGGCGACGAACACCGCGGCCGCCATGTCTGGAACCAGTACGTGATCCGCGTGGCCGACGGGCAGCGAGACGCCCTGCGCAGCCATCTCACCAACCACAAGGTGGGCACCGAGATCTACTACCCGATCCCGCTTCACCTCCAGGTGTGCTTCCGCCACCTGGGTTGGGCACCGGGCGATCTGCCGGAGACCGAACGGGCCGCGAACGAGACGCTGGCGCTGCCGATCTACCCCGAGCTCACCGACGCCGAACAGCGCACGGTCGTCGGACGGATCGCGGAGTTCTTCCGCACCGCCCCCGCGCGAGCGCAGGCGAACTCCCCGCAGCCGGCCTCCGCCGCGGCGCTTGCCGGGCCGCACTTCATCCGCCGGATGAACCACGCGGAGCGGGTTGCCGACACCCGGCGCTGACCTCCGCGCGCTCGAGAGCCCTGCACCGCACAGCGCCGACGCCATCGGCTCCGCCGACTCCACCGACCCGCGACCAGCGCCGCCTGACCGGCGGTTGGCTGCTCAGACCGAGTCGCGTCGCCGCCCGCTGCCGCGGCAGATCATGAACAGCCCCAAGCCGGCGGCCAGCACGGCCACGGCATACGAGGGCATGTATTTGAGTTGGCCTCCGACCGGGCCGCTCGATTCACCCGCTGCCGCAGCGGCTGCCTGAGCCGGGGGCGGTGCACCACCCCCGGCGGCAAAATTGGCAGCCATCTGCGCTCCGGGCACGTTGGCCATGGCTGCCGGATTCCCGGCCGTCACCGGCTTGCCCGCCTGCTCGAGCGGTGGGGCGAGGAGCGCGGCCCCACCCTGCGCGAACACCGGAGTCCCGGCCGCCCCGGCCAGCGCGACTGCCACGACGGCAACCACCGCAAGGGGGCCGGAGGATTTCGGGCGTTGACGATGGACTGCGGTGACCATGGTACCTGTTCCCTTGGGAGGCAATCGTGCCATGTATGCCGGCGGCCTGGCTGGCTGTGGAAAAACAGCCTGCCGCACCTCAGGGATGAGGTGCCGGGAGTACAACTCCCGTGAAAAGCGCAGCTTTTCGGGTGGCCAAAGGCCAAGGATGGACTTTGGCCACGGGCTGCTAGCCTCCACCCGCGCGACCACACCCGGAGGGTACCATTCCCGGGAGCGGACGTCAGCCGGCCGGCCCGATCCCGCCGCCGCCCCGCCCTCCGCCGGAGAAAACACCATGGCCGCCAAACGTGCCCGATCAGCCGCCCGCGGGGTCGCCGCCCGACCCTCTTCCCAAGGGGCCGCCGCCGACCGCTCCACCACCGTGCCCCGCGAAAAACTCCCGGCCGTGGACCGCAAGACGCTCGGGCTGATCGTCGAGCTCGCCGATCAGGTCGCCACCGCCGCGACCAAACGCCGCGACCCGTGGCTCGACATCCCGGCCCGCAACCTCTCCAACGTCCGCTTCAACAAGGCCCACAAGATCATCGAGATGGGGGGGCAGACGAACCGGCGGCAGCTGTTCAATCTCTCGCAGGCCAAGAGCTACATGCAGACGCTGCTGGTCGCCACCGGCTGCAAGTCGCTCATCGACCAGCAGAAGTCGACCAGCATCCGCGGTCTGTACTACCTGCTCAAGCACACGATCGACGGCACCCGCGAGGAGACGTTCGCCACACAGGAGGAGTGCGATCCGATCATCGAGGATCTCGAGGTCACCCTGGAGAGCCTCCGCGAGGAACTCCATGTCTACGCCAGTAACCGCGGGGGCATGGTCGGCCCGATCACGCTCGTCGACTCCGGCGACGAGATCGACTGCTCGCGGATGGGCTCGGGTGGGTACAGCATCCCGTCGATCGTCGAGGCGAACGTCATCCGCTTCAAGGAATGCGACGCCAAGTTCATCCTCCACGTGGAGAAAGACACCGTCTGGCGGCGTTTCAACGAGGACAAGTTCTGGCGGAAGCACTCCTGCCTCCTCACGCACGGCGGCGGGCAGCCGCCACGGGGCGTGAGGCGGATGCTCTACCGACTGCACCACGAGCTCAAGCTGCCGGTCTACTGCCTGCTCGACAACGATCCCTGGGGCTACTACATCTATTCGGTGCTCAAGCAGGGCTCGATCAACCTCGCCTACGAATCGAAGCGGATGGCGATTCCCGAGGCGAAGTTCCTCGGGTTGCGGAGCCGCGATTACCAGCGCTGCGGTCTCAGCCCGAGCGTGCAGATCGCCCTCGCCGACACCGACATCAAACGGGCCAAGCAGATCGCCGCGTATCCCTGGTTCGCCGGCAAGAAGGCCTGGCAGAAGGAGATCGAGACGATGCTCGCCAACGGCTTCAAGCTCGAGGTCGAGTCGCTGATCTCCAAGGACATCAGCTACGTCACCGAGGTGTACACCCCCGAACGGCTGTCCGAGGCCGACTGGCTCGACTGACCCCTCCGCGCTCTCCGCCCCTCACGGCCCCCGACCCTCCTCACGGCCCCCGACCCCGCCCCTCACTGCCCACCCACCCGCACCCCCGCCCCACGGTCAGGCTTCCTCGCGGAGCAGCGGTGGCGGATCCTCCAGGTCGTCGAGTTCCGGCGGGAGCTGGATCTGCCGCATCGTCTCGTCGGTGCGCCGCATCCCCTCGGCCACCTCGTCGACGCGCTTCGCCAGATCGCCGACATCGCGCCGCGCCACCGCCCCTTCGGCGAGGGCGGCGATCTTCGATTCCAGTCGCTCGACCTCCGCGACGATGACGCCCAATTTCCGCTGCGCCTCGTCGATGTTGCCGAGCCGTTCACGCGTCGTCCGGAGGTCGTCCTCGAGGACGGCACGCAGCTCCGCCGACTTGGTCGCGTCGGCCGGGAGGGCGGTGAGGCGTTTTTCCAGGCTCGCGATCCGTTGGCGGATGCCGGCTTCATCGGTGTGGCCGATGAAATCGGAGAGCGACTGGGCGCCGCGGATCATCCGCAGATGCCCCCACAGCAGCCGATCGAGCGACTCGAGCGAGCTGGTGTCGATCCCTCCGCGCAGGCCGGCGGCGAGATCGATGAGCCGCTCACAGTGGGCCTGGAGTTGGTCGAACCGCTGCCGCAGTTCAGGGGTGAGCGAGCCACGGATTCGCTCGAACGCCTGCCGCGACCCGACGGCCCGTTCGGCACGCCGCGCCTTCGCATCCTGGGCGTCGATCGCCGACCGGAACCGGTCACTGGCAAGCATGCTCGCCAGGTAGTAGACCTCACCCGCCGCCACCAACGGGAGGACGACCCCGGGGAATCCGCTGATCAGGGCGGCCGCCACGCCGCCGCCGACGAACAGCAGGTTCCACTTCGTGGAGAAGGCGGCCCCCAGATAGCTGCCAATGCGACCCAACACGTCCATTCGCTCCCGCGCCCGCGGCGTCACCCCGGGCCGTTGGGCCGTTGGGCCTCGGCCTCGATCCGTTCGATCCGTTCCTGCAACCGGTGGACCTGCTCGTGGAACCAGGGCTGCGACTGGGTCTCGCGCGCCGGTGCCGAGGCCGCCGGCATGTGGATCTCCTCGGCGATCCGCCCCGGTGTCGTCGCCATGACGAACACCCGGTCCCCAAGATACACCGCCTCCTCCACCGAATGGGTCACGAAGAGCACGGTCGCCTCGACTTCGTGCCACAGCCGCACCAGCAGATCCTGCATGTCGAGCCGCGTGGCGGGGTCGAGTGCGCCGAACGGCTCGTCCATGAGGATCACCCGGGGGCGGAGGATCAGCGTCCGGGCGATCGCCACCCGCTGCCGCATGCCACCCGACAGTTCGTGGGGATACTTGCCGGCATCGCGGAGGGGATCGAGGCCCACCCGGGCGATCCAGTCGAGGGCCTCCGCCTCGCGGGTGCGGCGCGCCACCCCACGGCATTCGAGCCCGAAGGCGACATTGTCGACCACCGTTCGGTTGTCGAAGCTCGTGTAGTCCTGGAACACCATTCCCCGGTCGGCGCTGGGGCCGACGACCGGTTGACCGAGCACCGTCACGGTGCCACTGGTGGGCGGATGCTGCGGCTCGAGCCCGGCCACGAGCCTGAGCACGGTGCTCTTGCCGCACCCGCTCGGCCCGAGGAACGACGAGATCTCGCCGTGCCCGACCAGGTCGGGGATCGTGAACGAGACATGGTCGATCGCCACCGCCGTGCGACCGCCGCCGGAGGTGTAGATCTTGGTGACGTCGCGGAACTCGACCGCCGCCGGACGCTCCGCAGCGGGAGCCGCCTGGTCTCCCGCCGGAGCAGACGGCCCCGGGGCGGCCCTCGGCTGGCACGGAGCCGTGGTCGGCGGGACGGCGGGGGCCGCCCCCTCCGGGACACGTCCGGCCGGGGATTCACTCATGGCGCCGTTCCCCGGCCGCGGAACCACCCGCCGATGACGTCATGCACGAGCCAGCGGACGAAGCGCGGGAGAACGCCCCGGCCGCCATAGCGGTGCGGGAACAGATCGCACTGCAACCACCACAGCGCCCGATCGATGCAGTAGGCCACCAGCGGGATGATGATCAGCACGATGAGGATCGGCTCGCGCTGCCCGCGGCGCTGGGAGACATTGATCAGGTCGCCGAGTCCGCCGGTATCACCGCCGAGCTTCACCACCTCCGCCAGCATCACGTAGCCGAAGGCGATGCCGAACAGCAGGCGGAGCGAGTTGAACACCGCCGGGGCGGCCAGCGGCAGCAGGACCTTCAAGATGATCTGCAGCCGTGAGGCCCCGAGGGTGAGCGCCGTGTCGACGTAGCGCTGCGGCACCTCGCGCACGGCGGCGGTGGTGTCGCTGACGACGAAGGCGACGCTGGCGATGAACAGGAACATCACCTTCTGAAGTTCACCGATCCCGAAGAAGAAGAACGTCAGGGGGATCAGCGCCGCGACCGGGATGTTGCGGCCGAAGATGGTGAGCGGGGCGAGGAAGGCTCGCAGCTCGGCGAAACAGGCCGCCAGCACCCCGAGCGGCACGCCGACGGCCGCCGCCAGACCGAATCCGAGGCAGACCCGCCGCAGCGTCACCACCGTGTTGGCGGGCAACCGGCCCGTGCCGAACACGGCGGGCACGGCCCGGACCGTCTCGGCCGGGCTGGGGAGCGTGGCCGGACCGATGAACCGGCTCTCCGCCTCCCCCGCGGTGGCGAGAAACCACAGCGCCAGCACCAGGGCGATGCACGTCACGCCCCAGATCGCCCCCGTGGCCATGGAGGTCTCCCCCCGCAGCGGCCGGACCGCGGCGCGCTGCGGCGACGCCACGGGTGGAGTCTCAGAGGGGCTCATTCCTTCTCCGCGGAGTAGACCTTGATCTCCACGCGGCGGTTGAGGGCGTGGTTGTCGGGGTGGTCGTCGTCGGCCGGCCGGTCCCACCCGAGGCCATCGACGGCGAAGCGGTTGTCGTCGAGCTTGAACTTCTCGACGATCGCATCCTTCACCGCGCGCGCCCGCTCGAGCGACAGTTCCTTGACCATCGCCGCCGGGACCGATCCCTTCATCGAGCCGTCGGTGTGGCCCTCGACGACGATCCGGGCGTTGCCGAACTGCTCGGCGAGCGCCGCCACTTCATCGACGACCAGATCGACGCGCGGATCGTAGGGTTCCTCCACGTCTTGGCCGTCGAGCCGCCGGATGACCTTCTTGCGGAGGTTGGCACTGTTGGGGAAGAAATGGATGACGATGGTGTTGGTGAGGATCTCGTCGTTCTCGGCCCTGATCTCCGCGACCGTCTTCGGCACCAGCGTCGCGGCGTACTCGTCTTTCGTCTCCAGATACTTCGGCTCGAGCCCGAGTTTCTGGATCACGGAGAAGTCCATTACCTGATCGAACGGAACCGGGTTGTTCGCGATCGCCCCCACGCGCCGGTAAAGGTAGTAGGCCTGCTTCCAGATCCGCTCGAAATTGGCGGGATTGTTGCGGTTGATGAAGAACTGGTAGTTCTCGGCCCAGTTGGTCGAGTGGGCGTCGCCGAGCATCGAGAGGGCGTCGGCGGCGGGGATCGTGTAGCCATCGGCCATCAGTTGGGCGACACTCTTCTTCGCCTCCTCGCTCTTGAGATCGCCCATCGCGTCGAAGATGCCGCGCACGATGGCCTCGATCACGTCCGGATGATCCTTGGCGAAGTCGGCCCGGGCGAACCATACGTCGGCGATCAGGCGGTTGGCCGTCTGCGTGGTGACGAGCATCCGGTTGCCCTTCGCCTCGGCGAGGTTGTAGATGTCGGGGGCCCACGACACGCACCCGGCGATGCTCTTGTCGCGGTTGAACGCCGCCGCCGCCTCGAAGGCGGTCGTCACGTAGATCATCTCGACGTCGGCCGGCTGCAGGCCGCCCGCCACCAGCATGTTGAGAGCGAAGAACTGGCTCGGGGAGTTCTGGGCCATGACCAGTTTCTTGCCGGCGAGGTCCTTGACGGTCTTGATCGAATCGCGGACGACGATCCCGTCACCGCCGTTGGAAAAGTCCACCTGCTGGTAGACGCGCGGCATGATCCGCGAATCCTTGGCGAAGCTGTCGACGAACAGCGGCAGCATGTCGAGCGTCGCCCAACCGATGTGGACCTCGCCCGCCGCGTAGGCGTCGCGCATCTGCACCGGATCGTCGATGAGAACGAGTTCGACCTTGAACGGCTTGCCACCGGGCGCCTGCCAAACCTTGCCGGGCTTGAAGCCGCCGTTGGCGTGGATGATCGGGCTCCAGCCCGCCCAGACATTGAGGGCGAAGCGAACAGTGTCGTCGACCATCGGCTTGTAGCCGCTCACCCCCTTGACCGGCGGCAGTTTCTCCGCCGGTTTGAAGGTGTATTCCTTCACGGTCGTGGGAACGGCGACGTCGGGAGCCTCGGTCATCGGTTCCTCGGCACCCCCCTCCCCTGCCCCACCACTCAGACCGCCGCCACCCGGCCCGCCACCGGCGACAGGGGCCGGCCGCTGAGGTTGGCCGGGGCGTTCCCCGAACATCCCCGCACGCCATGCGGCCAGCGCGACCAGACCGAGAATCACCGCCCAGACAGCCAACCAGAACGGGGCCTTGGGTTCGCTCGCCATCGTGTGCCTCGGAAACGTGGAAGGGGATCGGGCCGGTGCCTGACACCGTACCGGCGGGTCGGTGCAGTTCAGCCGCGGAACTTCGTCTGTGGCCGGGCCCGGCCCGCCATGTGGAGCATGTTCATCAGATCGTAGGCGGTGACCTCACAGAGCAACTCGGTCACCTTGTCGTGCGCCTCGGGGGAAAGCATCGGCTCCACTTCCTTCATCAGGGTCACCAGCCGCCGCTCCTGCGCCTCGAGCTCGCCGGAATCGACCCGACCATCGGCGACCGCATCGACGAAGGAATCGAGCTTGCGGGCGTACTCCTGGAGAAGCGGCGACTCGCTGGAGGGGTCGAACCACGGGGTCTTGGGGGCGTGTGCCTTGGCCATGGGGGAACTCCTGGGAATGGTGGAGGGATTCGTGGGGAACGGCGCCGACCGGCTGCCTGCCGGGGCCATGTCGGTTGCGGGTCAGGATCCCGCCATCAAACGCAGTTCGGCCATCCGCTCCTGCAGCGTCGCCCGGCCGCCAGCCTTGCTGATGGCTTCGCGCCAGCGATCGGGGAGGAACCGCTTCTCGGTGCACTCGAGGACAGCGGCGATCTCCTGGGCTTCCTTCTCCAGGCCCTGTGCCGAAGGGAGGAAATCGTCGATCGCCGCCTGCAGGTCGGTCACCGCGATCTCGTCGGTCGTCGGGACCGGGCGGCCGGCATCAGCCTCGGCCGCGGCGCGCTCGAGCCCCTTGCGCCGGGCGGTGAGGACGATGCTCTCGATGTCGGCGCCGGAGAGCCCCAGTTCCAGATCGACCGGACCGGGGAGGCCGGGAGCGAGCCGCACGTGGCACTTGCGTGCCATCGCCTGGAACATCGCCTCCATCTCCGCCTGGTCGTGCGGATAGAAGAGGGGGATGTGCACCTCCGCGCGCCCCTGCCGCTTGAGGTCGATCGGGAGCAGATCGGGCCGGCTGGTGAGCAGCATCCAGACGATCTTGCCACGGTATCTCGTGTCGCCCATCTGGCGGGCGATCATCGAGAACACGCGGGCCGACGTGCCGGAATCACCGTCAGACTGCCGGTTCCCCAGGGCTGCATCCGCCTCGTCGATGATCACCACCACCGGCCCGAGGCTGCGCAGCACCCCGAGGGCGTGCTCGAGGTTGCCCTCGGTCTCGCCGACGTATTTGCTGCGGAAATTCTTCAGCACCGCGCAGGGGATGCCCACGCTGCCCGCATAACACTCGGCGATGAAACTCTTGCCGGTGCCGACGGGACCGCAGATCAGGTAGCCCATCGGTGCGCTCTCGAGTTGGCCGCGACGGATCGCGCGGGCGTCGGTCTCGAGACGCTGCTTGGCCGCCTCATGACCGGCGACATTGTCGAGCGTGAGCCGGGGCTGGATGAACTCGATGAGCCCGCGGCACGACCTTTCGATGAGATCCTTCTTCTTGGCGGCGAACTCCGGGCCATCAGGGGGCGAGCCCTCGCGGGCCGAGAGGGTGAGGATCGCGCGGATGCTCTCCAGCGTGAGCCCCGCCGACAGGGTCGCCATCCGCTCGACCGCCGGCAGATCGCCGGCCGGCACACCGACGCTCCGCGCCGTGGCCATGGCAAACCGCTCGCGCTCGGCCGGCGCGGGCAGCGGCACCTCGATCGCGGTCACGGCGGGGCTGGTCACGAGCCGCGAGTGGACCTCCGCCATGGCATCGGCGAGGAGCACGATCGCCACGTTCACCCGGCGCAACAATGGGTTCGACGCCCAGCCCACCAGCCGTACCAGCCGCCCCGCCGTGCCCCGCGAGGCGGATGCGGTGTCGCCATCCGGCACCAAGTACTGGGCATGGTCGAGCAGGACCGCGATTTTCTTTCGCTGCTCCGGCGGGTCGGTGAGGTTCCGCTCCAGGAGCGCGTCGATGGAGGCCAGCGCCGCATCCGGCTCCCGGGGCCACCCCGCGGCGTTGCCGAGCCGCTCGGAGAGCCACTGGACCATCGTCCGCAGACGATTGGCATCCGACCCCGCCAACGGCCGCAACCCCTTCCCCACGTCGTAGGCCAAGACGACGTCCCAACTGCCGAAGACTTCGCGCGCGAGGAACTCTGGCACGGTGCCATACCCGACCATCCCGTCGGCGGCCCCCGCCGGTCCACCGGCCGTACCGACCGCGCTGGCGGACTGCCCTGTCCCCGGGGGCGCCAGGGGCACGAGATCACGGACGTTGCCATGGAGCAGGAACACGCAACTCGTGCCGGAGAGGTAGGCATCGCCCAGGCGCTCGGCCCAGGCCGGGCACCAGTCGGGCAGGGCTCCACCCGTCCGCGACCCGCTCCCCGTGCCGACGCCGGCTTTCACGCCATTGCCTGTCGGACGGTTGGCGTCACCGTGCGGGGCGACGGGGGCGACGCCCGGCTCCGGCCTGTTCGCCGTCGACTGAGCTGCCGATGACTGACTCGGGGAATCCTGGCTCACGACCGCCTCGGCGCAAGGAAGGGGAAACGATGGTGCCGGGCTGCCCCCGGCGCTCCGGAAGAGGATGCCGTCATGAATGCCTCATGGCGGCGCACCAGACCGCGACCTCAACCGGAGATCTGCCGGATCCGGTCGGAGCCGAGATGCTTCTCGTCGTCGGTCACACCGGAGGTCTCCGGCGTCACCATCCCCATCTCGCGCTCGAAATCACGCAGGGCAGCATCGGCCATCTGGGCCTCCACGCGCTGCTCGTCCTTGATTTTGTCGAGCCCATCACCAGAGAGGTCGGCCGCCACTCGCACCTTGGCGCGGTTGAGGCCGATTTTGTCCTGGATCACGTCTTCGATCTGGCCGAAATCCGTCGTTACGTCGAACTTGAAGCTCGTCGCCAACTTGGCCAATTCGGCCTCGGCACGCGACATCTTCAGGTCGGCGTCGTACTTCTGGATCTTGTGCTTCAGCTCCGCGAGCTTCTTGGTGGCGTGCTTGACCTTGGTGACATTGTTGCCGTAGGCGGTCTCGTGGAGCTTGAGCTGGGCCTCGTTCTCTGCCATGTCCTTCTTGGCGCTCTGGAGCTCCAGGGCGAACCGCGCCGCGGTCTCCCGCTCGCCGACCTGAAGGTAGGCCTTCACCTGCGCCTCGAGCTTCGCGACATGCTGTCGATCACCCTCGACCTGCCGCATGACGCGTTCGACGAGGGCCCGGTACTGCTCGAGCCCCTCGCGCCCCTCCTTCATCTGCTCGACCGCCTTGTCGTATTCGTACTGGAGCTGGGCGATCGGATCGGCCGTCCAGAAATAATTGGCGATCTTGTTCATCTGGGCCGCGAGGGCCTTCCACAGCTTGCCGATGATCATCGGACCACCTCCAGGAAACACGGTCGGGGGCGCGCAAGTCCCACGCAAAACATTCGTCTTACCCCCCTGATGCCAGACCGTCAAACACCCCGCGTGACCGCTCCAAGCCTCACGATCATCGCCAGCGCCGGCGGCCGGAAAGCCGCGGACTCTCCCCGGATGCGCCGGAGGCCACCGTGCCGGCGCTGCCAACGTGCTTCGGATCCGCGGCGCGGGGAGTGGCCGCAGCCCCCGGCACGCCACCATTCCGGAGCCCCTCCCGTCAGGGAGTCACGACCACGCCGGGATGGGCCGCGCGGAACGCCGCCCGGGCATCACCGTCGATCGGTGTGAAACTGACGTCGAGGGCGCGTAGCGCCGGAAGCCGCCCCACCGCCTCGAGGCCCGTTGCCGAGATCTTCGTGTTGGCGAGGTCGAGCGTGGCGAGCTTGCCGAGCCCCGCGAGGCGGGCAAGGCCGGCATCCGTCACGCGGGTGTTGCGCAGCACCAGCTTCGTGAGCGCACCGAGCCTGCCGACCGTCTCGAGCCCCTTGTCACCAACCTTCGTGTCCCAGAGGTCGAGGTCGGCGAGCTTGGCGAGGTCGCCGAGGTGGGCCACCCCCGCATCGCCCACACCGGTCTCCGCCAGGTCGAGGAGCACCAGGTTGGTGAGGCCGGCGACGTGCGCGAGCGCCGCATCGTCGATCAATGTCCCGCGCAGCTCCAGTCGCTTGAGCTTGCTCAGCCCCTTGAGGTGCGCGAGGCCGTCGGCACCGATGAACGTGCGCATGACGTTGATCTCGTCGATGTCGGTCTTGCCGGCGAATGGTGCCAGCCCCGCATCGGTGATCTGGCCATCTTCGGCGGCGAAGCCCCGCAGCTTCGGCAACCGGGCGATCGCCGCCAGGCCGCGGTCGGTGACCCCGGGGCAACGGAGCTTCACCCGTTCGAGACTCGCCATCCCCGCCACGTGCTCGAGCCCCGCATCCCCGACCAGCGAGCAGCCCCGGAGATCGAGCACCCGCAGCTTCGTCAGCGGCGCCAGATGGGCGAGCCCCGCGTCGGTGAAGTTGTTGTAGAGCAGCACCAGCTGCTGCAGCCCGGTCATCGTCGCCACGGTCTCGAGCGCGGCGTCGGAGAGGTTGGAACTGCGACGCAGATTGAGCACCTTGAGGTTCCGCAGTTTGGCGAGCGCGCGGATCCCGGCGTCGGTGACGTCGGTGTTCTCGAGGACCAACTGCTGCAGCCCTTCCAGCGACGCCAGGGCCGGCATCCCCCCGTCACCGATCTCCGCCCCCCAGACCTCGAGCGACTCCAGCGCCGGCAACTGCCGCAAAAGCACCAGGTCGGCATCGGTGGCGGGCCGGTTGGCGAGGTCGACCTGGGTGACCCGTCCATCGGCGCCGTATTCCACGGTGCCGCCACGGGCCTTGACCATCTTCACCGCGGCAGTCTCGGCAGGGAGCGGCTCGAGTGCCCAGGCCGATCCAACCCGGCCGAACACCGTCAGTGCGACCGCAAGCACCCCACCCCAACCCACGATGCACTTCATGCTCGACTCCTCGACCGACCGATCGCCTCTGGACACGCCGCGCGGCTCAGGCCTTCCAGCCGTCCCGGGCGGTCGGGCGGATGATCGACTCGACCTCGGGCGCGTTCTTGGCGAGGAGCTTCACCGGATCCCACTCGATCTTCTTGCCCATCGTGTCTGGCGTCTCGGCGGCCCACACGGCAAGGTTGCCGAGGAGAATCGTCTCAGTCAGCGGACCGGAGTAGTCCGGGAAGTTGGACATCGGCTGCGGACCACCCTTGATGGCGTTGACCCACTCGATGAAGTGACCGGGCGACGGGGTGAACTCGGCGTCGGCGGGCGTGGTGCCGCTCTTCAGCTTGAAGCCCTTCTCGCAGTAGTCGCCGGGAG
Source organism: Planctomycetaceae bacterium (assembly GCA_005791575.1). GTDB lineage: Bacteria > Planctomycetota > Planctomycetia > Pirellulales > UBA1268 > F1-20-MAGs016. Next base: position 29,281 of record SXWA01000004.1, read on the forward strand.
CATAGAGGGTGTCCTTCTCGCCGATGCAGAGGATGCCGCTCGAGGCCGTCTTGAAGGGCTGCGACTCCTCCTTGCCGTCGGCATCCTTCTTCACCTCGCCGGGGAAACCGGCGAACAGCCCCACGTCCGGCAGCTTGCCGCCGTCATACCACTTGACCTTCAACCCCGTCCGCTGCCCGATGGCGGGAAAGTCGAAGTCGATGATCGACCACTTGGGATAGGTCTCCTTGTTGTGCCCGCTGGTCAGAGCCTGGACGCTGGCGGGATCACGGAGATTGAGGGCCATGAACGGCATGTTGAAGGTGTGACAGGCCATGTCGCCGAGGGCCCCGGTGCCGAAGTCCCAGAAGCCGCGCCAGCTGAAGGGGTGATAGCCGGTGCCGTAGGGCCGGACCGGCGCCGGGCCGAGCCACAGGTTCCAATCGAGGTTCGGCGGTACCGCCGCCTCTTCGGGCCGCCCACCACCCTGCGGCCACACCGGCCGGTTGGTCCAGACGTGCAGTTCCTTGACCGCGCCCAGCCCGCCCGACTTGATGAATGCCGCCGCCTTCCGCAGCGAATTCTCGGCGGTGCCCTGATTGCCCATCTGCGTGGCGAGCTTCTTGGCGCGGGCCAGTTCGCCCATCAGCCGGGCCTCGGAGATCGCCCGGGTGAGGGGCTTCTGGCAGAAGCAGTGTTTGCCCATGCCCAACGCCATCATCGCGGCGGCGAAGTGGGTGTGGTCCGGCGTGCTGACGGTGACGGCATCGACTTCCTTGCCCATCTCTTCGAGCATCTTCCGGTAGTCCTGGAAGGTCTTCGCCCCCTCGAAGGCCTTCTCGCCACGCTTGAGTTGGTTGGAATCGACGTCAGCGACGGCCACGACCTTGCCGTTGCGGCCGGCGTCGGCCGAGTCGCTCTGCCCCTTGCCACCGATGCCGATGCAGGCGAAGCGGATCTCGGAGTTGGCACTCGTGGCCGGCTTGTCCTCGGCCCGCACCTCGGGGGCGATCCACACGCCACCGGCGATGCCGGCGATCGACCCGGCACCAGCGGCACCGACGGCGAGGAAGTCGCGGCGGGAGGTGTTGGAGGGGGAGCGACGCGTGGCCATGGAGGGATCTCCTGTGGGCGGGGCGGAAGGCCCCGGTCTCGTGGGGATGGAGGATCGGCGACGGGAAGCGTTCGGGAAAAGATGGCGATCAGGGATCGGACACGACCATCGGCGGGAATGACCTGACCTGCGGAGGGCTCACACGCGCACCCACCCGGTTTCGGGACGACGTCGGGATGGACACCGCAGCGCCTCCAGCCGATCACCGAGCGGTGGATCATGATCACCACCCCACAGGCGAGAGAATAGCCTCGGAGAAACGGCCGCCGCAACGGGCGGCCGGGCATTGATCCTGCGATTGATCCTGCCGGGGACGTGCCTGCCGGGGACATGCCTGCCGGGGACATGGCACGCGCATCTCATCCCCGGATACCGGCCATCCCGGCATGCCGCCGACACCGGGATGCCGGACCGGCGACTCCGCAGAGAAGACTCCCCCATCAAAGGGTGGCTGACGGGACTCGAACCCGCGACCCCTAGAATCACAATCTAGTGCTCTAACCAACTGAGCTACAGCCACCGTCTCGACACCGCAGAACGGCAGGATTTTAGCAGGTTTCCCACTCCGGCGGCGCCGCTGGGATTATCCCGCGAAAAAAGCGTTTTCCAACCGCCCCTCACTCGCGCCGACGGGAATCGATCGGGATCGTGACCGGCCCGTCGTTGACCAGGCGGACCTGCATGTCGGCCCCGAAACGCCCACGGGGAACCGGCCTTTCGAGCTGCGCTTCCAGCGCGGCCAGGAACCGTTCGTAGAGCGGCACCGCCTCCTCGGGTCGGGCGGCGCCGAGGAAGCTCGGCCGGTTGCCCCGGGCGGTGCTGGCATGGAGCGTGAATTGGCTGACCACCAGCACGCCGCCACCGGTGTCGGTGACCGCACGGTTCATCAGCCCGGCGTCGTCGGGGAAGATCCGCAGCCGGGCGATCTTCCCGGCCAGCCACCCGACGTCGTCGTCGGTGTCGCCGGTCTCCACCCCGACGAGAACGAGCAATCCGGGACCGATCGCGGCGACGACCAGACCGTCGATCACCACCGCGGCCTCACGCACCCGCTGGATCACCGCGCGCACCGTCACCTCCCCGTGGTCATGCCTCAGCCCGGTGTCGGTCCGGAGGCACTGCCGGCATCCCCCGCGAGCCGGCGGCGGATCTCCGCCAGCCGCTCGCCGATCCGCTTCTCCTCGCCGCGGTCGGAAGGCTCGTAGTAGCGCTTCTCCACACCGAGGTAGTCCTGCGCCGCGATCGCGTCGGGCTCGTCCTGCGAATAGCGGTAGCCGGCGCCGCGGCCGAGGGCGCGGGCGGAAGCGGAGTGCCCGTCACGGAGGTGCCGCGGCACGGGGATGACCGCCTGCTCGCGCACGTCGTCCCGCGCGGCGGCGATCGCGGTGGTGCAGGCGTTGCTCTTGGGCGCCACCGCGAGGTAGGTCACCGCCTGCGCGAGGGTCAGCTGACACTCCGGCAGGCCGACGAACTCGGTTGCCTGCATCGCCGCCACGGCCACCACGAGCGCCCGGGGGTCGGCATTGCCGACATCCTCGCTCGCGAGGATCACGAGCCGGCGGGTGAGGAACCGCACGTCCTCCCCCCCCTCGAGCATCCGCGCCAACCAGTAGAGCCCGGCGTCGGGATCGCTGCCGCGGATGCTCTTGATGAGGGCACTGGCGCAGTCGTAGTGCGTGTCGCCGGCATCGTAGGCGACCACCTTCCGCTGGACGCTCTCCCGGGCGAGATCGATGCCGAACACCAGTGGCCGCACCGGCTCGGAGAGGACGCCGATCTCCAGGGCCCCCAGCGCCCGCCGCGCATCGCCGTCGGCGGTGGCGACGAGATGGTCGAGGGCCTCGTCGGTGATCGTGATCGGCTCGGTGCCGAGCCCGTGGTCGCGGTCGGCGAGCGCACGCCGGAGGATCGTCCGGATGTCGTCGGCGGTGAGCGGCTCGAGGGCGAAGAGGCGGCTCCGGCTGACCAGCGCCGTGGTGAGGGCGAAGGACGGATTCTGGGTCGTCGCCCCCACCAGCGCGACCACCCCCTGCTCGACGTCGGGCAGGAGCACGTCCTGCTGGGCCTTGTTTACGCGGTGTATCTCGTCGTTTAACAGGCTGGTGCGCTGGCCGTCGTCCTCGAGCCGCCGCCGCGCGCCATCGAGGACCTCGCGGACATCCTTCACGCCCGCCGCCGTGGCGGAGAGTTCGACGAACCGGCGGCGCGTCTCCCCGGCGATGATCTCCGCGAGCGTGGTCTTCCCCACCCCCGGCGGCCCATGGAGGATCACCGAGCCGAGCCGGTCGCTCTCGATGAGGCGCCGCAGCAACCGCCCCGGGCCGACGGCATGCCCCTGCCCGACATACTCGGCCAGCCGCCGCGGTCGCATCCGCGTCGCCAAGGGCACCGCCCGGGCGCGGTTGGCGGCGCGGGAGGCGGCGAAGAGATCGGCCATGGCAACCTCCCCGCGGGTCAGCGATTCCAGAGCCGCAGCCGACCGATCTGCAACTCGGTGATGCCCGCGGCACAGACCGTCAGCAGGCCGACGATGGCCGCCACGTGCCAGGCGACCTCCGCCGGCCGAGCCACGAGCACCGCCATGTACCCGACCAGCGCGACGACGGTGGCCAGGCGCACCACCCCCGGCTCGAGCCAGAGGCCGGCCGCACAGACGAGCAGCGGATAGACGGCGACCAGGGGGCCGTTGGCCCCGTCCACCAGCCACAGCAGGCTGCTCACCATCACGCCGTCGGTGAGCGCGAACAGTCTGGCGCCGGTTGCCCCGTCGGTGCGACCGATCCCCGGTTGCCCGTGGATGAAATCCATCCCTGGCCCTTGTCCACCCGGAGCCCCACCGTGGTCACCGACGCCGTGCTCCGCGCACCCCGTGCCCCTGGGGGCCTGACCACAGGCTGCCAGCCGTTCCCAGACGACCGCCAGCATCCCCCACACGGCCAGGCCGGCGAGCACCGGCGTGTAGAAGCCGACCGCGGCGGGATCGGCGAGGCAGCGGCCAATGATCACGGCCGCGGTGCCGCAGATGCCGATCAGGCGGAACCCGGCGGCGGGATGGCGGCGGACGAGCCGCACGAACCGGTGCCAGGCGTCCCCCCGGCCGGCCTGAAGCCGCTCACCGCGGAGGAAGGCTTCGAGGTCGTCGGCCAGCACCGCCGCCGATGGCGGCCTGCGGTCGGGGGATTTGTCGAGGCAGCGCAGGCAGAGCCCGGCGAGGTCGGCCGGCAGGCGCCGGTTCCACCGGCGCGGCGACACCGCATCGCGCTCGAGCACCTGGAGGAGCGTGGCCAGGCGCGTCCTCCCCGTGAACGGTGGACGACCGGCGAGCAGTTCGTAGAGGATCGCGCCCAGGGCATAGACATCGCACCGCGCGTCGACCGCCCCGCCGCCGCAGGCCTGCTCCGGTGCCATGTAGGCGGGGGTGCCGAGCACCGTGCCCGTGGCGGTGGGATCCCCGTCGGCGCTGTCGTCGCGGGCGAGCCCGAAGTCGGTGATGAACGGGCGATCGGCGCCGTCGAGGAGGATGTTGCGCGGTTTGAGGTCGCGGTGGAGCACGCCGGCGGCGTGAAGATGATCCACCGCGCGGGCGACGTCGGCCACCAATTGCACCGCGACGGCGAGCGGGAGGGGACCACGTGCCAGCCGCGCGCCCAAATCCTCGCCGACCACCAGATCCATGCAGTAGTAGAGCTGCCCCTGGTGCTCCCCCGCATCGTGGATGACCACGATCCGCGGATGGCGGATCCGGGCTGCCATCCGTGCCTCGGCGAGGAAGCGGCGGCGCTGGTCGTCGCTGGCCTGGGTGCCGCCGGCGAGGATCTTCAGGGCCACGTCGCGGCCGAGCCCCGACTGCCGCGCCCGGTAGACAACCCCCATCCCGCCGCGACCGATTTCCCCGAGGATCTCGTAGGGACCAAAGCGCGTGCCGGTGGGCACCGCGGCGACGGCGGCAGCGGGGTTGTCCTCGAGCCCCGAGGCGAGCAGATCGAGGTCGCCGAGGCAGGCAGCCCACTCCCCGAGCCGGGGATGCGCTCGGCCCAGGCGATCCTGCTCGCGCGCGTCTCCGGCCTGCAACGCGGCCACGTAGCGGTCGAGGATCTCGGCGGCCGCCGGATCGGCGGCAGGCCCCTCTCCGGACTCGAGCGCACCGTCGTGCGCGGCGCCTCTCACAGCTGCCCCCCCTCCGCTCCGCGGGTCGTGCCCCGATCCTCGCCGAGCGTGCCGCGGAGACTTTCCAGCGCTCTCATCCACAGCATCCGGCAGGCGCCCGCGGAGCGGTCCATCCGCCGCGCCACCTCCTCGAACGGCAGCCGCTCGATGTTGCGCAGCTCGATCACCCGGCGGTGATCCTCGGGAAGGCGATCGAGGGCGGCGGCGAGTTCCATCTCGCGTTCCCAGCGCAGGAGCCGCTGGCTCGGCGAGGAGCGGGAATCGGTGACCGGACCGATGGCCGCCGCAGCCGAATCGACGTCGAGCGACCGCTCGCGGCCGGCGGCCCGGCGCGCCGCCACCCGATGGCCCCGCGCCGCGTCGAGGGCGTTGTGGGTGGCGATCCCGCGCAGCCATGCCAGCCACTGCGCCGGCGACTCCCCGGCGAACCGGTCGAACCCACGATGCGCTTCGAGGAGCGACTGCTGGACGATGTCCGATGCGTCGACACGCGCCGCCAGCCCCCGTTGCAGGTGGCAGCGGGCCACCGTCGCCACGTAGCTGCGGCAGGCGGTGAAGAGCCGTTCACGGGCAGCGGCATCCCCCGACCGGGCGCGGGTAAGCCACTCGGCGATCGGACCGCTGGAGGAGAGGTCGCCGTCAGCCATGGTCAGCACGCCCAGCGCACGAGGCCGGTGGGGTGTCAGCCCCGCCAGACGAACTCCACCGCGGCATCGATCCCGGCGGCGATGCTCCGGTGAACCGGACAGCCCAGCGCCGCCTGCTCGAGGAGTGCCCGTTGCGGATGGTCGGCCGGCAGTGGCACCGTGATCCGCGTTCGGAGGGCGGCGATCCGCCGCGGGGGATCGGTCGCCATCTCCTTGGTCGTCTCGGCGGTCATGCCGGCGAGATCGATCCCGTGCCGCTCGGCGGCGATCCCCATGATCGTCATCATGCAGGTGCTGAGTGACGTGGCCAGCAGATCGGTGGGCGAGAAACTCTCCCCCCGACCGTGGTTATCGACCGGGGCATCGGTGAGGAGGGTGGCGCCGGAGGGTTCGTGCACGGCCCGGCACCGCAATCCGCCCTCGTAGGTAGTCGTCAACCGCACCATGAGCCTGCTCCCTCGGAATCCCACCCCCTGGTCCCGGCCGCAGCCGCCGGGACGACTATAACGATCGAGTGTACCGGCCACCGCGGTCGGCAGCGCCGCTGACGGGTGCCGACGATGGGATTCCGCTCACTCCAGGACTGCGTGCGGGCCCTCGCGGCGGCCGGGGAACTGGTCGCGATCGATCATCCGGTCGATCCACGGCTGGAGATCGCCGAGATCCAGCGACGGCTGTTCCGCAGCGGTGGGCCGGCCGTCCTCTTCCGCCATCCCACGGGATCGGCATTCCCGATCCTCGTCAACCTCTACGGCACGCGCCGGCGCGTGGAACGGATCTTCGCCGACACCCTCGAACGGGTGCGCCGGCTGGTGGAACTGAAGATCGACCCCCAGGCGGCGCTGCAGCGGCCGTGGCGCTACTGGCGCGCCCCGCTCGACGCCCTGACGATGCTTCCGCGGAGCGTGCGCCGGGGCCCGGTGCTCACCCATGCGATCCCCCTCGACCACCTGCCGCAGGTGGTGTCGTGGCCCGGAGACGGCGGTCCCTTCGTCACCCTGCCGGCTGTCTACACCGAGGACCCGGCAGCCCCGGGCACGAAGCATTCGAACCTGGGGATGTACCGGGTCCAACTGGCGGGCCCGGCCTACGATCCACTCCACGAGGTGGGCCTCCACTACCAGTTGCACCGTGGCATCGGCATCCACCATCGCCGCGCACTCGATCGCGGCGAACCGCTGCGCGTGGTGATCACCGTGGGAGGTTCACCGGCGCTCGCGGTGGCGGCGATGATGCCGCTGCCGGAGGGGCTGTCGGAACTGACCTTCGCCGGGGCGCTGGCGGGCCACCGCATCCCGATGGTGCGGCGGCCGGGGCGGCCGGCCGTCTATGCCGACGCCGATTTCGCCATCGAGGGCACGATCCTCCCCGACACCAAGCCGGAGGGCCCGTTCGGCGACCACCTCGGCTACTACGCCAGGCAGCATCATTTCCCCGCACTCCGCGTCGAACATGTCTGGCACCGGCCGGGCGCGATCTGGCCCGCCACGGTGGTGGGACGCCCCCCGCAGGAAGACACGCTCTTCGGCTGGCTCGTCCACGAACTCACCGGGCCGGTCATCCCCACCGTGCTGCCGGGGGTGTCGAGCGTGCATGCCGTCGATGCCGCCGGGGTCCACCCGCTGCTGTTGGCGGTGGGCAGCGAACGCTACCTCCCCTGGCGGCGCAGCGACCGACCGGCAGAACTACTCACCCAATCCGCCGCGATCCTCGGTCAGGGGCAGTTGTCGCTGGCGAAGTACCTGCTCATCGTCGACGGCCATGGTGCCCCGGGCCTCGACGCCCACGACGTCCCGGCGTTCCTCACCCATCTGCTCGAGCGCGTCGACTGGCGGCGCGACTGCCACTTCCACACCGAGACCACGATCGACACGCTCGACTACTCCGGGAGCGGCTTCAACGCCGGCAGCAAACTGGTGGTTGCCGCCCGAGGGCCGGCCAGCCGCGAATTGCCGCGCGAACTGCCCGTCATGGTGCCGCTGCCGGCGGGATTCTCGACGCCGTGCGTCTGCCGGCCGGGCATCGTGGCCCTGCGCGGGCCGACGATCGAACCCCGCCCCGTGCTCGCCGCCCCCGACGAGGAATCAATCTGGCGATGCTCTGCGACTGCGGTCTGGAGCGCCGATATCGACCGCCTGACGGCGGCCATCGGCGCCGATCACCCGCTCCGCGGCTGGCCGTTGATCGTCGTCGTCGACGACGCGGAATTCACCGCTGCTCGTCTCGAGAACTTCCTCTGGGTGACCTTCACCCGGTCAAACCCCGCCGCCGACGTGCACGGCGTAGAGGCCGGCATCCGCAACAAGCACTGGGGCTGCCGTGGTCCACTGGTGATCGATGCCCGGCTCAAGCCCCACCACGCCCCGCCCGTCGAGGAGGACCCGGCGGTGACGGAGCGGGTCGACGCGCTGTGCGCGCGTGGCGGACCTTTGGCCGGGCTGTTGCCCTGAGGGCTGGCCCGGTTTCGACAAGGGGCAGCAGGCGTGCGAACACCGCCGCGGAGCCATCAGGCCGAGATTGAGGCGATCCGCACCTTCGTCGCCAGCGAGCGGTGGCCGGTGCGGCGGCGGTAGTTCTTCCGCCGGGCGAACTTCTGCACATAGAGCTTCTTGCCCTGCTCGACGCCGAGGACCTCGGCCTTCACCGTCGCACCCTTCACCAGCGGCTTGCCGATCGTGAGCTTCCCGCCGTGGCTCACCGCCAGCACCTCCTCGAACACCACCTCGCTCCCAGCCGGGAGATGACGGAAGTCGATCTCCAGTTCCTGCCCTTCCATCACCCGGTACTGGCGGCCACCGTCGGCGACGATGGCATAGTGATGGCCGGCACCGGTCATCGCGGAGGAGGAGGAAGCGGAGGCTGTCTGCTTGGCCATGGCTGGGGTCCCGGACACGGTCGCGGTGGTGGGCCGGAAGAGGGGAACGGTCCCGCCCTCCAGCGGAAACCCGGATGGTATCGCGCCGGTGGCCATGGGTCGAGTCCGGGCCGGTGGCCCCCGGGCGGGAAACGAAAAAACGGTCTCGGCCGCCCCTCAGTCGTCGTCGTCCGGGTCGGCCGCCGCCGCCGTGGCCCATTCCGGGTAGGGGGCTTCGCTCCCCTTCATGGCGTGCCAGAGGATGCGGTTGAGGAGGTCCTCTGGTGCCCGATCGACGGCGGAGAAATCGATCGCGCTGCTCGCCACGGCATGCGCCCGGAGGAGCGGATCGAGCAGCGACTGGGGGTCGCCGTTCATCCGGTCGAGGGGGATGGTGGCCGGCAGCGCGATGAACGGCTCGAGGTCGGGGGTGTCGGTGAAGCAGTCAGCCATCGGCGCGGCGGCGGCGTCGAACTGGTTCATCGGCCGGAGGCCGAGAATCTGACCGATCGTCCGGAGGATGCTGGTGGTGTTGTAGTGGGTGCTGACGGTGACACCACGCTTGGCGTACGGGCTGGCGACGAAGGCGGTGGTGCGGTAGCCGCTGACGTGGTCCCAACCGGCCTGCGGGTCGTCCTCGATGGCGAACACCGCCATCTTCGGCCAGAACCGGCTCCGCGACAGGCCGGCGACGATCCTGCCGAATGCCAGGTCGTTGTCGGCCACGCAGGCCTCGGGGGTGGGGCAGTTCTTCGCCGTGCCGCTGGTGTGGTCCTGCGGCAGGCAGATGATGACGAGATTCGGGTAGGTGCCGCGCGACTCGTAGGTGGCCAGTTCCGCCAGCACGCGATCGGCCCTGAACTGATCAGGCACGCTCATGTTCCACCCCACCGTGTCGGTGGCCGAGATGTCGCGGAGCGACTCGATGGCAGGCGCGCTGGCGAACACCACGTCACCACCACCCTTCCAGGCGGCGAAGCAGGCGCGGAAGTCGGGGTGCCCGGGCGTGGCGGGATCGCGCCAGGCGACTCGCGGCATCATGAATTCCCCGTAGTTCCGCACCGTCTTCCCCGCCTTCCGGCAGGCGTCCCAGATGAACCCCGCCGACGACCAGGCGAGGGCATCGGCATCGGCATCCTCCATGCCGTCGGGGTAGCTGCGGGGAAACCCGGCGAAGCTCCGCTCGAGGTAGTCGTTGGCCAGCGCCGAGGTGCTCCAGTTGTGGCCATCGGCCGAGAGGATGCCGCAGCAGTAGGTGTTGTCGAGGAGCACCCAGCGGCGCGCCAGCGCGTGCTGGTTGGGGGTGATTCCCGCGCCGAAGATGCAGAGGTCGGGCCGGCCGCGGCCCTCGGGCATGTCGCCGAACACCTGGTCGTAGGTCCGATTTTCCTTGATCACGTAGACCACATGCTCGATGAGGCTCGGCTCGCCGATCCGCTCGGGGATCGCACGCGGCGCGACCCCCGGCCGCGGCGGCAGCCGACTGGCGGCGATGCGCCCACTGCGGAGGTTGCGGGCCGCGCGCTCCGAACAGGCCTCCAGCAGGTCGCCATCGGGGATCGGCAGGAGCGACACGCTGCCGGCATGCTGGTGCGAATTGAACCCCGTGCCCCCCCCCCGCTGCACCCGCGGTTCCCGCGGCAGGCCCTTCATGTTGGCCACGGCGATCTGGCCCCGCGGTGCATCGACCACCACGCCGGCGGGATGCCAGCCGACTGGAATCAGCCCGACGAGGCGAGTCGCGCCCCGCTCGTCCGGCTCCCAGTCGAACACCGCGATCGCATTCTGGGCGGCATTGGCGACGTAGAGCCGTTCACCGTCGGGGGCGAAGCCGAGCGCCGCCGGCTGGGCGCCGAACAGGTCGGCCGGGGTGCGCTTTGTCCACACCGTGTCCACCACGCGGTGCGCCGCGACGTCGATCAGCGACAGGGTGTCGGAGCCCGCGTTGGCGCAGACGGCGATCCGCCCCCCCGGCGCCACGGCCAGGCCCGAGGGATGGAGCCCGACCGCGATCTCCCGCACGGTCCCGCCCGCAAGATCGATCAGGCTGACGGTGCCCTCGCTGGCGATGTGGCGCACCGGATCGACCCGGACACGCGTGCCGCGGCCGGCCGGCCCGGTGAGGTCGTCGCTGCCCGGCCGTCGCCCCCCGAGATTGCTCACCAGCGCCGTGTCGCCCGCGAGGACGACATCGAACGGCGCCACCCCGACGTCGAACGCGCGCAGCAGCCGGCCGCTGGCAGCATCCAACTCCAAGAGCCGGTTGGAGAGGTTGCCACACACGTACAGCCGGCGGCCGTCGGCCGACAGGGCCAGCCCGCAGGGAATCTCGGCGGCGCGCTGCGGTGCGGCGGCCGGCGGCAGGACGAACCCCCCTACCGCCGTGACCTTGCCATCCGCCACCGTGAACACCTTCACCGACCCCTGGACGTTGGCCATGTAGAGCCGCGTACCGTCGGGGGCGAAGGCGAGTCCGGTGAGGCTCAGCAGCGCCTTGCGATCGGGCGACAGATTGCGCTCGGATGACCGTCCGCCGGCCTCGGTTGCCCCGGGCCCACCGCCGCCAGCCCCCTCTCCTGTGCCACCGCTGGCGGCAACACCGTCGCCGGTCGGCACCACGCGGTCGAGGATCTCGCCGCTGGCCGGATCGATGACCACCAGTTCCGGCGTCTTGCCCGTCGTCACGAGCACGCGCCCATCCGGGGAGAGGGCGATCGCCTGGGGCCGCAGCCCATCGAGCCTCACCAACCTGCCGAGCGGCGTGAGTACCTGATCGACCGGCGTGACCACCGAGTCGTCGTCCTGCCTGCCGACACTGGCGTGCGCCACCTCGACCGGCGCCGCGGCGGGCGGCGGCTCCCCGGCGCCTCCGTGCAGTCCGGCGACGACCATACCCAACCACCCAACGACCGGCCACCCAACGACCGGCCACCCAGCGATCGGCGATGCGGCCACCAGCCTCCGCAGGCCCGCCATTCTCCACCTCCTCACTCTCCGAGCTGCGGTGTGGGCGTCAGGGGAAGCGCACGGTCCGGCTGCTGGAATCCCAGGCCTCGAACACCAGGTGCTCCGGCGACACGCTCTCCTTGCCGACCACGTGGAGCTGGACGTGGACCGCATCCTCGAACTGGGCGACCTCGCGCCGCTTGCGGTTGTTGATCCAGGTGGCCACCTCGTCGTGGACGGTGACGTTGAGCCGGGCGATGTCGGTCCGGGTCGCGGCCAATTGCAACGTCCGCATCACCTCGATCGCCATGCTCTCCGCCGTCTTCACCATCCCGGTGCCGGTGCAGGTGGGGCAATCCCGGAAGATGCTCTTGCGCAGCGAGGGGCGGATCCGCTGCCGCGTCATCTCCACGAGGCCGAACGGGCTCGTGCGGAGGATCTTGGTGCGGGCCCGGTCGCGCTTCATGGCATCGTGGAGCGCCTTCTCCACGCCGCGGCGGTACTTCTCCTTGCGCATGTCGATGAAGTCGTTGACGATCACACCACCGAGGTCACGGAGCCGCAGCTGGCGGGCGATCTCCTTGGCCGCGATCAGGTTCATCTGATAGGCGTTTTCCTCGGCGCTCTTCTCGGTGCGGAACGAGCCCGAATTGACGTCGATCGCCACCAGGGCCTCCGTCTGGTCGATGACGATCGACCCACCGCCCTTGAGCGGCACCTTGCGCTGGTGGATCCGGCCGATTTCCTCCTCCAGGCCATAGCGGTGGAAGAGCGGCTCCTTGCCGTCGTAGAACTGGAGCCGCGGGGCGTATTTCGGCATCACCAATTCGAGGAATTCCCGCGCCCGCTCGTAGGCCGCCGGCTCGTCGATGAGGATCCGCCCGACGTCCTCCGTGAACATGTCACGGATCGTGCGGATGATCATGTCGCTTTCCTGGTAGATGTCGATCGGCGCGGAATACTTGCGCATCCGGCGCACGATGCTTTTCCAGAGGCGCAGGAGGTAGGCCATGTCGCGGGCCATCTCCGATTTGGTGCGCTCGGTGCCCGCGGTACGGACGACGAAGCCCACCCCCTTGGGCGGCTTGAGATCGAGCATGATGTCGCGGAGTTCGCGCCGGTCGCGCTCGTCATCGATCTTCTTCGAGATTCCCACGCGCCCCAGGGGCGGCATGAGCACGAGGTACCGGCCCGGGATCGAGATGTAGGTCGAGAGAGTCGGGCCCTTGGTGCCGAAGCCCTCCTTGATCACCTGCACGAGCACCTCGTCGCCGCGCCGGAGGATGTCCTGGATCGGCGGCTTGACACGTGGCCGGTCGCCGAGCCGCGGTTTCCGCCGCGTGGCGAGCCGGGAACGACCATCCTCGCCGCCATCGGCACCGGGATCCCCGCCCGCCTTCGCGCCGGCCTCGCCACCACGAGCGTCGGCGAGTTCGAAGGCCTTGTCGGGATCGAGCCCTCCCTGCCGGTAGTACTGCGGCTCGACGTCGGAGATGTGGAGGAAGCCGTTGCGGCCGACACCGAAGTCGACGAACGCGGCCTGGATCGAGGGCTCGATGTTGACGATCCGTCCCTTGTAGATGTTGCCGACGTGGTTGTCCTGGCTGGTGCGCTCGACGTAGAGCTCCTCCAGCACGCCGTCCTCCATGATCGCGATCCGGCACTCCTCCGGTTGCGACACGTTGATGAGCATTTCCTGTTTCATGATTCTCCGTGCTTTCCTTAGTCGGCGCTTTCCTTCTTCGGCATCCGGCGGGGCGTGGCGACAGGCCGCCCGGGGGCGGCCCCGACGCCTACGGGGCTCCCGCTCCGGCGAGCCGGCGACGCATCTGGTCGGTCAAAAAAGCCTTCACCTCCCGTGCCCCCTCCATCTGCAGGGCCCGTTCGGCGATCCCGCGGCATTCGGCGACCGAAACACTTCGGCACACCTGCTTCACCTCCGGGATGGCACTGGCCGGCACGCTCAAGTGCCGCAGGCCCAATCCCAGAAGCAGCTGCGTGTACATCACGCTGCCGCTCATCTGTCCACAGACATTGGCAGGAACCCCGGCCGCGCTGGCGATGTCGAATGACCGCTGCAGGAGGCGCAGCACGGCCGGATCGCACGCGTTGTAGAGATCGGCCACCTCCTTGTTGCCCCGATCGACCGCCAGCGTGTACTGGATCAGGTCGTTCGTGCCCATCGAGATGAAATCCACCTCGCGGATGAACACGTCGAGCATCATCACCGCCGCCGGCGTCTCCACCATGATCCCCACCGGCAGGTCGCGGTTGAAGGCGATGCCGTGCTCGGCGAGGTCCTCCATCACGTCGGCGAGCACCATCCGCGCCTGCCGCAATTCGACGATGGTCGAAACGAGTGGAAACAGCACGCGGACGTCGCCGAGCATGCTCGCCCGGAGGATCGCCCGGAGCTGGGTCCGGAACATCGGCAACTGGCGCAGCGAGAGCCGGATGCTGCGCAGGCCGAGGCAGGGATTGCGCTCTTCCTCCGGGGTCGACTCGGTGCGCAACGTGTCGGCGCCGAGGTCGAGCGTGCGGATCACCACCGGTTTGCCCGCCATCACGCGCACCACCTCCGCATAGGCGGCGTAGTGGTCTTCCTCGGTGGGCTCGCGGCGGCTGGTGAGGTAGAGGAACTCGGTGCGGTACAAGCCGATGCCGTCGCAGCCGCGGGAGAGGCAGTGCTCGGCCTCGTTGGGAAACTCGATGTTGCCGGTGATGTGGATGCGGACGCCGTCGAGGGTCTCGGCCGGCAGGTCGCGGAGGGTGTCGAGCTTCGCGGCGACCGTGCGTGCCGTCTCCACCTCGAGCCGGTAGCGGGCGATCGTCTCCTCGTCGGGCTGGAGGATCACCAACCCCTGATTGCCGTCGAGGATCACCGGCTCGCCGCCGGAGACGTCGGCAAGGAATGGTCCGAGACCGACGACCGCGGGAATCTCGAGCCCCTCGGCCACGATCGCGGTATGGCTGCCCGGTCCGCCGAGCTCGGTGGCAAACCCCTGGACGTAGCGCCGGTCGAGGTTGGCGGTCTCGCTGGGGGTGAGGTTGTGGGCGAGCACGATCACCGGCTGGGAGATCGCGGCGAGCGTCTCGCGGCGCTGCCCGAGGAGATTCCGCAGCAGGCTCTTCTCGATGTCGTAGATGTCGTGGGCACGCTGGGCGACGTGGTTGTCGAGACTCTGGAAAACCTTGGCGTACCTCCGCAGCGTGCGGCTGACGGCGTACTCAGGCCAGAAATTGCGGTCGCGGACCGCACTCACGAGCTCCTCCTGCAGGCGCGGGTCGTGGAGCATCGCCAGGTGGGCTGCGAAGATCGCGGCGTACTGGTCGCCCAGTTCCGCGCGAATGGCGTCGCGGTTGCGCTCGATCTCGGCGGCGGTGTCGGCCACCGCCCGCGAGAGCCGTTCGAGCTCCGTATCGACCGCACTGCGGGCGACGAAGCGCCGCGGGATGCGAAAGCCCTCGCTGTCGAGGACCAACGCTTCACCGATGGTGACGCCGGGCGAGACGGCGATGCCCTGGAGTTTCAGCATGGGCGCATCGCGTCCGCCGGCAGCGGCATCGACCGGCGACCCGTCGTCCATTCAGCAGCCCATCCGATGGACGGGCGCGAGGACGACTCGGGTTCCGGGCGACTCGCGCCAGGCGTTCGTTGCGGCTCCTGTGGTGTTTCGTGACGACCGAATCGTGCTATGCGGTGTCGGCCGCGGACGGTTCACCGTCCGCCGGTTCCCCGGCACCACCCATCTCATCGAAGTTTCTCTCGAACAGTCCGCCGATCGCGTCGAGCGCTTGGCCGGCGTCGGGACCGGTGACCTCGATCGCCACCCGCGCCCCGGCCTCCACTGCCAGCGTCATCACGTCGAGGATGCTCTTGCCATCGACCCGTTGGCTGTTTGCGATCACCTCCACCCGCGACCGCCACCGGCGCGCCTCGCGGGCGAGCATGTCGGCCGGGCGGAGGTGCAGACCCTTCGCCATTCCGACGACGAACTCCCGTGACACCGTCTGCTCGACCATCGTTCCGGTTTCAGCAGGCCGAACGTCATCCGGCCCAACTCCATCTGGCCCGGCCATTCCTCCATTTTGCCCGGCAGCAGCCCGACCACCCGCAGCGTCACGGTCGTCGGCCGGAACACGCTGCCCTGCTACTCCTCCCCCGGCCGCCCCTCCCCCTTTGGCAGACCCGTGCCCCCTGGCGCTCATGACACGAAACCGTGGCTGTCGGCCGCCTCCAGCAGATGCTGGATCTCGGCAGGAGCCCGGGCGGCCTTCAACTCCCTGCAGAAGGCGTCGTCGCGCAACTGCCGGGAGATGTTCTCCAAGGCACGGAGATGATCCCCGGGCCGATCGGGCGGCGACACGAGCAGGAAAATCAACTGCACGGGATCGCCGTCGAGGCTGTCGAAGTCGATCCCGTCGTGACTGACCGCGACCGTGCCCACGAGTTTGGTGACGCTGGGGTGCTTGGTGTGGGGCACCGCCACACCACGGCCGATGCCGGTGCTCCCGAGGTCCTCCCGCTTCATGATCGCCCTCACGATCCCGTCGAGGTCACCGGCACCGATGCGCCCGGCATCGACGAGCGCCGTCGCCATCTCGCGGATCACGGCCTCCTTCGTGGCAGCCTCGACGTCGGAGCGGATGGCGTCGACGGCGACGAAATCGGAGAACTTCATGCGGAACGCTTCCGTGGTCGGTTGGCGGTCGTCGCTAGCCGTGGGAGCTGGGTGGCCCCGCGGAGTCCGCAAACCCCAGCGGAGACCCGGCGGGTCCCCGGCCGATGCTCACGAATGCCGCGTTGACTGGACGTGCTTGTGGTCGCGGGTCTTCTCTTTGTGCTTCCGGAGCTGCTGCTCCAACTTTTGGGTCGCCCCGTCGACACACCTCCACAGCTGCGCCGATGCCTCGTGGCTCACCATGTCGTGGAAATGCTCGGCGGAAGCCACGATCTCCACCGTGGGCAGCGCGGCATTCTGGAGATCGACCGTGACGTTGAGGGCGGTCAACCGGTCGAAATACCGCTTCAACCGCGACACTTTCGCCGTGATCTTCGACTGGGTGGCCGGGCTGAGATGGCCATGTCGGGCCGAGACATTGATCTGCATGAGGTGCCTTCCTGTTTCCGGCTGCGCGAAAGATCATATCACCCCAGTCGTGGCGGCGACAAACCATCCGTGCCGCACGGCCGCGATGCCGCGGATCAGCCCCGGCCGAATGCCGGCTCACCGGCCCCTCCCACGACCCGACCGGGCATCCTCGAGCGCGCGTCGCCACCACTCGCTGCCGGTGCGCCGCCTGTCGGGGGAGGCGTCGGGACGGTAACGGGCCTGGTCCGCCGCCGAGGCGTGGGTGGCTTCGACGAGACGGAGGAGCGCGTAGCGGCGGACCACGAGCGATTCATCGTCGAGCGAGCCCACAAGGTCGTGGCCGGCACCGGCGGCGAGCTCCTCCGGTGTGAAGCCGACCATCAGCCGCCACAGCAGGTCGGCCTTGCCGGGTGGCGCCAGGGCGACCAGGGCCTGGCGCAAACGGGCCGCGGCATTGGTACCCCGGGCCAGGGCCAGCGGCACGCTGCCCGCCTCGACCAGTTCCCATTGCCGGTTCTGCACCTGCAGCGGCGCGGCATCGGCGACCAGCAGTGCGACCAGCGGCTCGAACCGGCCCAGAAGCGCCAGCGTCGCCGCCGCCAAGGACCGTTCCTCGACGCGCCGCGCCGCGGCCATCGCCGTGAGGACCGCATCCACCGGCGCGCCGGCCTCCAGCCGCGCCCGGAACCCAGCCGCTGCCGCCCGTTCCAACCGATCGCCGCCGCCATCGCCGGCCGCCCACGACGGCAGGCCGGCCGGCTCCGCCACGGTGATCGCAGTTGGATCACGGGAATCCCAGCCGAGCCGACGCCGCGATTCGAGGGCCACCTCCTCCGCAGCCCCGTCCGCCGCAACCGCCACCGGCCTCCAGCGCAATCCGGTTGCGACGGGAACCAGCACGCCGCGCGTGACCGCAGCGACGGTCGCCGGATCGTCGCCCGCGGATCGCTCGAGTGTGACCTCGATCGCCGCCCCACCGGAGAGAGCGCCAGCCAGGGTTCCCTGCTGGCCGGCAGCGCGGATGGCCACCACGGCATCGGGGCGACTGCTGCGGATCAGCGCCCTGCCGAACACGAGTTCGAGGTGCGGCACCTCCGCGCCATCCATGGTGACGACCGCGCGTGTCCGCGGGAGGAGGCGGATGGTGACGTCCGCAAGCGTGACCTCCGGAGTGCACCCGGGAGGAACGACAACGTCGGCCCCGAGTGGGAGCTGACTCCCGGGAAGGCCCGCCTGCCACTCCCCGGCGCCCCCCGCCGCGCGCCACACGAGCGGCCACTCGCCGGTCACCGCGACCGTGGCGGTAGGGGCGGTGTCCACCGGTGCCCCGGGGACAGCCCCCGCAGGCATCTCCGCTGCGGCAGCGACCGTCACGGCCACTTCGAGCGGCGTCGGCATGGGGCCTGCCCTGCCGTCTCCGGCGCGGGGGCCAGCGACCACGGCTTGTGGTGGCACCGCCTCACTGGCGTCCCCTGTGGCAGGGGTCGTCGACGGGCTCTGGGCAGCCGCGGCGCTGGTGGTCGCCAGGTTCTGGTCGACGGGCTGTGGCGGACCTTCGGCAGCGGGTGCCGGGATGCCCCCATCCGCCGCCAGCCCCCCATTGAACACTCCCCCGGCGGCCAATGGTGGGCCCGCCACCTTCTGCGCGTCGGGCAGTCCGGCGCGCGGTTTGGTCAGAGACAGCGTCAACAGGCCCATCAACGCCACCACGACAAGCAGGGCCACCGCTGCCGACCCCCAGGCGAGCCACGGGGTCGGTCGGCGGGGCTGCCGCGTGGCGGAGGGCTGCGGCTCGGGGCGCGCTGGCAACCGGCCGCCGCCGCGCACGCGCTCCACGGGCTCCCGTGGGGCGGTCCCGGGAGGTACAGGGGCGACCTGCCGCAGCGCCGCCAGCAGGCGCGCCCGGCCCTCCGCGTCGAACACCGGCATCGCCCCCGGATCGACCGCCAATTCGGCGAGGATCTGGTGGCAGCCGGCGATCTCCGCCAGGTGCGTGTCCGATTCGAGGCAGACTCGCTCGAACGGCTCCAGCTGGTCCGTGGGAAGCGTGTTGTCGAGGTATTGGGCGACGGAATTGGGGTCGCTGGCGAGCCCTTTGCCCTCCACCCGGGGGGACGGCAACTGCGGCCGGGCGATTGCCGCCTCGATCCGCTCGAGGAGCTGGCGGGCGACGGGGCTGGCGAACACCTTCTCACCCAGCGGGCCACGGTCGGCCTCGGGCAGCACGCCATCCATCCACGCCAGGAGGGTTCGCAGGGTCAGTCGCATGGGTCCGTTCCTGGAACGGTTCGCTTTCGGGGGTTCGTCGCCGCCGACCGCCGCGATCCCGGGTCATTCTTGCCCGCCCGGCCTGCGGCGAGCGGGCAGGGGCTGTTCACCACCCGCTCGGGGAAAGAGTGCCGCGCCGGCCCTGTTTTCGTAGCGGGGAAAGAAAAAACCGCGGATCGCGCTGATCCACACGGGGGTGTGCGGCGTATAAAGCGTTCGGAGCGGTCAGGCGCCGGATGTCCGCGGTACGGCGCCCCCGTTTCCCTGGTCTGATTGCTCTCCCGCGGCAGTCCGGTTTCCCGACCCGTGGTGGGATTCCATGAACGACGTGCAACTGGTCCACGACGCCTTCGTGCTCA
The DNA here is from genome assembly GCA_005791575.1 of Planctomycetaceae bacterium. Taxonomy (GTDB): domain Bacteria; phylum Planctomycetota; class Planctomycetia; order Pirellulales; family UBA1268; genus F1-20-MAGs016. The sequence continues at coordinate 48,708 of SXWA01000004.1, forward strand.
AGGAATCGGCCGGGGCGATCGAACTCGTGGAGGGTCTGCTCCATACCGAGCAGGCGCCGCCGCCGGCCGTCGAGCGCCTGCTCGACCGCGTTCTGCACCGTCTCGATCGGCTCGGCACCCCGGCCCGGGATGCGGTGTTCGCGCTGCTGCTCCGGGGTGAGGCCTTGCGGGCCCTCGGCCGACTGCCGGAGTCGATCGCCGCCTTCCAGACCGTCGCCAACCGGGACCATGGGGTCGTCGCCGCCTGGGTGGGGCTCGGGTGGTGCCACAAGCGGACCGGCCGGCTCGAGCTGGCGATCGACTGCCTGCGGCAGGCCCTCACGGCCAGTCCCGACGAACCGTTGCTGCACTACAACCTGGCCTGTTACCTGTCGCTCTCCGGCGACGTGGCGGCGGCGGTGGAGCACCTCACCAGGGCGATTTCCCGCGAGGGTCGTTACCGAACCCTGACGATGGGGGAGCGTGATTTCGACCCGATCCGCTCCGATCCCCGGTTCCTGGAAGTGACGCGGGTGGCGGTTTGAATCGGGCCGCCCGGCAGGCTGCACCGGACCTCTCTTCCCACCGCTCCGACGCCGTGGTTTGATGACGGAGTTCCGGGGAAAGCACCCATGCCCACGCTCGCCAACGCCGCGCTGCAGGACGTCGTCTCGCTGCTGGGCTGTCCGGCTGCCGGCAACCCAGCGCAGTACCTCTTCGAACGCGCCTTTGCCGCGGCGGGGCTCGACTGGCGATTCCTCTCGCTCGAAGTGGCTCCGGACCGGCTCGGGGATGCCCTCGCCGGGGTGTCGGCGCTCGGTTTCCGCGGCTGCATTCTCGCCGGTCCGCTCCGCCGCCAGGCGCTCCCGCTGATGGGGCAGTCCTCCCCTTCGGCCTCCTTCGCCGGTGCCGCGAGCCTGGTGCACACCGGCCCCGAGGGACTCCTCGTCGGCCACATGACCGACGGGCGTGGCGTCCTCGCCGCCCTCCGCATGCATGCCGAGATCAGTGCCGAGCATGTCTTCGTGCTCGGCGCCGGGGCCGTGGGTCGGGCGGCCGCCCTGGAACTCTCTTTGGCGGGGGCGAAGGAGATCCTCGTCGCCAACCGCTCCCCCGAGCGCGCAGCGGCGCTCGTCGACGATCTCAACGCCATGGGCCGGGCGCAGGCGGCGGTGATTCCCTGGCACACGGTGATCGACATCCCCGAACGGGTGCGTGTGGTCGTGGCCGCGATCCCCGCGGCCGGCGGCCGGACCGCCCCCGACCTCCGCGGTCTCCGCGGCGATCAGGTGGTGGTCGACACCGCCGTCGCATCGGGGCCGACCGCGGTGACACTCGCCGCAGCCCGCGCCGGAGCGTGCGTCGTGGACGGGCTCGAGGTCCACTGCCATCGCACGGCGATCGACTTCCAGGCCTGGACCGGCCTCGAAGCCGACACCGACCTGCTCCGTGAGGCACTCGACGAGTTCCTCGACGCCTGACCGGCCCGCGGGGGGAAACACGCGCCGGGGCCCCGCGCTCAGTTCGCCGCTTCCGGGCCCACCCGCCGAAACTTTCGGACGAGGGCAGCGGCGGCTGTCCGCACGTCACTGACCGGGTCGTTCACCAAGCTGGTGACACGGCGGACCACCTCTGCGGGAGTCTCGTCGGTGCCGGCATCGACCAGCAGCGCCGTCGCCCGCAGGGCGTTCACCACCACCAGCGCCCGTTTGTAGCGGGCTGACTGGGCCTGGGGATCGTCCGCTGCCGCTGCCACGTCAGGGAGAGCGAGCATGTCGGAGAGCGTGGGAAAAGCCTCAGCCCTCCCCAGCCGCGCCAGGCCGACCGCGGCGTTGAAGCGGATGTCGTCGTCGGCCTGCGACTGCAGTTCGAGGAGTCGTTCCGCGGCCCCTGGCCCACCGACGACGCCGAGCGTGAACGCCGCCGCCGAGGCGAGTTGCCGGTCGGACGACCGCGAGGCGCTGATCACCGCCTCCGCCGCGGCCGCCTCGTCCCAGTCGACACCGGTGGGGGAGAGATTGGCCGCCAGCACCGCGAGGGCCTCGACAGCCGCCCGGGCGCGTGTCGGAACGGAGCCGTCGCGGGCCTGGGCGACGAGGGGCGCGGCGGCCTCGGGGATCGCGAACTCACCGAGGGCGCGGCAAAGATAGAGCTCCAGCATCTCCGACTGCTCACCAGTGCGGCCGCTGGCGACCTCGTCGGAGAGGATGCGGCCCAGTTCCGTGGCCAGCGCGGTGTCGTGCTTGAGCGTCGCTCCGCGCGGGCCGCGGATGTCGTTGGCGAGGTTGAGCGCGGCCTGCCAGCGGCCTTCGTTGGCGCGGCGCAGCGTCCGCACATAGGCCTGGGGATCGTTGCCCAGGTGCGCCAGCCAGTGGAATGCCAGCCAGACGCACACGATGATGGCGACGATCAGCCCCGGCACCAGGAACAGCTGCACCAGGAATGCGGCACTGGGCGGCTCCACCGGGGGGAGCATGTCGTCGGCGGAGAGTTGCCGGGAAGGTTTGTCAGCCATACAGGGCAGTGTAGGCCGACCGGACAAAAAGTCCTCCACCGCGGGTTTTTTACCCGGGAAAAACAACCCCGGCGCACCACGCGCCCACTCGCACCCGCGACCATGCCACCGCTCCTTCCCCCCGCCGCACCTCCCGACTGGCCGATGGCCGACTGGCTGATGGCCGGTCCGCCGACGGTGGCGGAGCAGCTCGCGCTCGACGAGGCCCTCCTCGAGGAGGCCCACGAGGGGCTGATCGCGCGGCCCGTCGTGCGGTGCTGGATGGCGGCAAAGCCGACCGTGGTGGTCGGTTCGTCGAGCCATGTCGATCAGGAGGTCGATCGGGAGGCCTGTGCCGTGGCCGGGGTGGGCATCCTGCGGCGCCCCAGTGGCGGCCTCACGGTGCTGTTGGGGCCCGGCTGCCTGATGTGGTCGGTGATCATCCCCTGCCCCGCCGGGCCGCCGCCGGTGGAACAGATCCATCGCGGGCTCCTCGATCCGCTCGCGCTGGCGATCAATCTCCGCCTCCCGGCGGGCCAGCGGGTGGAGCGGCTGGGGACCTGCGACCTGGCGCTGGTGACCGGGACCGACCAGCGGAAGATCGGCGGCAACGCGCTGCGGATCCGGCGCTGCGGGCTGCTCTATCACGGCACCCTGCTCCATGGTCTCGACCTCGCGCTTGTCGGCCACGTCCTCCGCCATCCGCCGCGGGAACCCGACTACCGCGGCCGGCGACCCCACGCGGCGTTTCTCACCCAGCTTCCTCTCGGCCGGGCTGTCCTCGAAGAGGCGGTCCGCGACGCCTTCGGTGCGACCGGGCAGCGGACCGAGTGGCCCATCGAGCGCGTCGGTCGCCTCGTCGGCGAGCGCTATTCCTCAACGTCATGGACGGAACGGCTCTGACGGGCGGCCCCGCGCCGGCGTTGCCGATTGCGGCGGCGGCGCAAACTGGGAAAACCCGACGCGGGGCAACGGCTGGCCAGTCGACGAAAACCCAAGGTCATGCCTCGGCCCGTAGATGACGATTCCATGGGTGGCACGGAGCGGGGATGCAGCGACCACCGGAAACCAACCTTCCAACGGAGGAGGGTTCCCGGTAGGGTCCTCGGCCCCCGATCGACATGACGTCGTTCGAGAGTCTGCGACAGGAGGTTGCGTTCATGCGACTGCACATGCATGCCGCCGACGTGCGGGAACTCGTTTCGCGGTACTTCCTCGACATGGGCGTCGACGCGGTCGATGTCGCCGAGGTCCAGGAGAACATCCGCATCGACCGCGGCCGCTGCGTGGCGCGGTGCTACCGCGTCGCGGAGATGTTCGCGATGTGGCTGATCGACGTCGGCGTACTGCAGTTCTACGACGCGGATGGCGAAATGCTGCAGACGGTGAACCTGTTCACCGAACTGCAGCCGCAGCGGGCCGCCGCCTGACGGCGACCGCTCGAGTTCATACGGGGTGTGATCCGGATCGGGGGGGCCTGGATGATGCCGCGCGCCTGCACGGGCCGCAGGCTGTCGATCGTCGTACCGGTGACCGGAGACACGGCCGCACTGGAAGAGACGCTCGTCAGCGTGCTGGAGAACCGACCTGCCGACACGGAAGTGATCGTCGGTCTGGGTTGTGACTACGCCGACCCGTGGAACATCGGCGACGAAGTGACGTTCGTCGCCGCTCCGCGTGGTGCGGGGATGGTCGTCTGCGTCAACACCGCGCTGGCGCATGCCACCGGGGACGTGATCCACGTCCTCGCCGCCGGGTGGCGGGCGACCCCCGGCTGGACCGACGCCCCGATCGCGTTGATCGGCGAAGGTTCGGCCGACGCCGTGGTGCCGCTGGCCGTGGCGGCCGACGATCCTCTCCACGTGGTCGAAGCGGGGCTGCGCGTCTCGCGGGGTGGCCGCCGCAGGGTGGTGGTGCCGCGGCGCAGTGCCGCCCACGCCGACAGCTACAGTCCGCCGCGAACGCGTGAATCGATCGGCCCGGAACTCGTGGCGGGGTTCTGGTCGGCGGCCGCGCTCGAGCGCGTCGGACCGGGCTTCGCTGCCACCTGCGGGGCCGTCGCCGATGCCGATTTGGCGGTCGCTCTGTCGCGGACCGGTGGTCGCACGGTGGTGGAAGCGTCGAGCCGGGTGATCGCGCCGGCCCTGCCCTCCGCCCCGGTTCCCGCCTTCACGCAGGGCTTGTATGCGGAACGGCTCTTCTGGCGGTCGATGGTCGGCGCCGGGGTGACGACGTCGCTGCTGGCCCACGGCCTGGAAGTCCTGCGCCATGCCGTGACGACAGCCCCGCTGGGCACGGTGCCGATGCTCGTGGGGCGGCTCCTGGCAACGCTCTCCTTTGGGAGCTACCTGCCCCGCTACCGCCAGCTCCGCGCCCTGATCGATGCCCGGACCGACGACGCGGGTATCGACTCCCCGGCGACGATCGCGATCGGCACGCGTGCGGCGGCGGTGGAACCAGCCGAGCCGGCCCTCCGGCGCTCGGCCTGAATCGGGAGGCCTCCCGCGGGTCAGGAGGGGAGGCGGCAGCCACCCCGCCAGCGGCGTCTTTTGGCCGCCTCCCGCGGCTGGTAGACTCCCGAAAGTCGATGGCCCCGTATCGCAGTCGATGTCCCCGTAGCTCAATTGGATAGAGCGTCAGCCTCCGGAGCTGAAGGTTGCAGGTTCGATCCCTGCCGGGGATATTCCCGTTTTCGCCGGAACGATGCACGTTTTGAGCGGCTTTACCAGCCCGGCCGGCACGGTGAACAGCCGCACACCTGCCCGGGATGTCACGGCACCGGCGCTGCCGGCCAGCCGTTCGACGGTCCCGTTGGCTCGTTCGGCGATCCATGGTTTGAGTTGCTCGGCGACGTCTGGCCGCAGCGGCAGGGTGCACGTTGGCCGTTCTTGGCGTCTGCCCCCGGCATCACGACGACGGGACATTCGCCGTCGAGCCGCACGTCGGCGACGTGGTGCGGCGACACGCTGCGGCGAGCACCCTTCCCCCGTTTGTGGGAGAGGTGCACGAGGGAGGCGTCGACATGGTCGACGATCGGCGTGTTGGCGTGCTCTGCGACATCGACTTCGGCTTGGGTGACGATCCCGGCACGCACCTTTTCGGCTTGCGATTCGAGGTCGGTGAGGACGGATCGGGCAGCGTTGACCACGCGCGTGATCACGACCCTTCAGCGCCCCTTCCGACCCCGGTCCCCGTGGCGTTCGGCGGCGCCGCCGGTCGATGGCGAATCGTCGTGATCCATCGGCCGGCAGCGGGCTTCGTACCGCGCGATTTCGCCGAGGATCGGCTCCGCCTCGTCGGCCGACAGTTCTTCACGCGCGGCCTCCATCAGCTGCGGGGCGATCGCCAGCGCCGCCGCGACCTGGTTGGTGTCACGATACAGCGAGAACAGGTTCATGCAGTTCATGAAGTCGGGGTGAAGGTCGGTGGCGATTTCGAAGTGTTCGATCGACTCGGCGATCGAGCCGTTTTCCGCGAGCAGGGTTGCCAACGCGCTGTGGGCGTCCCAGGCGTCGGGCTTGAGCCGGATGACCTCTCGATAGGTGTCGATCGCCTCGAGAAACCGTCCGTTCTTTTCCAGGGCCACTGCCAGCGATTGGACCGCCGCCGGCAGGCGCGGGTGGAGGCGGTGGTGCGTGCGGCACACGGCCAGCATCTGCGGATACCGCTGCGTCCGATCGAGAACCGCGATGACGACATTTGGCACGAACCGCGTCCCGGAGTTCATCCGCCACGCCCGCATGACCTTGTCGATGCCCGCCTCGGCAGCGCCATCCTCGCAGTCCTGCCAGCCGGCGAAGGCGAGGGCCAAGGCGTCGTCGGGCTGGTGGGCGAGGACGTGGTCCCACAGCCCGGACTTCGTCGCCAAGCGCGGCACGGTCGCGACCACCAGTCCTACCGACGCCACCGTCACGGCGACCGTCGGCAGCCACGATCCCGCAGCCGCCAGCCGGTGGCGACCGGGCGTCCGGGCCCCGAGGACGCGCGCTGCCAGCACCCGGACCGCTTCCATGACCGTGATCGTGACGAGCGGGAGCACGGCCAGGGAGGCCACGTACATCCGCCGTTCGGCGATCTCCTCGTGGGGCAAGGGCACGATCAAGGTCGGCGACAGGACGAGGAAGAACGACGCCAGCGCGAACCCCAACGGACGCCGATACCACACGGCGACGGCGGCGACCGCGAGGTAGGCGGCGAGGCCGATCACACCCGGCCAGGCAGCGCCGAGCGAATGCAGCGTCGGCACGTGGTAGTGCACCAGCAGCGGGATCGGCCAGAACAGCAATCGCCAATAGACGAAAAACGACCCGCACTGCGTGAGCCAGAAGTCGTGCGCGGAAATCGTGTTGTTGAAGCCGGCGAGGGGCGTGCCCTTGCCGTTCGCATACAGCAGGGCCAGCGGCAGCGAACTGAAAAGGAGTCCCAGGTACAGCGGCCAGGACCGCCTCAGGATGGTGGCCGGTGAACCGCCGACGAAGGTCCATTCGTAAAGGGCCACGACGGCCGGGATCGAGGCCATCATTTCCTTGGACAGCATCCCTCCCGTGCCGGTGCAGGTCGCGATCGCCGCCATGATCGCTTTCGACGACCAGCGCCGGCAGCGCCAGAAGCCGATCGCCGCCAGGAGCGTGAGGAGGTAAAAGAATCCCATCTGCAGGTCGGTGCGCTGGGTCAGGTAGACGATCGTCTCTTCGTGGACCGGGTGGACCATCCAGACCAGGGCGGCGGCGAATCCCATCGCTCCCGCCCGGTCCGTGAAGCGGCCGGCGAACACCGGCGACCGCACCGTGGCCGCCACGATCAGCCATGCCGCCAGCGCCGCAGTGACATGGACGGCGATGTTGACCAAGCGGTATCCTGCCGGGGTGGTTCCCCCGAAGCGGTAGTTCACGGCGAACGTCAGATTGACGGCCGGGCGGACCTCCAGGGGCGTCCCCGGGGACGGCATGAGCCCGCCGTTCGTGCCGAACAGGGGAAATAGACGGCGGATCGATTCGTTCTTCTCGATCGAAGCGACATCGTCGAAGATCAGTTCGTAATCGAGGGTCCGTCCGTAGACGCCCCAGCACACGGCCAGGAGTACGGCGATCCCGACCAGCGGCGATATGTGGCTCGCGATCCGACCAAGGGATGCCGTCGTCATCGTGAAGCACCACACGTCGGCAGTGACGGCTCCAGACGGCCCCCTCGCGGTGGGTCCTTGACGTCCATGTCTGGACGCTAGCTGAATCCCTCGCGAGGAGTCTACGGATGATCCACGGAATGATCACTGCGGCCGCGACTTCCCGCCCCGCAGCGCCGCCCCGGCCGGGACCCGCGGCGGGGCCACAAGGCCCGAACCGTGTGGCGGTGATCGGCAGCGGTCCGGCCGGGCTCACCGCGGCGCTGCAGATCGCCCGCGCGGGGATCGCGGTCGACGTCTACGAGGCCGCTGCGGAGGTCGGCGGCCTGTCCCGTTCGATCGAGCTCTGGGGCCGACGCGTCGATCTCGGACCGCACCGTTTCTTCAGCGCCGACGCTCGGGTCGACGGTTTCTGGCGAACGATCGTCGGTGACGACCACCACGTGGTCGACCGCCTCACACGGATCCATTTCGACGGCAAGCTGTTCGCTTATCCCCTGCGCCCTCTGGACATCATGCGTCACCTGGGCTTCGGGGAATGCCTGCGGTTCATGCTCAGCTACGGGCTGCAGTGCGTGCGCCACCCCGCGCGGCGCGTGGACGAGGAGTCGTTCGAGGACTGGGTCATCCGGCGGTTCGGCCGCCGCCTGTACGACACGTTCTTCAAGACCTATAGCGAAAAGCTGTGGGGGATTCCGTGCACGCGCCTGAGCCGCGACTTCGCCGCCCAACGGATCCGTCGCCTGACCCTCGGTGACGTCGTCACCCACGCCGTCGCCGGCGGCCGTTCATCCCGTCACCGGACACTGGCCGACTGCTTCGCCTATCCCCGCGGCGGGACCGGGATGGTGTACGAACGGATTGCCGCGCGGCTCGAGGAAGAAGGGGGACGAGTCCTGCTTCGGCAACCGGTCCGGGAGGTCGTCACCGCCGCGGGATCCGTCACCGGACTGCGCCTCGACGACGGACGTGTGGAAGACTACGACCACGTCATCTCGACCATGCCCCTGACGCTCCTGGTGCGCGGCCTCGGATCCGCGCCGCCGGCCGTTCACGCCGCCGCCGCCCGACTGTCTTTCCGCAACACCATCCTGGTCTACCTCCGGATCCGGGCCTCGGACCTGTTTCCCGACCAGTGGGTCTACGTCCACGACCCGGCCGTGCGCGTCGGCCGGGTCACGAATTTCAACAACTGGGGCCCCGCCGGTGCCCAGCGTCCACCGGACACGATCCTGTGCTGCGAGTACTGGTGTTCGCCGGCCGACTCGATCTGGACCGCGAGTGATCCTGACCTGCAGCGGTGGGCGGCGACCGAGCTACGTGCCACGGGCCTGCTCCGCGACCAGGCCGTCGACGACGGGCACGTGATCCGCGTCCCGCGCTCCTATCCCGTCTACGAGCTCGGCTATCGACGGCACGTGGAGACGATCGCCGACCACCTGCGCGGTATCCGTGGATTGACGGCGATCGGACGGTACGGGTCGTTCAAGTACAACAACCAGGATCACAGCATCCTCATGGGGTTGCTGGCCTCCGACAACCTGCTCCGGGGCCGCACCCACGACCTGTGGGGGCTGAACGCCGACATCGACAGATACCAGGAGGATTTCGCCGTGGCGGAGTCAGGCCTCGTCGCGCCCGGTGAAGCACGTCACACCGCGGAACCGATCGAGCCCGCCGCCCTGTCGGCAGCGTGACGGTACCGCACCCGTGAGGCCGCCCCGCGTGCGCGAAGCCGCGTGCCGCTCGGGCGCGGCCCGGTGCCGGCGGCACGAGCCAGCCAATGTTTCTCGACCATGAAGCCACCCGACGGCATTACGACCGCGTGATCCGCGCCCGGTCGCGGCTGTATCGCGAGCGATTCGACGGCGACCTGCTCGGCAGGCGGCCCCTCGTGGCCCGGATGCTCCAGCGCGCGTTCGCGCGGCTGTTTCCCGATCGGGTGGGGACGATGCTCGACCTCGGCTGCGGGACCGCCTTGTACTTTCCGATCCTCTGCCGTCACGCGGATCGGCTCGAGGGGATCGACAGTTGCGCCGCGATGATCCGTCAGGCTGCGACGACCATCGAGGCCCGGGGGTTGGCCAACTGCCGTGTGCGTGTCGGCTCGGCTTCGCGGCTGCCGTTCGCCGATCACTCGATCGACGTCGTTCACTCGTGGGATTTCCTCCATCACGCCAGCGACATCGACGGTGTCCTCGGCGAGATCCGCCGGGTGCTCGTGCCGGGGGGGCGGTACGTGGCCGTGGAGCCGAATCTCCTCAACCCCTCGATCGCCTGGTACCACGCACGACGGCGCTCCGAGTGGCGGCTTTTCACCTGCAACCAGTTCACCATCCCGCGGCTGCTGGCCCCCGCCTTCGAGACGCGGCTCGGCTACGACAACACCGTGATCAGTTTCGTCGACGAGCGGACGGCGTGGCTGTGGCATGCCGTCGACAGGCTGACGTCGCGCGCGATCTTCCGCCGGCTGGCGTTCCGGTATGTTATCGATGGCCGTCTGCGCGACGGGCCCGGCCCGGCCGCCCACCCGCGACCCGAGTGACCGGATTTCCCCCGGGCGGCCGGCCACCATCCGGAGGATCGATTCCATGCCCGTCGACCTCGACCGCATCGACGACCTGTTCCGCGTCCGCCCCGGGAAAAAGTTCCGCCTCCCCGACCACGACCCGGCCTGGGCGGGCGATCCACTGGAGCCGGAGAAGAAGCGGCGCGAGAAGGCCGAGCAGCTCCTCGCCGCCGACGTCGAAGAACTGGCGCGGATGCAGGAGCTTCTCTGGGCCTCCGACACCTGGAGCGTGCTGGCGATCTTCCAGGCGATGGACGCCGCGGGAAAGGACGGAGTGATCAAGCATGTCATGTCGGGCATCAACCCCCAGGGGGTCGAGGTGACGAGCTTCAAGCACCCGTCGGCCGAGGAACTCGACCACACCTTCCTCTGGCGCTGCATGAAGCGGCTCCCCGAGCGGGGGCGGATCGGGATCTTCAACCGCTCCTACTACGAGGAGGTGCTCATCGTCCGCGTCCATGACCGGTTGCTCCGTGCCCAGCGGATCCCCGGCATCGAGCCGCGGAAGAAGACCTGGGAGGATCGCTACGACGACATCAACGCCTTCGAGCGGCACCTTGTCCGCAACGGCACGGTGGTGCTCAAGTTCTTCCTCAACGTCTCCCGCGACGAGCAGCGGAGGCGGTTCCTCGCCCGGATCGACGAACCGGAGAAGCACTGGAAGTTCTCCGCCTCCGACGTCGCCGAACGCGGCCACTGGGACGCCTACATGGAGGCCTACGAGGCGGCGCTCGCCGCCACGAGCACCGATCACGCCCCGTGGTATGTCGTGCCGGCCGACCGGAAGTGGGTCAGCCGCGCGGTCGTGGCGGCGGTGCTCGCCGGCACGATCGGTCGGCTCGGGCTCGCCTGGCCCGAGGTCACGGCCGACAAAAAGCAGGCGATCGATGAGGCGCGGCGGAAGCTGATGGCCGAGTGACGGAAAGCACCGCCCGCGGTCAGGTCCTCACCGCCGCCGCCCACGACCACGTCTTCAGCGTCGTCCAGTTCCAGTAGGCGGTGTCGGTGAATGCGGTCGCGCTGCCGAGGCCCACCCGCCACGTGCCGGTGTTGCGGTTTCGGCCGGTGATGTCGGCCCGGCCGTCGCCGTTGAAGTCGCCCACCATGAAGAAGTCGTAGGGGATGCTCGCCCCCCACGTGCCGAACATCGAGCTCACCGCCGTCGTGCCGCTGATCCGCGACACCCGCCAGCCACCGGTGAACGCGTCGCGACCGGCGATGTCGGTGCGGCCGTCGCCGTCGAAGTCGCCCGCCATGACGTTGATCCAGGTCACCGCCGGCGACCAGTTCCACTGGTAGCGGTCGCTGAAACCGATCCCGGTCGAGAGCGCCAGCCGCCAGTTGCCGCTGACGGGATTGCGGCCGGCGAAATCGGTCCGGCCGTCGCCATTGAAATCGCCGCTGACGAAATTGGTCCAGGTGATCGCGTTGCTCCAGGTGGCCACGGTGCTGCTGACGTAGCTCGCGCCGTTGAACCGCGACAGACGCCACTGCCCGGTGACCGGATCGCGGCCGAGGATGTCGGTCCGACCGTCGCCGCTGAAGTCGCCGGTCATCACCTCGGTCCAGGCGACGTTCGACGGCCAGTTCCAATAGGCCGCGTCGGTGAACCCACTGCCGGTGCTGACACCAATCCGCCAGTTGCCGTTCGACGGGTTGCGGGCGGCGATGTCGAAGCGGCCGTCACCGTTGAAATCGCCGGCCACGAAGTTGGTCCAGTTGATGCTCACCGGCCAGGTCGACCAGACCTGCGGGATCGCGGTGCCGCTGGCCGGGGTGAGGACCACCTGCCACTGTCCGCTGCCGTTGCGGACGGCGGCATCGGTGCGCCCGTCGGCGTTGAAATCGCCCGTCAGCGTCGCGGTCACGGTGGCGCTGGGGAGTGTCGCCAGGAGCGTGGTCGAGCTGCCGGCGGCCGTCTTCCGGCTGATCCACAGTTCGTTGCCCGCACGACCGATCATGCCGTTGGCCAGCGGCGGCTGGCGCACGACCGTGAACTGGTCCTCCTTGAAGTCGGTCGGATCGAGCACCGATGCGGCACGCACCGTGATCACCGCGGTGCCCACCTTGCCGGCGGCATAGTCGAGACGAAGCACCCCGTCCCCGATGGTCGCCGCGACGAGCGCCGGGTTGCTGGTCGTGACGGTGTGCACCAATTCACCGACCCGGCTCACCGCCGGCATCGCCACGAACTGCGCCGGCTGGACCACGAGCGGATTGGGGATCGGGTTGGGAATGCCACGAAGCGGCAGGTCGTCGAACGCGCCGTTCTCACCGCTGGGATAGACGGCAGAGCCGTACTGGCCGTAGTACCCGGCGGCGTTGTAGGTGGGGACCGCCGCCATCGCGTCGACCGCCGTCATGCCGCTGCCGAGGACACGGCCGAAGGCGGTGAAGCCGCCGTTCTGGTTGTCGAGGTTGGCGGAGTTGTCGGCGAGATTGACAAACCACTGGTTGGTGGCGCTGTTGGGATCGCCCCCGACCTTGGCCATCGCGATCGTGCCGCGGATGTTGGTGTTGCCCGGCTCATTGACCACCGCCGGCTTCTTGGCGATCACCGTCGGGGCCCCGCCGACCTCCCCGTACGGCGCCGTCGGTGCCGTGAAGCCCCCCCCCTGCACGACGAAATTACCCACGCTGCGGTGGATGATCGTGTTGGCGAAACGCCCCTCGTCGGCATAGGCGAGGAAATTGGCGACCGTCTGCGGCGTGGTGCGGGTGCGGGCCTGGCCCGCCTGGTCGAAGAGCTCCACGTAGAACCGGTCGTTGGGGGCGGCGGCATTCGTCGTGAACCGTACCACGGTGCCGGTCACGGCCGTGTCGTCGAAGCGTCCTGCCAGAGGGATGGTCTGCGAAGTCGCCACCGCCAGCGCCGTGATGTCGGGCAGGGGATTGACCACGGTCACCGCGAGGGCCAGCCGCGGCTCGAGCGACTCCACC
>SXWA01000258.1 GCA_005791575.1 Planctomycetaceae bacterium
CGAGACGGCCGCGCTCGATGCCGAGGCGCAGGCGGTCGCCGCCGCGCGGAAGGAGCTGCCGGCGCTCGCGACGCTCTACACCGCCCACGCCCGGGGCCGGGGCGGGGTGCCGCGGACGATCCAGCTGCTCGGGCGTGGCAACGTCAACGCGCCCGTCCGCGAGGTCGGCCCCGGCACGCTGTCGCTCGTCGCCGGTCTGCCGGCCCGGTTCGAGCTGTCCGCCGGGCACGGCGAGGGGGAGCGGCGCCGGGCGCTGGCGGACTGGCTCACGGCGCCGGGCAACCCGCTGCCGTGGCGGAGCATCGTCAACCGGGTGTGGCACTACCACTTCGGCCGCGGGATCGTCGACACGCCGAGCGACTTCGGGCGGATGGGGGGAGTGCCGAGCCATCCCGAGCTGCTCGACTGGCTCGCGGTCACGTTCCGCGACGGCGGGGGATCGCTCAAGGATCTCCACCGCCTGATCGTCAGCAGCGCCACCTACCGTCAGCAATCGCTCCATCGTGCCGACGCCGCCGCGGTCGATGCCGGTGGCGTGTGGCTCTGGCGGCAGCACCCGCGCCGCCTCGAGGCGGAGGCGATCCGCGATGCGGTGCTTTCCGTGGCCGGCACCCTCGATCCCACGATGGGGGGCCCGGGATGGCAGGACTTCCGCATCGAGCACCCCGAGCATTCGCCCCACTACCGCTACGACCTCGCCGACCCGCTCGACCGCACGACCTGGCGGCGGAGCGTGTACCGGTTCATCGTCCGCAGCCAGACGCAGCCGTTCATGACGAGCCTCGACTGCGCCGATCCCTCGATGCGCGTCGAGAAGCGCACCGAGAGCCTGTCGGCGATCCAGGCCCTGGCGCTCCTCAACAACCGCTTCATGACCACGCAGGCGGAGCAGTTCGCCGGCCGCGTGGCGGCCGAGGTCGGGGAGGATCCGGGCGCGCGGGTCGCGCACGCCTTCCGGCTCGCGGTCGGCCGGGCGCCCGGCGCCGACGAGGAAGAGGTGCTCCGCGGGGTGCTCGCCGCCCACGGGCTCCCGGCCCTCTGCCGGGCGCTGTTCAACCTTAACGAGTTCACCTTCATCGACTGATCGTCGCGACGCACCGACTTCCCCGGGACCGGATCGTCATGTCGACTCCACTGCCCGAAGCACGCCGGCTCATTCTGCCGCCAGGCCAGTGGCTCGGGCCGCGCCGCGAGTGGCTCGGGCGCTTCGGCGGTGGCCTCGGCGGAGTGGCGCTGGCGGCGCTCGAGGCGGAGCGGATCCGTGCCGACGGCGGCGGGCAACCGCGGGGCCCGGCGCGGCCGCCGCGCGCGAAGCGCGTGGTGCAGCTCTTCATGGCCGGGGCGGCGAGCCATGTCGACCTCTTCGATTTCAAGCCGGAGCTCGTCAGGCGCCATGGCCAGCCGAGCGACTTCGGCGAGCCGGTCGAGGCGTTTCAGAACGGACTCGGCCCGTGGCTCAAGCCGATCTGGCCGTTCCGCCCCCACGGGGAGTCGGGCAAGCTCCTCGCCGACGTCGTCGCCCCGCTGGGCCGTGTGGTCGATCGGATCGCCTTCATCCACGACATGGTGAGCACGTCGGGGGTCCATTCGGCCGCCACGCTCCTCCAGACCACTGGGTTCACGCTGCCGGGATTTCCCGGCGCCGGCGCCTGGGTGGGCTATGCCCTCGGCAGTGAGAACGACAACCTCCCGACGTTCGTCGTGCTCCCCGACCACCGCGGGTATGCGTCCAACGGGGTGAAGAACTGGGACGCCGGGTTCCTGCCGGCGCAGCACTCCGGCACCGTCGTGCAGCCGGGGGCGCCGGAGCCGATCGCCGACCTCCGCGCCGCCGCCCCGTTCGTCACGCCGGCCGCGGATGCCGCCACGCGCGCGGCACTCGAACGGCTCAACGGCCTCCATCTGGCCTCACGGCCTGGCGATGCCCGCCTCGAGGCGCGGATCCGGTCGTACGAACTCGCCGCGCGGATGCAGGTCGCGGCCCCCGAGGCCTTGTCGCTCGCCGACGAGCCCGACCACGTGCTCGCCCTCTACGGGCTCGAGCGCGACGCCCCCGTGTGGCCGGCGGAGATCAACGCCGCCGAGGAGACGCACCACTTCGCCCTCAAGTGCCTCACGGCGCGGCGGCTCCTCGAGCGCGGCGTGCGCTTCGTGCAGGTCTGGAGCGGCAACGACAATGGCTTCCCGCGCCGCAACTGGGATTCGCACGAGGATGTCGAGCGCGACCACGGGCCGCTGGCGGCGGGAATGGCCCACGGCGCGGCGGCGCTGATCCAAGACCTCGAGCAGCGCGGCCTGCTCGACGACACGATCGTGATGTGGACGACGGAGTTCGGCCGGATGCCGAGCTCGCAGGGGGGCAGGGGACGCGACCACAACCCCTTCGTGTTCACCACCTGGCTGTGCGGCGGGGGGATCCGCGGCGGCATCGTCCACGGGGCGAGCGACGAGTGGGGCTACAAGCCGCTCGATCGCGACCACCCGACGAGCGTGCACGACGTCCACGCCACCGTGCTCCACCTCCTCGGCTTCGACCACACGCGGCTCACCTGGCGCCACAACGGCATCGACCGCCGGCTCACCGACGTGCACGGCCACGTGATCGGCGACCTGCTCGCCTGACGGGACGTGTTTCTCCGCTCAGACGCGGAGAAACACCTTGTGGCGCCAGAGGAAGAGGAGGAAGGCCCACTTCACGGCCAGCAGGCCGAGCCCGAGGACCACTCCCTTCCAGTCGCCGGCGAGACCGGCGAGGCCGCCGAAGAGGAAGTCGGCGGTCTTGCCGAAGTCGACTGCACGCTGCGCGATGTAGATCGTGATCGCGTTGGCGCCGATGACGGTGAAGAAAAACGCCCCGCGCTTCAGCCCGAGGATGTCGACGAGCGCGTGGAACAGGGCGAGGAGGAGCAGGCACCAGCCCCCCGAGACGAGCACGAACGAGCCGGTCCAGATGTTTTTGATCACCGGCAGCCAGGGGGCCACGAGCCAGCCGACGGCGATACAGGCCAGCCCCGCCGCGGCGAGCCCGGCCACCTTCCGCCACGGCGTCGCCCGGGAGCGGAGCCACTCGCCGGCGAGCGTGCCGAGGAGCGTGGTCGCCAGTGCGCCGAGGGTGGAGAGCAGCCCCTCGTTGTCGCCGAAGCCGTAGTACTTGGGGAGGATCTTGCCGGGGAGGATCGTGCGATCGACCCACCCGGAGATGTTGCCCTCGGGGGTGAACGGACCGGCGGTGGAGCCCGGCGCCGGCACGAGGGCCACGAGCGCCCCCCAGCCGAGGAGCAGGCCGGCGAAGACGGCGATCCGGCCGCGGAGCGACGTGGCGAGGAACAGCGCCGCGGCGAGGCCGTAGCAGAGGCCGATCCGCTGGAGCACGCCGAGGGTGCGGATCGGCCACTGGAAGGCGAGGAGCGAGTTGTAGACCAGGCCGAGGAGCACGAGCAGCGCCGTGCGGCGCACGATCCGCCAGCCCACCGCGCCGGGCCGGTCGCGGTATTTGTCGAGCGAGTAGGGGAGGACGCAGCCGACGAGGAAGAGGAACAGGGGGAAGATCAGATCCTGGAACCGGAACCCCTCCCATTCGACATGCTCGAACTGGCGGCTCACCGCCTCCGGCCAGCCGGGCCCGAGGCGCGCGAGCACCCGCTGGGCGAGCGCGTCGCCGCCGATGATCCAGAACATGTCGAAGCCCCGGAGGGCGTCGATCGAGAGCACGCGGCCGCCGGGACCCGTGCCCGTCGGCGCGGGGGCGCTCGCTTCCTTTGACCCGTTCACCCGCACCGGATCACTTCCCCTGCGCGGCTGGTCGCTTCTGGGCGAACAGCCAGGTGTAGAACTCGGGGTTCGCGTAGGTCTCGGTCCAGGAGTCGTGGCCGACGTCGGGATAGATCGTGAACTTCACGTTGTCCTTCTGCCCCAGGGCCTCGAGCGCCTTGACCATCGCCTGCGACGCCACCAGCGGCACCACGGTGTCCTTCTCGCCGTGGAAGACCCACATCGGCAGGCCGCGGAGCTTGATCGCGTCGACGGGGTTGCCGCCGCCGCAGATCGGGGCGATCGCCGCGAACCGCTCCGGCCGCGCCGCCGCCAGCGCCCAGGTGCCGAAGCCCCCCATCGACAGGCCGGTGAGGGAGATGCGCTCCTCGTCGACGCGGTACTCGCGGCAGATGTCGTCGATCAAGGCGCCGACGAGGTCGGCGTTCCAGCCGCGGCCGGGGCACTGCGGCGAGACGACGATGCAGGGGTGGTCGAACGTGCCGGCGGCGATGAGCTTGGGCGGGCCGTGGATCTTGACCTTCTCGAGGTCGCTTCCCGATTCCCCCGCCCCGTGGAGGAAGACGAGCAGCGGCCACTTTTTCGCCGGATCGGCGCCGTAGCCCTCGGGGAGCGAGAGCAGGTAGCCGAGTTTCGCCATGATCGTGATCTCCTTCTCGAAGAGTTTCGGCTCCTGCGACCGCTCGGCGGCGCGGGCCCCGCCGTTCGGTGGGAAGGCGACCGCAGCCACGCCGAGCGCGGCCACCACGACCGCGAGGATCCTCCGCCGCGGCATCAGGGCCACTGTCTGGGCCCGTGTCGGGGCAGAAGATGGCGAACCGTTCGTGCTGGTCATCCGGCACACTCCTTTGCAACGCAGGTCTTCGTGTCGCGAGCCGGGGCACGACGTGATCGCGCGGTTCGTGCCACCGGCATGCGGTCGGGTCGGCCGGGAATATACTCTGTCGGCCGCGATCGCTGGGGTGACGGTCGTCATCTCCGGGGGTCATGCGGATGTCGATCGCGCGGAGCCGCCGTGCCGGAAGTCGGCCCGGCAGCGGCTCGATGCGGGTCCGGACGGCCTGTGCTGGGGGGTGACCATGCTGCGACGAGGATTGATTCTGGCGATCGTGGCGTGGGGTTGTCTCGCGCCGGCGGCGGCCCAGACGATCTTCGACGCCGACTTCACCGTCGATCCGCGGCCCGACTGGTCGTTGACGGGCACGGGGAACGGGGGCTGGGCCGCGGCCGGTCATCTCGAGGCCGGAATTGGCCAGACCTGGCGCAGCCCGTCGTTCGCCGTGACGGGCCTGGAGTACGTGCGGATCTCCTACCGGAGCACGCTCGGCTCCGCCCCGACGGGATATGCCGGGATGGTGTCGACCGTGTCGATGAACCCCGCCCCGACCTGGAACTTCGACTCGCGCTCCCCGGGGCTGAGCGGCCAGGACCTGATCGCCGACGACTACCGGTCGAGTCTCGCGACCGCCAGCGGCTGGGCGGAGCGGACCGTGTATTCGCGGGTGCAGCAGAACGCGACCGCTGCGGCCGTCCGCTTCCATGGCGGGAGCGGCGCCCCGTTGCGTGTCGACGACGTGCGTGTCGAACGCGTGACCGATCGTGGCGCCGTTGCCGCGTGGTCGGATACCGTGTGGGGTGAACGGCCGCGGGCCGCGACGCTGGCGGCTGCGCCCCCCCTCCCGTATGCCCCGGCCGCCGACCGCTTCTCGACGTTGGCCCGGACCGACGCCCGGCTCGCGGCCGGAGCGACTGTCACCATGGTGATGCTCGGTGACAGCATCGTGAACGACGCCGCCAACTCGGCGTTCGACGTGCTCGTCGAGCGATCGCGGCCGGGGAGCCGGGTCAACGTGGTGACGGCCGTCGGGGGAGGTGCCGGCATCGACAAATGGAACCCCCTCGATGCCACCTACCCGTTCGTGTCCAGCACCGCCGCCAACGGGTCCCTCCGCTTCAACGAGGCGGTGATCGACCAGCGCCCCGACGTGGTCGTGATCGGTGGGATCAGCACGCCGGCGACCGCCACCGGCTACCAGGCGATCCGCGACGTGATCGACAAGATCCGCTCGACGAGCGTCCACGATCACCTCGGCTACACCCCCGACATCCTGCTCACGACGGGCGCGTTCGGGTATGCGCCGTGGGGTTCGACCGTGCCCGGGAATCCGGCCGTGACCGGCAACGTGCGTGGCGACCCCGGTCTCGTTCCGGGATCGGCAGCCTGGAACAAGGCGTGGTGCCCCACCGATCAACTCGACCCGTTCACCACCTCCGAGGGTGACTCCCGCGCGAACCTCCTGCGGATTTCCCGGGACATGGGGGTCGGCTTCGTCGACACGATGGGGGTGTGGGGCGAATACATGATCCTCGCGCAGGGAGGCACGCTTCAGTCGCGCGTCGTCGACACGGCGGTCTACGACGCGTATTTCCGCGACGTCGTCCATGCCAACACCTTCGGCAAGGAGCTTCTCGGTCGGACCCTCGCGGCCACGTTCGCGCCGGTGCCCGAGCCGACGACGATCGCTCTCGCCATCGGGGCGGCCATCGTGGTCTGGGCGCGATCGTGCTGGCGGCGTGGACGGCCAGCCTCCGGCACGCCGCAGTCATCATGACGTGTCCGCCAGCCGCTCGGCGCGGGAAAAGCGGATGCCACGCGCCGTGATCCGATGTCGTAGTCAACGCGGGCCAATCATGGAAGGATCCAGTTTCGGGGTATCGCGGGCAGTGCATCTGCGGGCGTGGGGCGCGACGATCCTATTGGGTATGGTCGTCGCCCTCGCGGCGTTCTGCCTCGATGGGCGTCAGCCGTGGCGCGGATGGGCGCCGAGCCCGGAGCTCCACCGGCCGGGCTACGGCGAGCGGATCGATCGCGACCGCACGATCCGCACCCGTGCCAACACCTTCTCGAATCTCGCCTATGTCCTCGTCGGGGCCTATGCCTGCGCGATGGCAGTCGAGGAGCGGCGCCGGGGAGCGCCGACCGCGCGGCACCTCCCGCTCGACATCCTCTTCGGCCTGTCGATGGTCTGGCTCGGGTTGACGAGCGGTCTGTTCCACGCCTCGCTCACCCGCCTCGGCCAGCGGCTCGATGTGGCGGCGATGTATCCGCCACTGCTTTCGCTCCTGGCTCTCGCCGCGGTGCGGCGCCTCCCACGGCTGGTCGGCGGGCTGCCGGTGTGGAGCCTCCTCGTGGCCGTGGTGCTGGCGGCGGAGGTGCTCTTCTATGTCTACAAGTGGTCGATGCCGGCACGGACGGTGCTGACGTCGCTGATCGTCGCGGTGGCGGTCGTCGCGGTGGGGGAAAATCTCCTCCACCCGGGAAGGTTCCAGGCCGGCTGGCTCGTGGCCGGGTTGTGCCTGCTCGTGGCGGGGGTGACCTGCCGCGAGCTCGACGTTCAGCGGCGGTTTACCGGCCCCGACGCCTGGCTGCAGGGCCACGCCCTCTGGCACCTGCTCACCGCGGCGGCGCTGGAGACGATCTGGCTCCACGAGCGGTCGGGACGGTCCGAGCTATCTGGCCGGTCCGGCAGCGAGGCGGCGGTTCGCGATGGCGTGGCGGGTTGAACGGTTGACCGGGTGAAAGGGCCCGGGTGATACAGTGCCTTTCCGACCGGCGCGCCGCTCCTCGGTATTCGAATCCAATACCGTGAGGGCGCTGAATCATCCTCGGGAGGTGACGCATGGCGGCCACGCGGCGTGACGTGATCAAGGGCACTGCCGTTGCGGCGGCGGCGTTCGCGACCCAGGTCGCGGGAGCAGCCGACGGCGACGGGCGGCTCGCGGTCGCCCTGATCGGCTGTGGTGGGATGGGCCGCGGCCACCTCGAGCGGCTCGTGAAGCGGTCCGACGTGCGCGTGACACACGTCTGCGACGTCGACGACGCGCGCCTGGCCGCCGCCCGGAAGATCGTCGCCGACGCGGGGATGCCCGATCCCCATGCGACCGCCGACATGCGCGAGGTGCTCTCCGACCAGGGGCTGCAGGCTGTCTGGATCGCCACTCCCGATCACTGGCACGGGCCGGCCGCGATCCTCGCCGCCGAAGCGGGCAAGCATGTCTATGTCGAGAAGCCCTGCGCCCACAACGTCCGAGAGGGGCGCCTGATGATCGAGGCGGCGCGCCGCAACAAGGTGGTGATGCAGGTCGGCACGCAGAGCCGCAGCGCCCCGGTGATCCGCAGCGCCATCGAGCGGCTTCGGGCCGGCGCGATCGGCGAGGTGCTGGTCGCCAAGGCGTGGAACAGCCAGCGCCGCGGCTCGATCGGCCACGCGCTGCCGGGCGATCCCCCCGCCGGCCTCCACTACGACCACTGGGTCGGTCCCGCCGCGTGGCAGCCCTACCAGCAGAACCTCCTCCCGGGGGTGTGGCGCTTCTGGCGGAACTTCGGCTGCGGCGACATCGGCAACGACGGTGTCCATGAGATCGACATCGCCCGCTGGGGGCTGGGAGTGACCACCCATCCCGACACCGTGGCAGGCCTGGGGGGGAAGTACGCGGTCGACGACGACCAGCAGTTTCCCGACACGCAGTACTGCGTCGCGGAATGGCCGGGGGCCGACGGCCCCCGCAAGCAGCTCGTTTTCGAGCAGCGCGATTGGTCCCCCTACGTGCAGGAGGGGCACGAGAATGGCAACGCCTTCTATGGCACGAAGGGGATGCTTGTCCTCGGCAAGCGCTCCGGCTGGCAGCTCTACGGCGAGCGCAACAAGCTGATCGAGCAGGAGCAGGGCAACGTCGACATCGGCCCGCACCACGACGACTTCCTCGCCTGCATCCGCCGCGGCGCGACGGCTGGCGATCCCGGCGACCGGCCCCACGCCGACATCGAGGAGGGGCACCGCTCGGCGGTGTTCGTCCATCTGGCGAACATCGCCTGCTGCCTCCGCCGGACGGTCACCTTCGATTCCACCAGGGAGCGAATCGGCGGCGATGCCGAGGCGGACGGCATGCTCCGCCGCGCCTACCGCGAGGAACACTGGGCGGTGCCGCGAGGCGTCTGATTCCAGGTGTTTTCCCCCCTTCCGGGCACGCGTGTGAGCAACAGGCGAGCGTCTTGTGAGGATGCCGCGAGCGCGACGTGAGGGTTGTGTGAGGGGCCTCGTGGAATGAGGGGGCCGGTTGCGCGGCGCTCACCAAGTGCTCACAGTGTGAGCGTAGTCATACTCTTGCCATCGACGGTGTCGTCGGCGGCGACCCGCGGCCGTGGAGCCGCGGTCCGGTGAGAGGCATCGCTTGACTGCCTCCGCGGGGAAGGCATTGTCCCGGACAACGCCGTGGGGAGTGTTTCCCCAGCGGCCTGTCCGTCAATGGAGTGGTCGGCATGCACACGAACATCGTTTCCGTCCGTGGCCCGCGGCAGCGGGGCGGCTTCACGCTGGTGGAGTTGCTGGTCGTCATCGCGATCATCGGCACGCTGGTGGGCTTGTTGCTCCCGGCCGTGCAGTCGGCCCGCGAGGCGGCGCGGCGTTCCGGTTGCCTCAACAACATGCGCCAGATCGGGCTGTCGCTGCACAATTACCTCTCCGCCAACGGCAAGCTCCCCAGCTCGCGGCCGCCCGCCAAGACGACCCCGGCGACCAGCATGGCGTGGCCGGTGCTCGTGCTTGACTATTTCGAGGAGGGAAGTCTGTCCAGGCTCTACGACAAGACAGTGCCCTGGAACGTCGGCACGAACGTTACCACCGGCACCACCGTGGTCCCGCTGTTTGTCTGCCCGTCGACCGGGGGTGCTTCGCGGCGAGTGGCCGCGGGAACCGGTACGGCGGTCGACGGCAAGGTGATGGGGGCGCTCGACTACTTAGTCATGCACCGCCTGCGGCACCGCTTCTACACGGCGAATGGACTGACCAATCCGGGAGGGACCGCCGATCAGGAGGGGCCCCTGGTGCTCGGACGGTCGACCCGCGTGGCGGAAATCATCGATGGCCTCAGCAAGACGATCATGATCATGGAGGATGCGGGGCGCCCTGATTACTTCCTCCTGAAGCGCAGCCAAAACGCGTTGCTCCCGCGCCCGGAAGGATTCGGATGGACCGATCCGGACGGGGCTTCGGGCTCGATGGACGGGACCGATGCCGCGACCGGCGCGATCAACGGCTCGTCGAGCACGGGCCGCTGCATCATGAGTTGCAACAATGACAGTGAGCCCTATTCCTTCCATCCCGCCGGGATGGTCGTCTGCATGGCGGACGGCTCGGGTCGCTTCGTCGCCGAGTCGGTCAGTGCGGACGTGTTCGCTGCCCTGCTGACTGCAAAGGGGGGCGACATGGTTTCCGGCGACTATTGATTTCCACTGACTCACGATCCCTGTCTCCGTCGATCCCGACGGTCGTGGGGCGTTCGTCGAACGTCATGACACGGCTGGTGTTCCAGCTCGCAGTGGCCCACGGTCGGAACTCCGGCCGTGGGCCGCGTCGTTGACCGGAGTCACCGGCCGCGGGAGACTGTCCCACCGGCGCCGGTGGGGCGCGGCACGGACGGGGCCAATGGGGGCATTCATGCACCGACGGCGGCTGGCGATCATCGTGATGGTCGCTGCCTGTGGGGCCCCGGCGATCGCTGGGGCCCAGTCGCCGTGCGGTGAGCCTCCGGGCCAACCGGATGAGCCGGTCCGCCACGCCGCCGAGCGCCTGCTCGCGCTGGCCGACGCACTCGGCGGTGGCGTCGCCGACGAGGCCTTCCGCACGCGCGTCGGCCGGGCGCGGAGCGTCGACGCCCTCGCCGCCGCAGCGGAACACCT
Organism: Planctomycetaceae bacterium; assembly: GCA_005791575.1. Taxonomy (GTDB): domain Bacteria; phylum Planctomycetota; class Planctomycetia; order Pirellulales; family UBA1268; genus F1-20-MAGs016. The sequence goes on from SXWA01000258.1 coordinate 10,511, forward strand.
CGTCACGCTGCGGATCCACGTCAACCCCGAGTCGCGGGTGAAGCTCCGCGTCGTGCATCCGGTGGGTGACCTCGTGGTGGGCCGGCCGCGGCCGCTGCTCGTCGCGATCGTCAACGAGGCGGGGGTGACGGCCCCCTTGTCGCTTTCCTGCCGCGACCGGTCGCTGGGGGCGGCCCGGCCGGCGGATTTCTGCCGGGTCACGCTCCGGGACGACGGGCTGTCGGCGCCGCGCCTCGGCGGCGCGGCGCTCGAGTGGAAACTGGCCGACATCACCGTCGCCGCTCCGGGGCGGTGGGAGGTGGGGCTCGAGGCCGACGTCGGGCAGGGGACGCAGGATCTGGGATTCCGATCCACAGCCGACGTGCTGCTGCGTGGCGTGCGCGGAACCGGGGGCGAAGGAGGCGACTGAGATGGCGCGTGCCGGCGGGCGGAGTGCGGCAGTGTGGGGGGGAGTGACGGTCGTCGGCCTGGCGGTCGTCGGCGCGGCACTCGTGTCGTGGGCCGAACAGCCGATGCGGCGCGCGGGGGTGGAGCCGTTTCCCGCGGTGGCCACCGTCGAGCGGCAGCCGCTCCTCGCGGCGACGACACGGCTCGCCGAGGCGCTCGGTCAGTGCGGGGCCTCTGTTCCGGACAGCGTGCTCGAGCGTGCCCGCGCCGCCGGCGACGATGCCGCCACCGCCGCCGCCGTCCAAGCGGTGCTCGATCCGCTCTGCCTCTGTGCGATCGACCTTTCGGGCGCGGATCCGCGGGTCGTGCCCGCCGACGGACCGATCGACCTCGTCGAGCAGGGATGGCGCACCTATCTGGTCAAGGTGGTGAACCCGCGTGGGCGCACCGACCGCATCGCGCTCTCCAGCCCCCAGGCGCAGCCGCTTCCCAAGGCGCGGCGCGAGGAGGTGGCGGGCCGCTGGCTGGCGATCGGGATGGTCGACCGGCAGCCGCTCGCGGCGACGCTTTCCGGGCTCGACCTCGAGTACCGGATCGTCGAGCTGTTCGCCCGCGAGGCGGGGCCTGCCTTCGCCCGGATCGAGTGCACCGTGGGCGATGGGCCGCCCACAGCCGGTGCCGACATGGCGTTCCGCGCACGGGCATCGCATCCGGTCACCTTCCGGATCACCGACGAGCCCGACAGGCCGGCGGCTGCGAAGATCGAGATCACCGACGCGTCGGGGCGCGTGTATCCACCGCAAGCCAAACGCCTCGCCCCCGACCTGTTCTTCCAGCGGCAGATCTACCGCTTCGACGGCGAGTCGGTCCGCCTCCCTGACGGCCGGTACCGCGTCACCTGCTCGCGCGGCCCGGAGACGGTGCCCGAGACGATCGATCTGGTGGTGGCCGGCGAGCCGGTCGAGGTCCGCCACACCGTCGTGCGGTGGATCGATCCGTCACGGAGCGGGTGGTGGTCGGGCGACCATCACATCCACGCCGCCGGCTGCGCCCACTACGAATCGCCGACCGAAGGGGTGGAGCCGATCGACATGCTGCGGCAGTGCATGGGGGAGGACCTCAAGGTCGGCTGCTGTCTCACCTGGGGGCCGTGTTTCGACTACCAGAAGCGGTTCTTCACCGGGAGGCCCGACGACGTCAGCCGGCCCCCCTACCTGCTGCGCTACGACATCGAGGTTTCCGGGTTCGGATCGCATGTCTCCGGGCACCTCAACCTGCTGCGGCTCACCGAGCAGATCCCGCCGGGTGGCGACTCCAAGCACCACTGGCCGTCGCTCGGTCTCAACACGCTGCGCTGGGCGAAGCGGCAGGGGGCGGTCTGCGGGCCGGCACATTCAGCCAACGGGCTCACGAACACCGTCGGCCGGCTGTCGGGCACCGAGGGCAAGGACGGCCCGGGGCGCCTGCCGAACTACGACATTCCCGCCTTCGACGGCATCGGTGCCAACGAGTTCATCGTCGACGTGCCGCACGAGGTGCCGGGCCCCGATGGCACCCCGGTGCCCGCGGTCGATTTCATCTCGACGATGGACACCGACCCGACGGCCGAGCTCAACATCTGGTACCACGTGCTCAACTGCGGCTACCGTGTGCGCGCAAGCGGCGAGACCGATTTCCCCTGCATCTCCGGCGAGCGGGTCGGCCTCGGGCGGGTGTACGTGAAGCTCGACGGCCCACTCGACTTCGATACCTGGGTGGAGGGGATCCGCTCCGGTCGGAGCTACGTGAGCGACGGCACGACACACCTCGCCGATTTCGCCGCCGCGGCGCCGGGCGGGGGCATGGTGGAGTGCGGCGTGGGGACGAGCGAGCTCGCGCTCGGGGATCCGGCCGAGGTCACGTTCAAGGCGACGGTCGCGGCCCGCGATCCGCGCGGGGGCGCGGTGCCGGTCGAACTCGTGGTCAACGGCCGGCCGGTCGCACGCGAGGAGATGCCGGGCGACGGCCGCGAGCGCCCCGTGACGTTCCGCCAGCGGGTCGAGCGCAGTGCGTGGGTGGCGCTGCGCAGCGTGCCACGTGCCCACACCAATCCGATCTTCGTGACGGTCGGGGGGAGGCCGATCCGGGCGAGTGCCGACAGCGCCCGCTGGTGCGCTGCCGGGGTCGAGCAGTGCTGGAAGACCAAGGAGCGGAGCTACCGACCGGAGGAGTTGGCCGCGGCGCGCGAGGCCTACGATTTCGCCCGCCGGGCCTACGCCCGGATCGAGCAGGAGTGTGCTGCCCCCTGAAGAGCGCCGCCACGGTCTTGCCGTTTTCGACGACCGTCGCCTCCCAGCGGGGTAACCGCATGCAACCGAGAGGTGACGACGCGCGCCGACAGGCAGTAGACTCGTCGCGGGTGCGGCGTCGGGCGCGTGCGGGGTGGATTCACGATCAGGCGCGCTCGGCGGGGTGTGAGAGGGCAGACGTGTCATGGCGACGGCGGTCCATCTCCGGACGACTGGTCTGGCCCGGCAGATCGCGGCCGCCGAACGCGCCGGTCTGCAGGTGCTGCCTGGCACGGCGGGGGGGCGAGGTGGCCTGGCCGCGGCTCTCGATGCAGCCGCCGACGCGATCGAACGCCGCTGCCGGGCTGGAGAGCCACTGGATCAGGTCGTCGCACGGGAGTCATTGAACCTGCCGCCGGCGCTGGCTGCCGTGCTCACCACGGCGGCATCCGGTGGGGATGGCCATGCGGCGCTCCTCGCCCTCCAGGACGCGGCCGAGCGCGGCGCGGCGGAGTCGTGGCGCTGGTGGCTCGATGTCGCCTATCCACTCCTCGTCTGTGCCCTGGCGGCGGCGGGGCTGGTCGTCCTGGCTGGCTGGTATGGGCCACTGATCGCCGCGGTCGACGACACCCTGAGCGGCCCGCGCGCAGGCGCGATCTTCGATGCCCGTCCAGTGGTCGAGGCGGTTCGCATCCCGGTGATCGCCACGCTGGTCGGGCTCGCCGGCGCGGCCATCGCCTGGCTCCGCCTGACTGATCGTCGCCGCGCCGCGGAGGGGGATCCGCAGAGCCGGCTCGGCGAGGCTGTCAGGGCGATGCTGGCGGCCAACGGTGTCTCCCAGGCAGCCGACGGTGTCTCTCGGGGAGCCGAAGAGGCGGCCAACGGAATCGTGGAGCCGATCGTCGCCGCCATCTCCGGCGGCTCCCTCCCGGCCGGAGCGCTCGTCACGCACGCCGCGGCGATTGCGGAGCCGATGGCAAGGCAGGCGGCGCTGGCGACCGTGGCCGATCATGAGCGGATGGTGGCGGCGGCACGGTGCCGTTCGCAGGGGCGGGTCCCGGCCATGATCGGCAGTATCGTCGCAGGGCTGGCCGTGCTCCTCTACGGTGTCGCCCTCTTCAAGCCACTGGTGACGGTCATGCAGCGGGTGGCGGAGCAGCCGCCGGTCGAGCAGTGGAGGAGCGGGCCATGAGCGCCGCCGCCACGATCGACGATCCCTTTCGCCGGCAGGTCGCCGCCGCAGTCGCGCATCGCGATCGGCTCCTGCCGCTGGTGGACTCCGTCGCGGCCGACATGGGCACGCCCCATGGAGCGCGGTGGCGGCGGGTGTCGGCGGCGCTGGGCAGTGGCGATGCCGACAGGGCGCTCGTGGCTGCGGCTGCCGATCCGGGGGCGTGGCTGCCGCTGTTTCCCGCCGATCGTGACCGAGGCGACCGGTTGACCAGGGTGCTGGCCGAGGCGCGGCAGCCGCTGCTCCGCGCCGGCACGCGCTGGTCGCTGTTGGCCTATCCACTGATCGTCGTCGGCGTGGCGACCTTCGTGGCGTTCCTGCTCTCCGTGACGGTGATGCCCGCATTCCGGCGGATCTTCGACGATTTCGGGATGCGGTTGCCGCTCGTCACGCGCGTCGTGCTCGCCGCCACCGATTTGCTGGCGACCGGATGGCTTCCCGTCACGGTCGCTGGCCTCGCGCTCTTGGCCGGGTGGTGGCTGGCGGTGCGCTGGAATCCACGCGGGCCGACGGTGACCGCTGCCTTCACCCGGGCCCTCGCCGGCCTCGTGGCGGCCGGTGTGCCGGCCGACGAGGCGGTGATGCTCGCGGCCCGGGGGGTGGGCGTCGCGCCTCGCGCGGGTCTGGTCCCTCCCCTCTCCGCCGCCGCCGGCGCAACGCTCCGGCTACCGCCGGCGGGTGCCGGCCGGGTGCTCGAGGCGATCGCAGCGTGCCATGCCGATCGCAGCCGGGGTGTGGATGGGGCGATGGCATGGTTCGTGGGGCCGGTGGCGGTTGGGGTGGTGGGGATGATCGTCGCGCTGCTCACCGCGGCGCTGTTCGCCCCGTTGATCAGTCTCGTGACGGAGTTGTCGTGAGCGGCCAGCCGGGGACAAAACGGTGACATCCACCTTTCCAACGTTCGAGCGCGTCTGGGAGCGCTGCGTCGCCGCGCTGTCGGTCGATTCGCCGTTCGGTCCGGGAAGGCGGTCGGCGGCGGTGCTGCGCTTGCTGGGGGTGTGTGCCGAGGTGGGGATGCCGGCCGAAGATCTGCTCGCCGCCTGGGCACGCGACGAGCGCGGTGCGCAGCGCGCCCGCGTCGCCCGGGCCGCCAGCCTGCTCGCGGCCGGCACCACGCCTGCAGACGTGGTCGACGCGGTGCCGCGGTTGGTGACCGAGGATCATGCCGTCGCGGTCCGCTTCGGCGACCGCACCGGGCTCCTGCCGCAGGTGGTGGCAGCGACCCTCGCCGGTGACGCGGCCAGCGACGACAGTGGCCGGAGCCGCTTGCGTGCCGGGATCGGCTACGTCGCGGTGGTGGGGTTCGTCTTCGGCCTGGTGGCGCTGCTGCTGGCGATCAAGGTGATCCCCCAATTCCAGAAGATCATCCAGGAGTTCGGCATGGAGGAGCCGGCGGCTCTCGGCCTGGCAGTGGTGGTGAGCCGGTGGCTGGCGGAGGCGGCGTTCTGGGGGCTGCTGGCCGCGGCGATGATCTCTGTGCTGATGCTCGTGCCGCCGCTGCGGCGCTGGGTGCGCGGCCTCGTCGTCGTGCCCCGGCGGCGACCGCGCCGCCTCGCCACCGCCCTCGATCACCTCGGCGTGGCGCTGGCGGCGGGGCGATCGCTCCCGGAGGCGGCCGGCATCCTCGCCGAGTGCCAGGTCGACCCCGTTGTGGCCGCGCGGCTGCGGCTGGTCGCTGCCGCGGAGCAGGGCAGTGGCCTCGGGAGCGCGGGGCTCGCGACCGCCGCCGAGGAGCGGTTCGTCGCGGCTGCGGACCTCACCGGCGACGCCTCCTGGGCGCTCGCGACGCTCGCCCGCCAACGCCGTGAGGCGCTCACGCGCCGGGTGCTCGCCTGGGGTAACGCCATCGTGCCGCTGGCGGCGATCCTGATGGGGGCCTTCGTGCTCCTGGAGGCACTCGCCGTGTTCGTGCCGCTGGTGCGGTTGATCGGAGGGTTGGCATGACGTTCCACGTTCGCCCTGCGACGACTGCGCCCCGTGCTGCCGCAGCCCGCACGGCCACTGCGCGCCGGGGGATCTCGAGCCTCGAGATGGTCGCGGCCTTGGCGATCCTGATGGTGGTCGTGGGCTCGACGATGCCGCTCTTCGTGCGCCACCTGCGCCTCCTTGCCGATTCCCGCCACGAGCGGCTGGCACTCGAGGAGTTGGCGAACCTGGCCGAGCGACTCCTGTCGCTACCGCCGGCCGATGTCACCGGCTTCCTCGCTGCCCCGCCGCTCTCCGACCGCATCGCGGCGCGGCTTCCCGGTGCGCGCGTGACCGCGACGCAGGATCCCGGCGGTGAGCGGGTGGTCCTCCGCCTGGCGTGGCAGAGTCCCGGAAGGACGGTGCGGCCCCAGGCGCTGGCAGTCTGGCTGCCGCCACCGGCCGGGCAGCGTGAGGTGCAGCGATGAATCGGCGCGGCGTGTCGCTGGTGGAATTGCTGGCCGTGATCAGTGCCACGTCGGTGGTGCTGGGGGTGGGGAGCGGCCTGCTCCACCGGGCGCTCGCGCTTCAGTCGGCGACGCGGCTGCATCTGGAGCACGACCGCACGGCGCTTGCCCTCGGCCGGCAGTTCCGCGACGACGCCCATGCCGCCGCGGAGGTCGATCTCAGGGGCGCTGCCCCGCGGGTGGTGCATGTCCGGCGCAGTGACGGGACGACGGTGGAGTATGTCGCCACGCGGAACAGGCTCCGTCGCCGGGCCGCGGCTGCGGACGGACGGGTGGTCGTCGAGGACTACCGATTTCCGGCGGGCACCGTCTGGAGAGCCGTGATCGACGGCCCGACTCTGCGCATGATCGGCTCCGGCCCGGCGACGGGCGGTGCGGTGTGCGACGTCGAGCTCGTCGGTAGGCTGCCGGGGTCGCCCGCGGGAGGTGCGCCATGACACGCTCCCCGCGCCCGTCCGACCGCGAAGGCGCCGTGATGTTCGTGGCGCTCGCGACCCTGGCGATCGTCGCGGCGATCGCCGCCGCCATGCTCCAAGGGGCGGTGATCGCGCGGCGGCACCTGCGCGGCGAGCGCGACATGCTGCAGGTCGAATATCTGCTCGACGTGGCGACGGCGCGCGCGACGGCGCAGGCGGGATCCGGCGGCGCGGAATCCACCGTGGCCGAGGTCGCCAGCGATGCCATCGTCGGCAGTGGTTCGGCGCGGATCACGACCACCGTCGAGCCCGGCGCCACGGGCGGGCGGCGTGTGGCCGTCGTCGTCGAGTATCCGCTCGAAGGTCCGGTCACCGTCCGTCGTCGCCGGGACGTCGTCCTCCCTCCGTCCGAAGCACCACCGCCCTCCACCCCGTCAGAAGAGGAACCGTCACCATGACACGTCCACGCCGCTCCACTTTGCGGAATGGTTTCACGCTCGTCGAACTGCTCGTCGTGATAGCGATCATCGGCGTCCTCGTGGGGCTGCTGCTCCCGGCCGTGCAGGCGGCGCGTGAGGCGGCCCGGCGCTGCAGCTGTGCCAACAACCTCACGCAGCTCGGCCTCGCCCTCCACAACCACGAGTTCTCACAGGAGGCCTTTCCGGCCGGGGTGACCGACGACGCCGGGCCGATCCGCAGCGTGGCCGAGGGAAAGCACGTCGGCTGGATCGTGCGCATCCTCCCCTATGTCGAGCAGCAGTCGCTGGCCCGTAATTTCGACGAGTCGGCCGGCGCCTACGCGGAGGCGAACCTTCCGGTGCGGAGGGTCCGGATGCAGGTGCTCACCTGCCCCTCGTATCCGCTCCCGCTGGCGAACCGGGAGGGACCGGAGGTGGGGCACTCCACCTATGCCGGGTGCCACGCCTCGCGGGAGACGCCGATCGACGCCGGCAACGACGGCGTGTTATTCCTCAACAGCCGCATCCGCTTCGGCGACATCGAAGACGGCTCGTCGAACACGCTCCTCCTCGGCGAGCATTTCCTCCTCCCCGACGACCTCGGCTGGATGTCGGGGACGCGGGCCACGCTCCGCAACAGCTCGCGGATCGAGGAGATCCAGCGGTCTGACGCCGCTGCCGAGAAACCGGCCCCCGATCCGACCTTTGTCGGCGGGTTCGGCGCCTACCACCCGGGTGGAATCCAGGTGTCGATGGCCGACGGA
>SXWA01000259.1 GCA_005791575.1 Planctomycetaceae bacterium
ACCGGTGGGCACCGGATGGAGATCCACATCGAGGGCCTGCCGAGCCACGCCGGAGTGGCGCCGGAGAAGGGGGTCTCGGCGATCGCGATCGCCGCCCTGGCGATCAACGATCTCGTCGCCGGCGGCTGGCACGGGCTGGTGGAGAAAGACGGCAAGCGCGGCACGAGCAACGTCGGCACGATCCAGGCGGGGAGCGCCACCAACGTCGTCGCCGACTCCGCCTTCCTCAAGGCGGAGGCCCGCGGCCACGATTCCGCCTTCCGCGGCCGGATCGTCAAGGCGATCGAGACCGCGTTCGCCAGCGCGGCCCGCCGGGTGAAAGCGGCCGATGGCACCACCGGCAAGGTGCGCATCGACGGCCGGCTCGACTACGAGGCCTTCCGGCTGGCGGACGACGAGCCCTGCGTGCTGGCGGCGATGGAGGCGGTGCGGGCGGTCGGTCTCGAGCCCCGCACCGAGGTGTCCAACGGGGGCCTCGACGCCAACTGGATGGCCGCCAACGGCGTCCCGACGGTCACCCTCGGCTGCGGCCAGATGGAGATCCACACCACGAAGGAGCGGCTCGACCTCGCCGCCTTCGAGGCGGCCTGCACCGTCGGCCTGCGGCTGGCGACCGGAGGCTGACCCGATGGGAGGGAGGGCGCCCCGGCCACTGCCGACCGACCGCGTGCACCGCGGCGACTGCCTCGAACTCCTCCGCCGGATCCCCGACGGTACGGTCCACCTGGCGTTCGCCGACCCGCCGTTCAACATCGGCTATGACTACGACACCTACGACGATCGCCGCCCCGCCGACGACTACCTCGCCTGGTCGTGTCGCTGGCTGGCGGAGATCGTGCGTGTCCTCCGCGCCGACGGCACGTTCTGGCTGGCGATCGGCGACGAATACGCCGCCGAGTTGAAGGTCATCGCGACGCGCGACCTCGGCCTCACCTGCCGCAGCTGGGTGGTGTGGTACTACACCTTCGGCGTCAACTGCCGGCAGAAGTTCAGCCGCTCGCACGCCCACATCTTCCATCTTGTCCGCGATCCGAAGCGGTTCACCTTCAACACCGAGAGCATCCGGGTGCCGTCGGCACGCGAACTCGTCTACGGCGACCGCCGCGCCGATCCGGCGGGGCGGCTCCCCGACGATACCTGGATCCTCCGCCCGCAAGACCTGCCCGAAGGGTTCGCGGCCGATGGCGACACCTGGTACTTCCCCCGGGTCTGCGGCACGTTCAAGGAACGCGGCGGCTGGCACGGCTGCCAGATGCCCGAGCAGCTCCTTGGCCGGATCATCCGCGCCAGCAGCAACCCCGGCGACCTCGTCCTCGACCCGTTTGCCGGCAGTGGCACGACGCTCGCGGTCGCCAAGAAGCTCGGCCGGTCGTTCGTCGGCATGGAGATGTCGGCGGCCTATGTCGCGCAGATCCGCAAACGGCTCGCCGCGAGCCGGACCGGCCAGGCGCTCGACGGTGCCCCGGAGCCGCTCAAGAGCGTGCCGACCACCGCGGCCGGGCGGAGGTTGGCCCGCACGGCCGACAAGGCCACCGATGTGAGGAAGCGCCGCACGGGAAGGCGGGGCAAACCGGACCGGCAAAAGCTCTTGGTCCCGCGGAGCCGGGCTGATTGAATCCGCCCTGCGTGGGACGGCCCGTTTGCATCCGCCCTGCGCAGGGCGGCCCGGGGGCCGCTGCCGCGGTCCGCTCCTCAGCCTGACCTCCCATGCCCCGCCCACCCCGCACCTCCGCCACGAGCGACGACGCCGTGCCCGGGCGCCGCCCACACCCGGTCGGCGGATCGGCGCCCGCCGCAACCGGTCCGTCACCGCCCGGCTTCGCGGGTCCCCCAGCCGATGGCGGCCTGTCGATCGACCGGCTGGCGCAGGCGTTCGCCGCGATGATGGGCACGGCTGATCCCTGGTCCCCGGCGGCGGCCCCCGAAGTGGTCCACGAGGATCCCACCCCATCGCTCGACGACGAGGGCTTCGCGCCGTCGGGTGAGGGGGGCTGCAGGGTCGATCCGGCGACGATTCTCGAGGCCCTCCTCTTCGTCGGGCTCCCCGACGGCACGCCGCTCACCGGTCGGCGCGTCGCCGGCCTGATGCGTGGTGTGCGCCCCCAGGAGATCGATGACCTCGCCGGGGAGCTCTCGCGGCGGTACCGCGCCAACGGCTGCCCCTACGACGTCGTCCAGCGCGATGCCGGCTGGGTGATGCGGCTCCGGCCCGAATTCGCCGGCGTCGGTCGGGTGAGCGAGGCCCGCGCGAAGCTGGTGCGCCTCGATGCCGAAGCGCTCGACCTGCTGGCGCTGGTGGCCTGGAACCAGCCGGTGGCCCGCGACCAACTGGTCTCCCTGGGATGCGATGCCGCGCCGGCCACGCTCCGGTTGCTGGTCCGCCGGGGGTTGCTCGAACTTCAACCGCGGCCGGATGCGGAACCCTGTTACCGGACGACGCGGAAGTTTCTCGACGTGTTCCGCCTTGAGAGCCTCGCCGACCTGCCGCCGCCGCTCGCCCCCCCGCGCTGACACGCCCCGGCCTGCTCGGTCAGCCGGGTCAGCGGCGCGGCTGCCGGGTGAGCCACTCGAGGGCCGCCTCACGCGAGGTGAGCTCGCCGTCGAGCTGCCGGCAGCGGGCCTCGTGCAACACGCGCCGCATCCCCGGGCCGGCGGGCACACCGGCGGCGAGGAGATCGGTGCCGGTGAGCCACGGAGCCGGATCGATCTCCGCGCGCGGACGGCCCACCTGCATGGTGAACCAGCCGGCCGATTCGGCATCCCCGCGCCCACATGCCGCCCGGGCACGGAGCAGGTCGGCGAGAATCGGCGCATCGGCATGGGCCACCCACGGCTGCAGCCACGACCACTTCAGCCCTGCGGGCAACGCCTCTTCCCCCAGTGCCGTCACCCCGTCGATGAGCCAGGTGGCGAGTTTGGTTTCGCGGTTGCTGAGGCGGAGCCGATCCGCTGCCCGGGCGACACGATCCACCGCTACCCTGACCGCCGGATGGGGGCCGTCGGGGGTCGCGAGCACCGCCAGAGCAGCCGACAGACAGGGCTCGTCGAGCGCACCGATCACTTCTGCGGCTGGCGGGAAGCCCGCCGGGTCGAACTCCCCGAGCACGTGCCCCGCCAGCCCGGTATCAGCCAGGAGCAGCAGGGCTGCGCTCCGGCCGGTTCCCCCGAGCATCCGGCGCAATTCATCGGCGATCCGCTCGGGGCTGACGACGGTGACCAGACGCCCCATCCGCTCGATCGCCGCCCGGGTGTCGCCATCAAGGATGAAGCCGAAGCCGGCCGTGAAGCGCACCGCGCGGAGCATGCGCAGGTGGTCCTCGGCAAACCGTTGTGCCGGCACGCCGATGGCCCGGATGATCCCCCGGTCGAGATCCTCCTTCCCCCCCACATAATCGTGCAGGACCCCCGTAAGAGGGTCGAACAACATCCCGTTGATCGTGAAATCCCGCCGCAGGGCGTCCTCCCGGGCAGAGGAAAACGTCACACCCGCCGGATGCCGGCCATCGGTGTACTCCGCATCGGTGCGGAACGTAGCGACCTCGACCTGCCCCGACTGAGGGGGCCCGATCACGGTGATGACACCGAATGCCGCCCCCAAGACGAGCGTCTTCCGCCGGGTGAACAGGTCGCGCACAGCGTCGGGAAATGCCGAGGTTGCGACGTCGTAATCTTTGGGAACCCGGCCGAGCAATTCGTCCCGGACGCATCCCCCGGCCCAGTAGGCCTCATGGCCGGAGTCCCGCAGCCGCCGTACCACTTCGATCGCGAATGTCCGGGAAGATTCAGCATTGATGAATTCGGAATCCGATCGACCCATTTGGTTGACACCCCCGTAGGACACACCTATCTTGAGCCCTTGGAAGGGGGTTGGTAGCGGTCCGGGCGGAACTTGGTTCTTGAATGGACCATATTTCCACACAACCGTGACATCCCTTGGGCGTTTCATTCATCGCGTTTTCTTTTTCGCCCGTCACTTACGGAGGTGTTTCATGACTCATGGAATGGTTTCCAGCCGCTTGAAGCGTGGCTTCACGCTCGTCGAGCTGCTGGTCGTGATCGCGATCATCGGCACGCTTGTCGGCCTGCTGCTGCCTGCCGTTCAGGCCGCCCGTGAGGCTGCCAACCGCAGCAACTGCACCAACAAGAACAAGCAGCTCGGTCTCGCCATGCAGAATCATCACGATTCTCGCAAGGCGTTCCCGGCTGCAATCGACCGGTCGCCGAGCACGGCTGTCGCGCTGTCGAGCACCGGCACGGGTGGCTACAGCTGGATCGTCCACGTTCTTCCCTACATGGAAGAGTCGAATCTCTACAACACGCTCGCCAGCAACTCGAACCGGTTCGGTCGGCTCAACACTGCCGGCAACGTGAACAACCCCTACACCCTGGCGGGTGCGAGTGGGGCGGCCTACCAGACGCAGCTCCCCGGTCTCATCTGCCCGAGCTTTGCCGGTCAGCCGACCGCGCAGCTTTCCACGGCGAGCAACTACCGGTCGCTGCTCACCGGCCTCGGTGGCCTGACCAACGTCGCCATCACCAACTACAAGGCGATGGCTGGCGTCTGCGAGCGAGAGGAGAACTCGGTGATTGGCGACAACGGCGCGGTCCCTTTCCGTGGTCCGAAGGTCGTAAACGAAGCCACCGATACCCTGCCCTACTTCGGCCTCAACATGGCCGCCATCCGCGACGGCACGTCGAAGTGCATCCTGATCGCGGAGTCGAAGGAGAACGGCAACTCGGCGTGGATCGATGGCACGTGTGCCTACGTGACCGGTGTGTCGGGTGACTCGGCAGCACTGCCGACCCTCGGCACCAACGGCGTGTGGACCACGGCCGGCTCGACCTGCGGCTTGGGGTACGGCCCGTCGGCTCAGTTCACCACCCGCGTCGGTTCCGCGAACACGGGCAACACGGCCCGCTTCCCACTCGGCAACCATGCCTGGGGCCCGTCGAGCGAGCACTCGGGTGGCTTGGTGGTGACCACCTACGTCGACGGCTCTGTGAAGACGCTCTCTTCGGACATCGATCCGGGGATTTTCTACTCGCTGATCAGCCGCGATTCGGGCGAGAACGTCACCGATCAGTGATCGCCTGGCGTCGGTGGTTGGCCTGATGTTGATCGAGAGGTCAGTCTGCAGGAACCGTGCGATGCGGTGAAAGAAAACGCGATAGCGGCCGGGGAGCAAGTCTCCCCGGCCGCTTCTTTTTTCCCTCTTCGGCTTCTGTCTTCCGGGGAGAGTCACGCGATGCCTTCCGCAGCGGACGATCCGCCGCTCGAGATCGATGTGTCGGCCGCCGCCGACATCCTGCGGAGGACCGACAGCGATCCCCTCCTGCTGCTCGACTGCCGCACTCCAGAGGAACACGCGATTGCCCGGATCGAGGGCGGAGTCCTCATTCCGATGCAGGAGCTCCCTGGCCGGCTCGGCGAGCTCGACCGGTTCCGCGGCGCGCAGATCATCGTCCATTGCCATCACGGGATGAGGAGCCTGCGGGTCGCCCGCTGGCTCCGCGACCAGGGCTTTGGCCGGGCCGCGAGCATGGCGGGGGGCATCGATGCCTGGAGCGAACAGATCGATCCCCAGGTACCGCGTTATTGATCCGGCTGGCCCGCCTGCTGCCCGGCGCATGGGGTGGCGGTGCGGACCACCGCATCGATCTCGGCGAGTTGCCGGTGGGTGAAGGGCACCGGCCCCGCCAGCAGTGCGGGATCGAGTCGTTCCGCCGGCACGAGCCGCTCGACCACGGCGGCCATCAGCTCGTCGAGCCCCACGCCGCTGACCGTCGACGTGACGATCGCCCCAGGTGGCACCCCGCCCACGGCGAGATCCGCCTTCGAGACGACCGGCAGGTCACCCGGCCCGACCGGCGGCGGGGCCGAGCCATCGGCGGCATGGACGCGGAGCACGAGATCCGCCCGGCCCGCGGCCTCCCGCGCCGCCGCGATCCCCGCCGCCTCGGTGGCCGGCAGCGGCGTGCCGAGCGGACGGAGACCGGCGGTGTCGATCAGCTCCACCTCCCAGCCGAGGAACACCACTCTGGCAGTGAGCAGGTCACGGGTGGTGCCCGGCTCGGGTGAGACGAGACTGCGGCGGTGACCGGCGAGGGCGTTGGCCAAGCTGCTCTTGCCGGCGTTGACCGGCCCGGCGAGTACCACGCGCCAGGGCTCGGCAAGTCGCAGCCCGACCGCCGCCGCCGCCCGCAGGCGCTCCGCTGTCCGGCAGGCCGCCGCGGGATCACTCCCTGCCAGACGCCGGAGATCATCGAGCGCCCGGTCGAGCACGCCCGCCAATTGCCTGGCGAGGATCGCTGCCGCCTTCGGTCCCCCGATCCGGCAGAGGGCCTCACGGGCCTCGATCCGGATCGCGGTCTCCCCCAGGCTGGCCAGCCACTCCCTCCAATCCACGACCCGTGCCCCCGCGGCTGCGAGCCCCCGCAGCAGATGCCCCGGCGCTGCCTCTCCACCGTGGCAGTGGATCTCGTGGACCGGGAACGCGCCGTCGTGGTCGGTGGTCACCACCACCTCCTCGCCGGCCGTGCCCGGCAGCACGGCCGCCCACCGGCCGACCACCGGCCGGTCCCCAAGGCTCCGCTCCCGGTAGGGGCGGAAGACACGTCCGAGGATGGCGGTGGCGTCGGGCCCGGCGAGACCGACGACAGCCAGGGCCCCACGACCGGATGGCGTGAGGAGCGCTGTGAAGGCATCGGGCGCGACTGGTCGGCCGACGAACGGATCGCTACAACCCCTTCGTGGATTCGGCGATTCATCGTCACTCATGGGAGTTCATCCGATGGCCAAGAAGGCACGCCGCAAGCCGGCTGGCACCGCACCCGCTGCCGCGAAGCCCAAGGCCAAGACCACGCGAACGGCCAAGCCGTCCGCCTCCACGCGGCGATCAGCTCCTGTACTGTCAAAGGCGTCTGCGGCCTGCACGGCGACCGGTGCCAAGCCCACCACCGCAAAGCCCTCCAGCCCCAAGGCCAAGCGCCCGGCCGCGCGGGCCTCGGCCGCGGCGGGAGGGTGGCTGGAGGTCGGGAAGCCCGCACCCGATTTCACCCTACCAACCCACGACGGCAGCACGCTGTCGCTGAAATCGCTCCGTGGCAAGCCGGTGGTGATCTATTTCTACCCCAAGGACGACACCCCCGGCTGCACGGTCGAAGCCTGTGGGTTCCGTGACGCATTGCCACGGCTCGACCGGCACCGGGCGGTGATCCTCGGGATCAGCCCCGACGGCCCCGCCAGCCATGCCCGATTCCGCACGAAGCACAAACTGTCGTTCACGCTGCTGGCCGACGAAGAACACGTGGTGGCCGACCGCTTCGGTGCCTGGCGGGAAAAAAGCCTCTACGGCCGCACATACATGGGGATCTCCCGCAGCACGTTCATCATCGACGCATCCGGACGGGTCGCGGCGGTGTTCACCACTGTGAAGCCCGCCGGCCACGCCGACGAGGTGCTTGCCGTCCTGGCCAAGCTCACCTGACTCCGGTCGCGATGGCGCCGGTGGGCTGACCGGTTTTTCCCAGGCGGCACGACCGGTTTTCGCGGATCCCCCTTCAGGCGCGCGCGATGAGCCGGCCACGGCGGGCGCCGGCCCGGCCCCGAGGACCGGGGTATGGTTGGTCACGGGCCGCAGCCAGGCCCGGAGTGGATCCGACCATTCACCCGAGTACCGTGATGCAGTCGTTCCTCGTCAGGTGCTGCCTGATCGCGGTCCTGGCGGCAGGCTTCGTCTGCAGCGGGGATGCGGGGCGCCTGCTCCGCACGGTGACCCGGGTGGTGAACACCACCCACGTGCCCGGGCTCTCCCCGGCCCAACCCGCGCCGTCCGCACACGCTGCCGCGGTGCCCGAGGCAGCGCCTGCCGCCCCCACGACCTCGGCTCCTCTGCGGTTCGATCCGGCACCCCCTTCCGGGGGTGGACACGACGCACCGGTGAGCCAGCCGATCGGTCCCCCGCCGAACGACGGTCCGACCACGATCCGACTGTCGGAACTGGCTGCGGGCACACGGGTGCTTGTCTGGATCGGCCACGGAACGCGCCGCGACCCGCTCCGCCCGGTCGAGGTGATCGCGCTCGACGTGGTCGATCCGGTGACCGGCGACGTGCTCGAGTTCCGGCATGCCGGCACCGCCGCCGGCGACGCGCCTGCCCTGCCGCCCCGACGGATGCGCCTGCCGGGAGGGAGCGTTGCCAAGGGCGCCGATCTGGAGCGGCTCCCTGTCAGCGGCCTTCACAGATCACCCGCGGGCACCCCGCCCCACCGCATCGGCCCGGTGATTGCAGTGAGCGTGCTCACAAGGTGAATCAGCGCGTGCTCACGAGATACTCCGGAGCCACGCGCCCGGTGGGCGGGCGTTGATCCTCGGCGCGCTGCTCAAAACTCCGCCGCGCCCTCGCGGTCTTCCCGCTCGCGCGACCAGCCGACCCGCTTCCGCGAGAGGCCGATCTTCCGATCGTCGGTGTCGACGCGGAGGATCTTCACGTCGATCGCATCGCCGACCTTCACCACCTCCTCGGCGTTCTCGACCTTGTCGTCGGACAGCTCGGAGATGTGGAGGAGGCCCTCGAGGCCGTCCTCCAAGCCGACGAAGACACCGAAATTGGTGATCTTCGTGACCGCGCCCTTCACCACGTCACCGGGCTTGTAGCGGTGTGGGATGTCGGTCGTCCACGGATCATCGTGCATCTGCTTGAGACCGAGGGCGATGCGGCGGCGCTGCTGATCGACCGACAGCACCTTGCACTCGACCTCCTGCCCCTTCTCCACCATCTCGCTCGGGTGGGTGACCTTGCGGGTCCACGACATGTCGGTGACGTGGAGCAGCCCGTCGATGCCGTCGTCGATCTCGATGAAGGCGCCGTAGTTGGTGAGGTTCCGCACCACCCCCTTGACCACCGCACCGGGCGGATAGTCGGCGGCCACCTTCTCCCACGGATTCTGCTGCGTCTGCTTCATCCCCAGGGAGATTTCCTGCTTCTCCTTGTTGATGGCGAGCACCACCACCTCGACCTCGTCGCCCGGCTTGACCAACTCGCTCGGGTGGCTCACCCGCTTGGTCCAGCTCATCTCGCTGATGTGCACCAGGCCCTCGACACCATCCTCGAGCTTCACGAACGCGCCGTAGCTCATCACGTTGACGACCGTGCCCTTGCAGACCGTGCCCACCGGGTACTTGTCGGCGACCTTCGCCCACGGGCTGGCCGTCCGCTGCTTCATGCCGAGGGCGATCTTCTCGCGCTCGCGGTCGATGTGCAGCACCTGGACCTCGATCTCCTGGTCGATCGACACCATCTCGCTGGGATGGCCGATCCGGCCCCAGCTCATGTCGGTGATG
>SXWA01000260.1 GCA_005791575.1 Planctomycetaceae bacterium
AGTAGGCCATCTCCGGCTGGTACCCCGCCTCCACCAGCGTGTCGAACCCGGCCTTGATCAGCTCCGAGACACCGCCGCAGAGCACCGCCTGCTCGCCGACCAGATCGGTCTCCGTCTCCTCCGCGATCGTCGTCTCGATGACGCCGCCCCGGGTGCCACCGATCCCCTTGGCATATGCCAGGCCGATCTTCTTGGTCGCCGCGGACGCCCCGGGGCCGAGGGCGATCAGGCAGGGCACCCCGCCCCCCTTGACGTATTCGCTGCGCACCAGGTGGCCGGGACCCTTGGGGGCCACGAGGAGGATGTCGTGCCCCGGTGGCGGTTCCACCTGACCGAAGTGGAAATTGAAGCCGTGGCTGGCCATGAGCACCGCGCCCGGCTTGAGGTGCGGCCGGATGCTCGTGCGGTAGACGTCGGCCTGGAGCTCGTCGGGGAGGAGGATGTTGACGACATCGGCCTGCTTCACCGCCTCCTCGACCGACAGCGGCTGGAAGCCGTGGCTCACCGCCAGGGCGTGATTGGGACCGCCCGGCCGCTGCGCCACCACCACCTTGAGCCCGCTGTCTCGCAGGTTCTGCGCCTGGGCATGGCCCTGGGAACCGTAACCGATGATGGCGATCGTCTTTCCGGCGAGGACACCGAGATCGGCGTCGGCGTCGTAATACATCGTGGCAGCCAAGGCTCACCCTTCGTGCAAGTGGCGGATGGAGTCGCCCGGAGACGGGCTCGGATGGTCGGGATCCGGGTCGGGATTGTCAGGATGCGGGTCAGGAGTCGGCGAGGCTGCCGGTCGCGTGCCGCGGGCGGACCGGCCGCAGGTCGGTCAGGCGAGCGACTCGCTGGCCTCGGCGGCATCGGCGGGGCGACCGCCGTCGGCGGCGTGCGTCCACTCGCGGGTCGGCGGGCTGCCGCGCACCATCGCGATCCGTCCGGTCCGCGCGGTCTCGAGGATCCCCAGCGGCCGCATGAGATCGATGAACCCCTCGATCTTCGCCTCCGGACCGGAGATCTCCACGATCACGCTGTCCGGGGCGACATCGACGATCCGGCCGCGGAACACCTCGGCGAGCTCCTTGACCTCCGTCCGCCGCGTGCCGGCCGTCACCGCCACCTTGATGAGCATCAGGTCGCGTTCGACGTAGTTGCGCGAACTGATGTCGTCGACCCTGACGACGGTGACGATCTTCTCCAGTTGCCTGCGGACCTGATCGAGCACCCGGTCGTCGCCGCGGAGGACGAACGTCATCCGCGAAAACCCGGGATCCTCGGTCTCGCCGACGGCGAGGCTGTCGATGTTGTAGCCCCGGGAGGCGAGCATGCCCGAAACATGGGCAAGCACCCCGGGGACGTTCTGGACGGTGGCCGAAAGGACGTGGCGCATGGCTTTTGCAGTCGGCGGATGGGAACCCCGGAGTCTAGCCCCGTTCGAGCCCTCTTTTCAAGCCACCGATGGCAGCTCCAGGGGTGAAACCGGGTTTTCCCGGCCTGAAACACCCGATTCCGTTGACACTCGCGCGCCACGACGGCTATCCTGACAGACTTCCCCGATTCCCCTCACAACTTCACAGCAGGCCCCAGCGTGTCGAATGTCCTGGCGCAGGAACTGATCGAGGCGGGAGTCCACTTCGGCCACCGTGCGAGCCGTTGGAACCCGAAGATGCGGCCCTACATCCACGGGCGCAAGAACCTCATCCACATCATCGACGTCCGGGAGACGGTCCGCGGCCTGCTCCGGGCGCGGAAGTATCTCAAGCAGGTGGCCAGCACCGGCAGCCTCGTGCTCTTCGTGGGCACGAAGCGCCAGGGTGTCGAGGCGGTGGCTCGGGAGGCGTCGCGTTGCGGCATGCCCTACGTCAGCGACCGCTGGCTCGGTGGCACGCTCACCAACTTCCGCACGATCCGCAATCGCCTCGCCCGCCTCGAGGAGCTCGAGAAGCTGATGCCCTCCGAGGAGTTCGGCGCCTACTCCAAGAAGATGCAGTCGTCGCTGCGGCGCGAGTTCCGCAAGATGGAGCGGAATCTCGGTGGTATCCGCACCCTCTCCCGGCTGCCCGAGTGCCTGGTGGTGTTCGATCCGAAGAAGGAGAAGAACGCCGTCAACGAGGCGCGGAAGATGGGGATCACGACGGTGGCGCTGATCGACACCGACTGCGATCCCGACCTTGTGGACCTGCCGATCCCCGGCAACGACGACTCGATCCGGTCGATCGAACTGGTCGCCGCGCGTCTGGCCGATGCGATCCTCGAGGGCAAGTCGGCCTCCGGAACCGCGGCCCAGGTGGCGGCCGAGGGGGCCGACACCGGTGATGCCGCCGGCAAGTCGGCTCCGCGGGCCCGGGGCAACGTCGCCAAGCGGACGGCACCGCGGCCTCCGCGGCCGAACTGAAGGCCCGGCGGCGGCACCCGTGGGGCTTTCGGTCGGGCGCTGTGCGTTGGTCGCCGTGCCGCTGCGGGCGGCTGCCGTGCCAGGGCAGATGGCCGAGAGCGCCCGCTGAGCCGGTTGGAACCCGTTTGGCCGACTGACATTGGCCGACTGACAATCGTCCGTCCTGACAGCCTTCGGCCGACGGGGATCGGGAGCGACCCCCAGACACACGCTCTCCACCCGCCCGAGGAGGGCGGCGAGCCTTCGAGACACGACCTGTTTTTCTTTCCGAGGAGAGCCTGCAATGGCGGAGATCACGGCAGCGGCGGTGATGGCCCTGCGCGACAAGACCGGTCTGCCGATGATGGAGTGCAAGAAGGCGCTCCAGGAGTGCGGCGGCGATGCCGCGCAGGCTGTGGAGTGGCTGCGGAAGCAGGGGATCAAGACCCAGTCGCTGCGCGCCGACCGCGAGATGACCACCGGCCGGCTGGCGGTGCATGCCGATCCCGCCCGGGGCGTCGGCGCGATGATCGAGCTGAAGTGCGAAAGCGCCCCGGTGGCCGGCAGCCCCGACTTCAAGGCGCTCGCCGAGGACATGGCGACCACGCTCGCCCTCGGCCCGGGGGCGAAGACGCCGGCGGAACTGCTCGCCCAGAAGAGCCACGCGCACCCCGGCCGCACGCTGGGTGAACTGAAGGACGATCTCTTCAACCGGATGCGCGAGGTGTTCGAACTGTCGCGGATCTGCCGGATCGACTCCCCGTGTGGCGGCTACGCCCATCACGACGGCTCGAAGGCGGCCCTCGTGGCGGTGGCGGGCAAGACCTCCGACCCGGCGGCCGCGACGGTCGCCAAGGACGTGTCGATGCACGTCGTGGCGATGGGCCCGAAGAGCATCACCAAGGAGGAGCTCGATCCGGAGATCGTGGCCAAGGAGCGCGAGGTGCTCTCGGCCGCCGCCCGGGCCGAGGGGAAGCCGGAGAACATCATCGCCAAGATGATCGACGGACGGCTGCGCAACTTCTTCAGCCAGTGCGTCCTCCTCGAGCAGCCGTTCGTGAAGGACGACAAGCAGACCGTCGGCCAGCTCGTGAAGGGGGCCGGCCTCGAGGTGAAGCGGGTCGAGAACTGGCGCCTGGGGGGCTAGGCCCATGACCGTCGGATCGCCGGGCCACCGCCGCGTCCTGCTCAAGCTCTCGGGCGAGAGCTTCGTCCGCCCCGGCGAACGCGGCATCGCCATGGACGAGGTGCTGCACGTCGCCACCCAGACGTTCCGGGCCGCGGCCCGGGGGGTGCAGCTGGCGGTGGTGATCGGCGGTGGCAACATCCTCCGTGGGGCGAGCTTCTCCGGCGGTCACACCGCGGTCCAGGAGGCGACCGCCCACTCCATGGGCATGCTCGCCACCGTGATCAACGGCCTGGCGCTGCAGGACGCGCTCGAGAGCCTCGGTGCCCAGACCCGGCTGATGACGGCGATCCGCATGGACGGGGTGGCGGAGCCCTACATCCGGCGCCGCGCCCGCCGCCACCTCGAGAAGGGGCGGATCGTGATCCTCGCCGCCGGCACCGGCAGCCCGTTCGTGACGACCGACACCGCCGCCGCCCAGCGGGCGCTCGAGCTCGACGCCGACATCCTCCTCAAGGCGACGCGCGTCGATGGCGTCTATTCCGACGACCCCGAGAAGAATCCCCACGCCATGCTCTACAGCGACCTCACCTACCAGCAGGTGCGCGAGCAGAACCTGCGGGTCATGGACGCCACCGCCATCTCCCAGTGCATGGAGCACGCCATGCCGATCCTCGTGTTCAACTACCGCCTCGAGGGCAACATCGAGCGGGCCGTGGCCGGCGAACGGGTCGGCACCCTGGTGAGTGGCCGACGCGATTGACCAGACCCGACCGCGACACCAGGCGCCAGCGGCCGTTTGAAAGCATCTCGACCGAAGTCCACCACGGATTGACCAGACGTATCTGGTGATCCCGGTTTGTCTGGCGATTTCGGTGTTCGCGTGGGGCTCTGGGGGCTTCACGGGGCCTGGCGAGGTGCGCTCCCGTTCCCTTGACTCACCCCCTCCGCGGGGAGAAAATCCCAGTCCTTCCTGACCACAGCCGGCCCGGGTCGTGTGCCCGCCCGGTCCTTCCTCCAACAGACGAAACCAGCGGTTTCCACGGTCGTTCCCTGATCGACGGGCCATGCCCGGCGAGCCACCGGAGCGACCGGTTTCCTGGAACGAGTGGGTGCTGCCGCCGAGCCGTTCCGGCTCGATGTGGCGACCCCGATTCCCTCCCCGGAGTATTTGCCATGGCGGCTCCACGCATTCCGACCGGCGACACGACCCGAACCGGCCTGCCGCTGCTCCCCGCAGCCGGTGCGCTCCCCCAGGCCCGCAGCCGGGGGTTCACGCTGGTTGAGCTGCTGGTCGTGATCGCGATCATCGGCACGCTCGTCGGCCTCCTCCTGCCGGCGGTGCAGGCGGCCCGTGAGGCGGCACGGCGGATGGCCTGCACGAACAACCTCAAGCAGATCGGCCTGGCGATCACCCTCCACCACGACGCCCGCAAGAGTTTCCCCTCGGGGCGCAACACCCGCGACAACATGGGGGTCTCGTGGGCCTACCGGATCCTCCCCTACATGGAGGAATCGTCGATCTACAACGCCTACAAGCCCACCTTCCGCTGCGATGCCCCGGAGAACGCCGGCGCGATGCGCTATCCCGTCAGCGCCTTCTACTGCCCGAGCCGTCGGCCGCCGCGGGCGGACCGCAATTTCGACAACGACAACTCCGCGCCGCTGGTCACGGGCGTGGCGGCCGGCAGCGACTATGCCGCCAACGCCGGCAGCTACTTCAACTACTCCCCCACGGCATCGGGGGGCGTCGATCCGCGCCAGGCGGGACCGATCCACACCTTCTCCAAGGTCACCGCCTCCCAGGTGACCGACGGCCTGAGCCAGACGTTCGCGGTGGGCGACAAGCACATCCCGCCGGTCGATCCCTCGTGGCAGCCCAACATGGCCCAGTACTGGCAGGGTGACCTGGCGATCTTCGCCGCCGACAACCCCAACACGCAGTTCCGCGACACCGCCCGTGGTCTCGCCTCCTCGCCCCGCGACACCAACGCCCGCAAGTTCGGCGGGCTCCATCCCATCGTCACGAACTTCGTGTTCCTTGACGGCCACGTCGAGGCGATCGCCAACGATGCCGCGCTCGACGTGCTGCGTTGGTACAGCACGATCGGTGACGGCAACGATCCGACCGCGCCTGCCGATGGTCCCGACTCCGGCACCTGAACCGCGGGGAGGGCTTCGCCATGAGCGACGCGCCGCTGAATCCTTCGGCCCGTGAACGCCTTGCCGCCGCGCGGGCCGCGGCGGGCTTGCCGGCCGGACGGACCGGCGCTGCGCCCCCTCCGTCCCCGTCGACCGCCGCAGACCAGGCCGGCTCCGATTCGATGGCCGCGCCGGCGGGGCGCCGGGGGCGCTGGCTGCTCCTCGCGCTCGTCGGCTTTGCGGCGCTCGGGGCCGGTGGCTGGTGGCTGCTCGGCCGGGGCAGCGGCCTCGTCGAGGACACGCGCAACCTGCAGCAGCGCGTCCTCGCCGGTGAACTCCGCGGCCGGGAGATGACCCGAGCGGTCGATTCGATCATCCGCAACGTCGACCAGATGAGCCGCGACGAGCTCAAGGCGGCGCGCGAGGCGCTCGACACCGACTGGCGGACGGCTTACGACAAGGGCCTCTCCGCCTACTTCGACGCGGCGGAGGATCGGCGCCCGGCCCTCCTCGACGAAGCCATCGACCGCACGCTCGCCTTCCGGCAGCTGCGTTTCGGTCTGAACCCCCAGGCTTCCGGCCCCTACGCCGGGCGGATCCGTCGCGGCGACCGGCGCAGCCGCGACCGGAAAGCAGAGAAAGAAGACGAGTCGGCGGCCGCCCGCCGGGCCCTCGCCGAGAAATACGCCGAGGCGGTCCGCGAGCGGGCGAAGGAACGGAAGATCGACATGCCGGAGTGGCAATGACGCCACCGTCAATCGGGATTGCGGGCCCGCCGAGTCGTGGCGATGCCGCCGGCTCCTGCCGGCTACCCGGCTTCTGTCGGAACACCGGGGGCAAATCCGGCCGGCCATTGCGGAGAACACCCCGGCGGCGGCAGGATGATGGCGGTCTCCAACCGTCACCCCGGGGGATCCCGTGAGCCATTCCGCCCGTGATCACCACCACTACGCCTGGTGGTTGATCATGTGCCTGTGCGGCGTCGACTATTTCAGCACCCTCGGCTACCAGCCCTCGATCGCCTTCGAGGGGGCCGGGACGCTGGCCCCGATCGCCACGCTGATCCTCGTGCTCGTCACGCTCTTCGGCGCGCTGCCGGTCTACCGACACGTCGCCGGCGAGGCCCCCGACGGGGTCGGCAGCGTGGGGATGATCGAGCGCCTGTTCCGCGGCTGGACGGGCAAGATCGCCGTGCTCGTGCTCGTCGGCTTCGCCGCCACCGACTTCGTCATCACCCAGACTCTCTCCGCCGCCGACGCCGCGGCCCATCTGATCAGCAACTCCGCCTATGCCGGCGCGATGCCGGCGGCTCTCAAGAGCCAGGTGGCGATCACCGTCGCCCTGCTGGTGGCCCTCGGGGCGATGTTCCTCCGCGGCTTCAGCGAGGTGGTGGGGCTCGCGGTGGTGCTCGTCGTCGCCTACCTCGGCCTCACCGCGGTCATCGTCGGCGCGGGACTGTTCCACCTTCTCACCCACCCGGCGCTCGTCCAGCACTGGCTGTCGGACCTCGCCACCGGCACCTTCCACATCGACCATCCACCACTGGCCGGGGGTGGGCCGTGGGTGGCGCTGGGGATCGCCTGCCTCGTCTTCCCCAAGCTGGCCCTCGGGATGAGCGGATTCGAGACCGGCGTCCTCCAGATCCACATGGTCCGCGGCACCGACGCCGACCCGCACGACACCGCCGGCCGCGTCGCCAACACGCGGAAGCTCCTCTTCGTGGCGGCGCTGATCATGTCGTGCTTCCTCGTCGGGTCGTCGCTCGTGACCGGCACCGACACGCTGATCCCCGCCGAGGAACTGACCCTCGAGCCGGTGAAGGGCAAGGCGATGGACAGGGCACTGGCCTACATCGCCCATGGTGAGAGCCCGCATCCGATCTGCCCGCTCTTCGGCCGGGTGTTCGGCACCGCCTACGACATCAGCACGATCCTCATCCTCTGGTTCGCCGGTGCCTCGGCGATGGCCGGGCTGCTCAACATGGTGCCGCGGTACCTGCCGCGCTACGGCATGGCGCCCGAATGGGCCGCCGCCTACCGGCCGCTGGTGATCGCCTTCACGGTGATCAACCTGATGGTCACGCTCGCCTTCCGCGCCGACGTCTCGGCGCAGGGCGGGGCCTACGCCACCGGCGTGCTCGTGCTCATGACCAGCGCCTGCCTGGCGTCGCTCGCCCATGAGGTCCACCGTGTGCCGGCCGACGATGCCGGCCTCCGGTCGCGGCGCCGGTCGATCGTCGGCTTCACCATCATCGCCCTGGTGTTCATCTACACGACGATCGCCAACATCTACGAGCGGCCCGACGGCATCATCATCGCCTCGATCTTCATCGGCTGCGTGATGGCGATCTCGATCCTGTCACGGATCTGGCGGAGCCAGGAGCTGCGCCTCAAGGAGTTCCGCTTCGCCGACGAGGCAGACCGGATGCTGTGGACCGACATCTGCGCCGAGGGGGCCTTCCGCGTGCTCGTGCCGCACCGCCCCGGCCACCGCAGCCTCGACGAGAAGGAGGCGGAGATCCGCCGTCGCCACCGCCTCCCCGCCGACGTGCCCCTGGTGTTCCTCGAGGTGCACTACGGCGACACCAGCGACTTCCACAACGCCCCGATCATCTCCGCCAAGCAGGAGGGGGAGCGGTTCGTGATCGTGGCCCGCGACGTGGCGAGCGTGTCGCACACCGTCGCCCAGATCGCGATCGAGATGAGCAAGTCGGGTGCGCCGCTCGACATCGTCTTCGGCTGGAGCCAGGGGAGCAGCCTCAAGCTCGCGCTCGAGTTCCTCCTCTTCGGGCAGGGGGACATCCCCAACGTCGTCTTCGACCTCCTCGAGAAGGCGGTCCCCGACCCGGCCCGCCGACCGACCGTGCTGGTGGGGTGAGGGGGGGTCACGATCATGGCCGCGCGTGTCGGGCCCGGACCGACACGGCGTGCCCGCTCACCCAGTGGGCCTGCCGTCGGTGGCCTCGCGGAGGCGTGCCGCGGCGGCCCGGCCGATCGTGAGCGTCTCGGTGCTGCCGTGGAACGACAGCACGGTTTCGCTCCGTGACTGCCAGGTGACGAGGGCGAGGCGCTCGAGGCGGACCAGGTGCGACCGCCCCAGCCGCGCGAAATCCGTCTCGGGGAGACCTTTCTCCCATTGGGCGAGACTCCGGCGCACGAGCAGCGGCCTGCGATCACCGACGAGGCAGACCCGTGAATAGTTGCCCATTCCCTCGATCCAGAGGATCTCGCCAGAGTGGATGACCGCCTTGGCTCCTCCATGATGGAACGGAATGACGAACGTGGCGGCATCGGCAGTGGCCCGGTGTTCTGAGCCGGCGGCGGGGGGCGTCTCGTGACCGAGCGTGCTCAGGATGCGCGTCACGGCAACCTCGAGACGGTCCGGATCGACCGGCTTGACGAGGTAGTCGACGGCGCCGAAGTCGAAGGCCGACACGGCATACTGCGAATAGGCGGTGACGAAGCAGACCTCCGTCGCGGCAGGCAACCTCTCGAGAAGGGAAAGCCCCGAGCCCCCCGGCATTTCGACATCGAGGAACACGATGTCGGGAACCCTCTCGGCGATGAACGCCAAGGCCTGCTCCACGCTCCGCACCGCCCCGAGGACCTCGATCTCCCCGTGCGCGGCAAGAAGATCCCGGAGCCGGGCGCTCGCGGTGGGTTCATCGTCGACGAGCAGCGCCGTGGGCATCGATTGGACTCCGGATCAGGCTGTGGTGGCGGTCGGGATCCCTTGATCGGCATGCCGATCGGCGACGGGGAGCCGGATGACGACCCTCACCCAGCCCTCCTCGCGGCAGACATCCGCCGTCGCGGCCGATCCGAAGAGGATCTCGAGACGCTTGCGCAGTGTCTGGATGCCGGACCCGATCGACCGGGCGGGGTCGGGGGGCACCCAGGAGCCACTGTTGGCGACGATCACACAGAGCCTCCCGTCACGGACGCTCGCCTCGACGCTGACATTCAGCGGCATCGGGCTCGACTGGGGCCCATAGTGAAAGGCGTTTTCCAGCAGCGGCTGGAGCATCATCGGCGGCACCAGCACGCTCCGCGCCTCCGGCGCGCAGCTGATCCGGCAGAGCAGATCGGCCCCAAAGCGGCTCTGCTGGATGGCGAGGTATTTCTCCAGGGCGTCGAGCTCGCGGGAGAGGGGCTCGAGGGGCTGCGACGGCGCGAGTGAGAAGCGCAGGTAGTCGGCCAGATCCTGCGTCACCCTTTCCACGGCCACATGATCGCGGCTGGCGGCGACGATGCAATTCAGGGCATTGAAGAGGAAGTGGGGATTCATCTGCGCTTCGAGGTGCCGCAGCTCATTGTGGCGCGCGGCCGCCTCGGCAAATGCGGCGCGGGAGATGTTTTCAGCCGCCTCCCGCTCGGCGCGCCTCCGGGTTTCATTGGCCTCGAGGCCGAAGTAGATGGCGCACCACAGGAGCGTGATCACCTGTCGGGTGAGAACCGGGGCTTGCAGCGAGGGCACGAGCACGAAAAACGCGAGTGCTGCGAAGATCGATATCATCACTCCGACCACGACGCGGACCGCCAGCGGACGATCGAGCATCCCCGGCCGGCTGAGAATGAGGTGGACAGCCCAGCCGGTGAGCCACCCGTAACACCCTCGCAAAACCGCACCGGAGAGCGCTTTTCCCTCTTCGGCGTTGAAGTAGGCCGAGAACTCATACCGGGCCACGGCCATGGCGAACCAGTACACCGTGTTGAAGACGAAGAACGCCGCCATGCCGCGCGACGGCACGAACCAGGCCCGCATGGCCTTGTCTTGCCCGGCGAGGCGCGCGCCCGCCGCCGCCTGGGCAGGATCGCTGCGCGTGAGAGGCTCGCGGGGGCTCATGGTGACCGCCGGCTCCGAAAGGACGCGAAACGAAGCGGCGACGTCTTTCCCGGCCGCCGGCGCCTGTCGCCCCCGCCGTGACGTCGCTTCCGCGAACGCCGGCTGTCGCCGAAACGCCTGCCGCACGTCATCCCCTTGCAATGGGGGCAGTATAGAGAGCCCCTGTCGCCAGACCGGCAGCGAATTCGGCCAGAATCGAGCGCTCGAGCCGCTCGTGCGCCCGTTCGACCAGAATTTGCCCGATTCGTCCAACCTCGCGGTAATTGCCGGATGGGGTAACTCCGCTTGAGTCAACGGAGGACTGCCTGACTCGGGCCGGGTCGTGTCGCCACCGCCAGAAAAAAGACCGGGCCGGAGCACCTTGCGATGCCCGGCCCGGTCTGTGAATCAGCATTTGACGGTCATCACGCCCGACGCGTTGCCGATCAGGCCGTCTTCAGCCGACGACGCTCGAGGAGCCCAAGG
>SXWA01000033.1 GCA_005791575.1 Planctomycetaceae bacterium
CACGCCGCCGAGCGCCTTGACGGATCCATAGTCCTTCTCGAGCCCATCCACTGCGACGACGGTTTCATGGCCGTTCACCACGGCGGTCCTCGGGGCGGGGGCGGGGGACGGGTCGGGGCCGGGGCTGGGACGGGTCGGGGCCGGGGCTGGGACGGGGCGGGGCCGGGGCTGGGACGGGGCTGGGACGGGGCGGGGACGGGTCGGGGCCGGCCCAAACCGAACCGCACCGAGCGGATGCGGATTCCCTCAGAAGGATTTCCCCGCACCGGGCGGCGTGAGTCGATCGGACCCCATCCAGCGTACCAGTGGCTCGGGTACCCGCACCGATCCGTCGGCCTGCTGGTGATTCTCGAGGATGGCGATGATCGCCCGGCTGATGGCGATGGCCGTGCCGTTGAGGGTGTGGACGAATGCCGTCCCCTTCCCGCCCGCGGGGCGGTAGCGGATCGCGAGTCGGCGCGACTGGTAATCGGTGCAGTTGGACGTGCTCGTCACCTCCCCCCACTCGCCGCCGTCGCCGCGGCCGGGCATCCAGGCCTCGAGATCGAACTTGCGGTAGGCGGGCCCACCGAGGTCACCGCTGGCAGTGTCGATCACCCGGTAGGGGATGCCGAGCCCATCGAACAGTTCGCATTCCAGGTCGAGAAGCCGCTGATGGATCGCCTCGCTCTGCTCGGGCAGGGTGAAGGCGAACATCTCGACCTTGGTGAATTGGTGCACGCGGTACAGGCCGCGGGTGGCGCGGCCGTGGGCACCGGCTTCGGTGCGGAAGCAATGGCTCGTTCCGGCCATCAGCAGCGGCAGGTCGGCCGCCTCGAAGATCCGCTCGTGCATCGCGCCGCCGAGAGTGATCTCCGCGGTCGCCACCAGCGAGAGGTCTGACCCGGTGATCGAGTAGATCTGCGTCTCGGGACCACGGGGCATGAAGCCGGTGCCCTCGAGGATCGAGTCGCGGGCCAGATCCGGGGTGGTCATCGGCGTGAAACCCGCGCCCACCAGCAGATCGAGCGCGTACTTCTGGAGCGCGAGTTCGAGGAACACGCCGGGCCCGGTGAGGAAGTAAAACCCGTGTCCCGCCACCTTCGCCCCGGCATCGAAGTCGAAGAGCCCGAGCCGGCCCCCGAGTTCGACGTGGTCGAGGGGGGGAAAACCGAAGCTGTTGATCGGTGTCCGGCCGCGCCGAATCTCCACCGCGGCATCCTCGGCGCCGCGGGGCGCCGCAGGGTGCGTCAGGTTGGGGATGGCGCGGAGGATTTCGTCACCCTCCGCCGTGATCGCGGCGAGCCTGGTCTCGATCGCCCCCACCTCCTCCCGCAGCCGCCGCCCCTCGGCCTTGAGGTGGTCGCGTGCAGCCGCATCGGCCGCCTTGCCGATCGAGCGGCTCACCTGCCCCGCTTCCTGGTTGAGGCGATCGACGTCGGCCTGGAGCTGCCGCCGCAGGCGGTCGAGTTCGGCGAACCGGGGCACGTCGGCGGCCGAGCCGCGGTCGCGGCAGTTGGCGGCGACGAGGTCGACGTTGTCGGCGACGAAGCGGCGGTCGAGCACGGGGCGATTCTCCGGGGAGCCAGCGGGCAGGTCGGCCCGGCGGTCGGTATAACTGGGCGGAGGAAATCCGCAGGTCCGGGAGTCTGCCAGACCGATGCCCGCCGCTGCCAGTGCCGCCGAAACGGCGGTGGAAGACAGCCCCGCACCGGCCGCACCGGAGGCCGACCGCCGTGGGAAGCCGAAGCGGCAACCCCGCTACCACGTCGTGCTCTGGAACGACGACGACCACACCTATCAGTACGTGGTCGCCATGCTCCAGTCGCTGTTCGGCCATCCGCCGGAGCGCGGATTCCGCCTCGCCAAGGAGGTCGACACCCAGGGGCGCGTGATCGTGCTGACGACGACCCGCGAGCATGCGGAGTTGAAGCGCGACCAGATCCACGCCTTCGGGGCCGACCGGCTGCTGGCACGCTCGAAGGGCTCGATGAAGGCGTCGATCGAGGCCGAGGAGTGACCGGGCGTCGGTGAACCCGGCCCCGAGGTTGCATCCCGGCGGAAGCGAATCACACTCGCCGTGGGAGCCACCGTGTCTGGTCCCCCGTCCCCTGGGAGTCGCGCCGCCATGGTTTCCTTCCCGTCGCTCAGGTCCGGACCGGTTCCCACGCCCCGCGTGGTGGTCGCCATGCTCGTCGTCGCCGTGGCGTTGGTCGCCTGGCCCGCGCGGGCGGTCGATCTCGCGGGTGATTGGGCGGGCGAGTGGAGCAGCACGTCGACGGGCCATTCCGGTCCGCTCCGCGCCAGCTTCACCCCGTGCGGCCCGGGGCGGTACAGCGTCGAGTTCCGTGGCCGCTTCTGCCGGATCCTGCCGTTCCGCTACACGGTGGTGCTCGCCGTCGTCGAGGACCGTGGGGAGAGCGTGATCCTCGCCGGGGACTCCTTCCTCGGCCGCCTGTTCGGCACGTTCACCTACCGCGCGAGCGCCGACGCCTGCCGGTTCGACGCCTGCTACTCGTCGCGGAAGGATCGTGGGGCCTTCCGGCTCACGCGGCAGGGGGGCTGAAGGGGGCCGGCGCGGTGTCGCCTCAGCCTCCGCGTCCGTCACGCACCGCGACCGCCGCCCGGCAGGCCGCGATGAGTTCGTCGGCGCGGAGGAGCGCGGTGGTCTCGACCCTGCGGGGGGCGGTGGCCAGCGCCGCCTGGAGGTCGCTCCCGCGGCAGCATGACTCGATCTCGAGCCGGGCCTCGGCCGAGTCGGCACCGAGCCATTCGGCGCTGGCGACCGCCGCGCTGACCAGATCGGCCACACGCGTCCCCACCCCCGCTGCGGCGAGGTCGCCGACCGCGACATGGAGCGCCACGGGGACTCCGGTCTCGATCGCCAGGTCGGCGAGGAGGCCGGCGTGCAGCACGAGAATCGCATCGGGGCAGATGGCATCGACAGCCTCGGCGAGCGCCTGTCGGGCCGTTTCCCGGACCAGCCCCAGGAGCCGCAGCGGCAGCGTGGCGGTGGCGGCCAGCAACGGGGCGGCGCCACCATCGCGGACGGCGTCGAGGAACCCGTGGTTGGCGGCGGCGATGTCGTGCAGGTGGATGCCGTGGAGACCGGGCGTGGCCATCGCCAGGGGGGGCACGGATGTCGGCCCGCATGCCGCCGCCACCACCCCGGCGACTTCGAGTGCACGCCGATGGAGGTGGACACGCGTGGCGGGGGGATCACATGAGCCGTGGTCGATGAGGAGGAGGCGCATCGGTCCACCTCGCGCGGGCCCGCTGCTCACAGCCAACCCCACCACCGCACGAGCCCGATCACCAGGGCCATCCAGCCCGCGGCCGCCCAGTCGTCCGCCATGACGCCCAGTCCGGCTGGAAGCCGTTCGAGCTGGCGGCAGGGGAACGGCTTGAGGATGTCGAAGAACCGGTGGAGCAGAAAGGCAGTTGCCAGCAGCACCGGTCCGCGCGCCGCCGCGGGCACCACCAGCAGGCCCAGTGGCAGGCTGGCGCACTCGTCGAGCACGATGGCCCCCGGATCAGAGCCGCTCCCCAGCCGTCGTGCGGCCGCGGTGCAGAGCGGAATCGCGGCCAGATTCACCGCGACCAAAAGCGCGCCCTCGACGATCGGGTCGAGTCGGGCACGCGCGAGGGCTGCCGCGACCACGACCCCCGCCAGTGCCCCCCAGGTGCCGGGCGCGACGGACGCCCGGCCGATGCCGCCGCAGGTGGCGACGAGGACCACCGGTTCCCACCAAGCGGCGGATCGAGCGGCGGGTGAGGGGGAGTTCTGCATGGCACACGGGCAGCTGGGATTGGAAGTCTACGCCGGAGCCGGCGGCATGTTCCAAGCGGGTTATGATGGAGGAGCTCTTCCGTCCCCGGACACCCGCCCATGCCCACCGATCCCCACCCCCCAGGCAGCGTCACCGCGGACGGTGGCGCCTCGGCAGGAGGCCCCGCGGAAGGTGGCAACTCCATCGGCCGCCTCGAGTTGGTCGAGTTCCCCCACCCGGCGCTCGCCCGGCGGTCGCGGGCGCTGGTGCAGATCGACGACGACCTCTGCGACGCCATCGGGGAGATGTTCGAGATCATGTACGCCTCCGGCGGCGTCGGCTTGGCGGCCAACCAGGTGGCCCTCCCCTACCGTCTGTTCATCGTCAACGTCGAGGGGCGCCCCGACGCCGGTGACGAGCTGGTGTTCATCAACCCGGTGCTCTCCCGGCCACGGGGTGTGGCGGTTCAGGAGGAGGGCTGCCTGAGCCTCCCCGGTGTGCGGATGGACGTGCGGCGGCCCGAACGCGTGCTCGTCGAGGCCTGGTCGCTGGACGGGGAGCCGATCCGCATGGACCTCGACGGGCTGCTGGCCCGGGTGGTCCAGCACGAGTTCGACCACCTCGAGGGGCGCCTGTTCACCGATCGCCTACCCGATGCTGCGGCGCTCGAGGCCCGTCGGTTGCTCGAATCGTTCCGCGAGGTGTTCGCGGGTCGGCAGGCGCGGGGCGAACTGCCTCCGACCGCCGCCTTGCTCGACCGGCTCGACCGGCTCGAGGCGGCGCGGTGCGGTCCTGTTGCCGGATCGGCGGCCCGATGAGCCCGGCCGCGGCGGACGGTGCTCTCCGCGTCGTGGTGATGGGCACCGGTCCGTTCGCGGTGCCGATGCTGCGTGCCCTCCTCGGGTCGCGGCACGTCGTCGTGGCGGTGGTCACCCGCCCCGATCGGACCGCCGCCGGACGCCGTCCACCACCCAATCCGGTGCGTGCTGCGGCGCTGGAAGCCGGACTCCCGATCCTCGAGCCGGAAAAGGTCGCGGATCCGGTCGTTGCCGCGGCGCTCGAGACGCTGCGCCCCGACCTGCTGGTGGTTTGCGACTACGGGCAGATCCTCCCGGCCGCGATCCTCGGGATCGCACCTCTCGGGGGGATCAATCTCCATGGGTCGCTTTTGCCCCGCCACCGCGGGGCGGCGCCCGTCCAGTGGGCAATCCGCGCCGGTGACACCTGCACCGGGGTGAGCGTGATCGCGATGACGGCGGCGCTCGATGCCGGGCACCTGCTCGCGGTGGCCGAGGCACCCATCGGACCGCGGGAAACGGCAGCCGAGTTGGAGGGGCGGCTCGCGACCCTGGGGGCGCCCCTCGTGCTCGAGGCGATCGACCTGCTCCACGCCGCCGTCGCGGCGGGAGCCGACCCCGCCGCGGTGGGCGCGCCCCAGGATGGTGCCCTGGCCACTCGCGCCCCGCGGCTCACGAAGGCCGATGGCGTGATCGATTGGTCAGCCCCGGCCGAGGCGATCGAGCGGCTCCGCCGGGCGGTCGAGCCATGGCCGAGAGCGACCACCTGGTGGCGGCGCGAGGGGCAGCCTCCGCTGCGGCTGGTGATCGACGATGCCGTCGTCGCCCCGGCGCTGGGCGAACCGCAGCTGCCCGGTACTGTGCTGCCCGGTACTGTGCTGCCGGGAAATGGGGGGCGACTGCTCGTCGCCTGCGGAGGTGGCACAGCCCTGGAGATTCTCCGCCTCGTGCCCGAGGGTCGCCGGGGCATGTCGGCCGCCGATTTTCTCCGTGGCCATCTCCTCGGGTCGGGGACACGGCTGGGGTGAGATCCCCGCTGCTTTGTGGCGGGATCGTTTTTCACCGTCCTTCACCCGGAGCCTGATAAAATCGCTCCATGCCCCGCCTCTGGATCGAAACCGTCGGCTGCCAGATGAACGTGCTCGACAGCGAGCTCGTGGTTGCGGCCCTGCGTCGCCAGGGGTGGGATCTCGCCGGCACCACGGCCGAGGCCGACGCGGTGTTCTACAACACCTGCAGTGTCCGGCAGCATGCCGAAGACAAGGTCTACTCGGCGCTCGGCCGGATCCGTCTGGAGAAGGAGCGGCGTCCGGGGCTCGTGGTCGGTGTTCTCGGCTGCATGGCGCAGAAGGACCAGGCGCTCGTGCGCTCGCGGGCGCCGTGGGTCGATCTCGTCGTCGGCCCCGGCCAGCTCCATCGTGTGCCACTGTTGGTGGAGGCGATCCGTTCCGGGGGCGGACCGCAGGTCGAAGTGGCCCTGGGGCGCACCGCCGGCAGCCGGGCGGAGATCGCGCGGAGCTTCGAGAGCTACGATCCCGACCGTGATCCGACGATGAGGCCGAATCCCTTCCAGGCCTTCCTCCGCACCCAGACCGGCTGCGACAAGTTCTGCAGCTTCTGCGTGGTGCCGCACGTCCGCGGGCCGGAGCAGGCCCGAGCGCCCGACACCATCCTCGCCGAGGCCCGGCGGCTGGTCGCCGAGGGCTGCCGGGAGATCACGCTCATCGGCCAGACCGTCAACAGCTATGCGTGGTCCGACGGCGGCCGCACGAGCCGCCTCGCCGACCTCCTCGGTCGACTCGATGCCGTCGACGGTCTCGACCGCATCCGCTTCGTGACCAACTACCCGCGCGACATGACCGCCGATCTCGTCGCCGCCGTCCGTGATCTTCCCAAGGTCTGTCCCTACCTCCACGTGCCGGCGCAGCACGGGTCGGATGCGGTGCTGGCCCGGATGCGGCGTGGGTACACGATCGGCGAATACCGCGAGATGTTCGCGATGGTCCGCGCCGCGCTGCCGCATGCGGCGGTGACGAGCGATTTCATCGTCGGCTTCTGCGGCGAGACCGACGCCGAGTTCCAGACCACGCTCGACCTCGTCCGTGAGTCGGGTTTCAAGAACAGCTTCATCTTCAAATACAGTCCGCGACCTGGCACGAAGGCGTTTCAACGTCAGCCCGACGACGTGCCGGAGGGGGTGAAGAAGGAACGCCACCGTGTCCTCCTCGACGCCCAGACGGAGGTCAGCCGGGCGGGCAACCAACCATTCGTCGGCACCCGGCAGCAGGTGCTCGTCGAGGGGTTGTCGGTCCGTGACGAGAAGCGGGAAGCCGCCGGCGCGCCGCCGTCGGCCGACGGCAGCGCCCAGCTCACCGGACGCACGCGCTGCGACCGGATCGTGGTCTTCGATGCCCCTCTCCGTATGGTGGGCCGACTGGTGGATATCGACATCGTTACGGCCGGCCCGTGGTCGCTCGGCGGTCTGGTGGCCGAGCCGGCAGCCGCCGCCGGGGATCCCGCCTCGCCATCCGGGGGTGACAGACCGCAGCAGCTCCACGCGATCCGGCTGCCCACGGCGGGATCGCTTGGCCGGGGGGAATGACCCGGTGGCGAAATCGCCCGCATCCGCTGCCTCGGCTGCCGCGGTCGAGGTGACCGTTCACGATCTGCGGCGGCTGCTCGCCGAGCCGGATCGGGCCGCGGCATGGGGATTGGCGGCCGGGTTGGCCGATCCGACCACGGCGCGGAGGCATCTCGGCGAACTGGCCGATCTCGGCCTCCCCGACGACCTTCTGGCCGCGTTGCTCGCTGCCCTGGCGGCACAGTTGCCGCAGACGAGCGATCCGGAGCGGGTGCTCGTCGCAGTGGAGCGATTCTTCATCGCCGTCCGCAGCCCGTTGGCGACGGCCGCCCTCTTCCAGCGCGATCCCCGGGCGCTCGGCATCCTGCTGGCGATCTTCTCCGCCAGTCCCCATCTCGCCGAGATCGTGATCGCCGATCCGGAGTCGTGGGAGGAGGTCCGGGTCGGCGGTGGCCGACCCGTGGGCCGTGATCTGCTCGTCGCCGCGCTCGATGCGGAGCTCACTCCGGGGATCGATCAGGAGCTGGCGATCCGTGGGCTGCGGCGTTTCCGTCGGCGTGAGTTGCTCCGCATCGCCTACGGTGACATCGTTGGCGGGCAGCGGCTGGAGACGGTGGTGGCGCAGCTGTCCCTCGTGGCCGACACGATCGTCGCCGCCGCGCTTGCCCAGACACTCGAGCGGCAGGAAACGCTCCGTGGCGTGCCCCGTGGGCCGACCGGTGAGCGCGCCACGCTCGCCGTGATCGCCCTGGGCAAACTCGGCGGTGGCGAGCTCAATTACTCCAGCGATATCGATCTCGTGCTGGTCCATTCCAGCGACGGGAAGGTCGACGGGGAACGGCCCTGCACGAACCAGGAGTTCTTCGCCCGCGTCGCCCAGGACCTGGTGCGGATGCTGGCCGAGTCGAGCGATGCCGGCATCGGCTACCGGGTCGACCTGCGGCTCCGGCCCCACGGGGGCTCGGGGCCGTTGTCGATGGCGCGCGAAGAGGTCCTCCAGTACGTCGATCGGCAGGGCCGCACGTGGGAACGACAGGCCTGGGTGAAGGCACGCTGCGTGGCCGGTGACATGGCGCTCGGCAAACGCCTGCTCGCCGAACTCGAACCATGGATCTACAGCCGCTGGCTGACCCGTGCCGACATCAGCGGCATCCAGGCCCTGAAGCGACGGATCGAGCGGCGTGCGGCGCGGGAGGGGGCCGGGGCCGAAGACGTCAAGCAGGGGCGCGGGGGGATCCGCGACGTCGAGTTCACGGTCCAGTTCCTCCAGTTGCTCAACGGCGGCGATACCCCCCGCCTCCGCACCGGCAGCACGCTCGAGGCGATCCGCCGGCTCGCGGAGTCCGGCGTGCTCACCGATCAGGAGCGTGAGGTGCTCGAACGGACCTATTCGTTGCTCCGGACCGTGGAGCACCGTCTCCAGATCCTCCATGACCGGCAGACACACAGCCTGCCCGCCGGCGAGCAGGATCGCGCTCGGCTGGCGGTGCGCCTCGGCTTCGGCGCGGGGCCGGCCGGAGCCGAGCGCCTGACGAGCGACTTGGCCGAGGCGATGTCGCTCAACCGCCGCATCGTCGACCACCTCCTCCACGATGCCTTCCCCGATGACCGGCCGCCCGAGCCGGAGGTCGACTTGCTGCTCGATCCGTCCCCGGCGGACGAGTCGGTGCAGCGCATTCTCGCCGGCCACGCCTTCGGTGACGTGCCCGCCGCCTGGCAGACGCTCCGCGCCCTGGCGGAGGAGCGGGTGCCGTTCCTCTCGAGCCGCCGCTGTCGCCATTTCCTCGCGTCGATCGCCCCCCGCCTCCTCGCGTCGATCGCCGCCACTCCCGACCCCGACACGACGCTGGCCACGCTCGGTGCCGTGGCCGAGTCGCTCGGCGGCAAGGGTGTTTTGTGGGAACTGTTCAGCTTCCACCCGCCGTCGCTCGACCTGACGGTCCGACTCTGTGCCTCGAGTCCGTTTCTCGCGGGACTGCTCGTGGGCAATCCCGGCATGATCGACGAGCTGCTCGACGGTCTCATGGTCCAGGATCTGCCCAGCCCGGCCGCCCTCGACGCCGAATTGGCGGAACTCTGCCGCGGGGCCGTCGATCCCGAACCGATCCTCCACGCCTTCAAGGCGTCGAAACAACTGCAGATCGGCGTCCGTGACATCCTCGGCCGTGGCGACATCACCGCGGTCACGGCATCACTGTCGGCGATCCCGGCGGCGATCCTCCCGGTGGTCATGGCCCGCGAGGAGGCCCGGCTCGTGGAGCGACTCGGCGAGCCGATGGCCGCCGATCCCGCCGGGCACCGGGCGGGAGCGGTGGTGCTCGCGATGGGCAAGTTCGGTGGTGGCGAGATGAACTACGCCAGCGACGTCGACGTGATGTTCCTCTACGACCACGACGGCCAGACCTTCCACGGTCGTCGGGCCCGCCGTTCGGTGGAGTGCACCACCAATGCTCACTTCTTCGGGGAACTGGCGCAGCGCACCACGAGGCTGTTCAACCGCTCCACGCCCCATGGCCGGCTCTACGAGATGGATTCCCGGCTCCGGCCGGCCGGCCGGAGCGGCGCGGCGGCGATCTCGCTCGACGAGCTCGGCCGGTATTTCGCCCCCGACGGGCCCGCCTCCGTCACGGAGCGGCAGGCGCTGCTCAAGGCGCGCGCGGTGGTCGGCGGTCCCGAGGGGGCGGCGCGTGCGGTACAGATCGTCGCGGAGGGCAGTTACGGCCATCGCTGGACACACGCCGACGTCACTGCCCTGCGCGAGGCACGCCATCGCCTCGAAGCCGGTGCCCGCGCGACCAATCTCAAGCGTGGTCCGGGCGGCGTGGTGGACATCGAGTCGATCGTCCAGGTGCTCCAGTTGGTGCACGGGGGCAGCGACGCGACCCTGCGGACCCCGCAGACACTGACCGGGCTGGTCGCCCTCCACGCAGCCGGGCATCTCCCCGACGACGAGTTCACCTTCCTCCAGGCGGCGTACCGGCGGCTCAGGCTGATCGAGGGTCGGCTGCGGCTCCTCGACGCCGCCGCCCGGCACGACTTCCCCGCGGCGCCGGCGGAGCAGCGGCGGCTGGCCCACCTGCTTGCCGCCCCCGATGCCGCGGCGCTGCTAGCCGAGGTGGAGGGGCTGACCACCGCGATCCGGCGCTGCTTCGAGGCGGTCTTCGACCGGCTCGTCGCCAGCTTGTCGTCAGGCTGAATCCGTCCCCGGCCGTCGGCGGAGCAGCCACCATGCCGCGGCGGTCGGTGCGAGGAGCGACCAGATGGCGGCCGCGGCCATCCCGTCGAACTGCCGTCCCAGGGCGCCGGTGACCGACCAGACGAGCGCCACCGCGAGATTGCCCGTGGCGGCCGCCGCGAGGAAACTGCCCACCCCCATCCCGGTCGCGCCTGCCAGGAGCGCCGCGGCCTCCGCTGCCAAGGGCAACGGCCGGGTGAGGAGCACGGCCAGCGGGCCGAGCCGCGCCTGCCATGACTCGATGGCGGTCCGTTCGTCGGCCGGCAGCCGCCCGACGGCTGCCGCACCGGCGAAACGCCCCAGCGCCCAACCGGCGAGGCTGCCGATGGTCATCCCCAGCCATGCGCAGAGGGTGCCGAGGGGAATGCCGAGCACCGCTCCACCGAACGTCGCCACCAGGCTCGATGGCACGGGCAGCAGGATGTCGGCGGCAAGGACGCCGACCTCGGCGGCTGCCAGCATCGGCGCCGGCGGCTCGGTGGCGAGCCAAGCGGCCACCCACGCATCGAGCCGCATGCCGAACAACGCCAGGGGCACCAGCGGCACGGCGACGGCGGCGAGCACCGTCACCACGAGCAGGCGGGTCGCGCGCGGCATGGGGAACTCCCGAGCTCAGACCCGCCGCACATCGACCGCGACATCCATCTGATGCTGCCCCCCGCCGACGTACACGCCTTTGATCGGGCAGACGTCGGCGTAGTCGCGGCCCCAGGCCACCGTCACGTGCTGTTCGCCGACGAGACAGTCGTTGGTGGGATCGACATCCACCCAGCCCCGGTCCCCTCCCCAGCAGGAAAGCCAGGCGTGGGAGGCGTCGGCCCCCACGAGTGGCCCCGTGGCGGTGCCATCGGCGGTCTGGCGGGAGCTGGCGATGTAGCCGCTGACGTAGCGTGCCGGGATCCCGAGCGAGCGGAGGCAGGCGATCTGAAGGTGGGCGAAATCCTGGCACACGCCGCGCCGCAGTGAATACACCTCTTCGACCGGGGTGCTGATCGTCGTGGCGGTCGGGTCGTAGGTGAACTCGCGGTGGATCCGCCCGGTCAGGTCGAGGATGGCGTCGAGCGAGGGGCGGCCTGAGGGAAACGACTGGGCGGCCCATGCGGCCAGCGGGGGCGCCCAACGCACCAGTGGCGACTCGAGGCGGAACTGCCGGAGCCAGAGTCGCTCCGCTGCCGTGCACCGCGAGACCGCGCCGGCCGTCTGATCCCAGGGCCGGTCATCGCTGCAGGACGGGGCCGACGGGAGCATGTCGACCTCGCTGGTGGCGGTGATCACCAGATGCGAGTGGGGCTCCTCGAGGGCGAGAAACCCGACGTGATTGCCGAACACGTCGGTGTGGTGTGCCACCGTCGCCGGGACCGGTGCGATGCCGAGATGATGCGACACGACCCGCTGCCACGGTGTGTCACGCGGCGTGAGGTGTACCTCGTTGTGGCAGACGGGCACCGGTTCGGAATACGAGTAGCTCGTCGCGTGGACGACGCGCCAGCGGATCGGGCCATGTGCGCCACCGCCGTGATCGGCTGGCGGAGGGGCGGGGTTGGCGGGCTCGTGGGGCATGGCTGTCGCGCTCGATCAGGCGCAGGGGGTCGACCGGCTCGCCACGGCACCCCGCTCCGCCTGGGCGATGATGTCGAGACCGACGTCGTCGGTCCAGGCGCTGATCAGCCGGGCGAAGATCTCGCCAGGCACGCCGTCACCGATCGGGTTCCCGTCGAGCCGTGTCGCCGGAAGTAGGCACGAAGGGGTGCTGGTGAGGAGCAGTTCATCGGCGCGGCCGAGATCGCCAATGGTCAGGCTCTGTTCGTGCCAGGCGATCCCCAGCCGGCGCGCCAGGAGGCGGAGGTGCGCGAGGCTGATGCCGGGGAGCGCGTCGGTCGGCGGTGGGGTGAGGATCGCGTTCCCGCGGACGATCGCCAGATTCGCGGTGCTGGTCTCGCTCACGCGCCCGTCGGCGTGGCAGAGAATCGCCCGCGCTCCCGGCTCGGCTGCCGCCGCCGCCCGATCGGCGAGGTGGTAATGCATGCGGCTGCGGCATTTGAGGTGGATCGGCCAGCAGCCTTCCGGCACCTGGGTGACTGGCACCGTGCGCAGCGACATCCCGCGACGGTACGCATGTGCCCAGAGGGGAAAGGCGAGGGGGAAGGAATGTGCCGCCACGCGTGGTCGGCCGGGGCGGCCGGCGAACTGGGCGGGGAGGTCCCCCGGGGTCGCGAACATCACGACTCCCAGGTCGCCACCGGCTGGGAGGAGAGAATGGTTGTGCCGGGCGACCGCCGCTGCGGCCGCGAGAATCTCCTCGGCGGACGGCCCAGGTTCGATGCCGGCGGCGGCCAGCGAGGCGACGAAGCGCTGACGGTGGAGATCCGGAAGGAACAGTCCCCCGGCGAAGGTCCGGAGCTGTTCGGTGACGGCAGCCCCGAGCACGAACCCGGCATCACCCGCGGGAATCGCGAACTCGCATTGCGGCAGGTAGGCGCCGTCGATCCAGGCAATCGCACCTGGCCTTTCGGTCGGATCACACGGGGCCTGACCTGCGGCTGCCGCGGGCACGGGCATGGAACTCACACGAGCCCGTGAAATGGAGGGAACCCAGTGCCGCCGACCCTCGAGTCCACCGCCCTGGGGGAGATTCGACGCGCCGCGGAATGGGACATTCAACGAACCGGGAGTTGCGGGATTCAAGTGGAGGATCGGGGATTCGAACCCCTGACCTTCTGGCTGCCAGCCAGACGCTCTCCCAATTGAGCTAATCCCCCGATGATGTTCGGTCTCGTTGGTTCCTGGCGTCGTTCAGTGGTTCCCGCGCACCTCACCGACTATTGTCCGCGGCCACCGTTCGCCTCGCCCTGCATTCCTC
The DNA here is from genome assembly GCA_005791575.1 of Planctomycetaceae bacterium. Taxonomy (GTDB): domain Bacteria; phylum Planctomycetota; class Planctomycetia; order Pirellulales; family UBA1268; genus F1-20-MAGs016. The sequence continues at coordinate 13,223 of SXWA01000033.1, forward strand.
CCCCTATCATAACGGCGCCCTGCGACCATGTCGCGGCGGAACATGGGTCCGAAACCCGAAAAACGAAGCTATCCCCCGCTTGCACGACTGTCAACGCGAGACCAATGTTACCCCCTGTGGTCCGCCCGCAGCGGGTTCGGGCCGAGTTCCCGGGCGATGGTGAAAGGCGAGCACGAGCGATGCGTCGGGAACGCCCTGGGGTCGAACGCCGGACGACTCCTGGGGGAGGTGTCGGAGGCGACTCGACGGGTCAGCCTGCTACCGCCGCGACGGGTTCTTGCCGCGGCGCCGTCACGATGGCGGTTTCGTTCTACCTCATGGGGCTGGTGCTTTCCGTGGCTGCCAACTCCGGCAGTGGCTCGTCCGCCCTCGTACGGACGGTCCACGACCGGTTGTTCTCGCCATGGATGGTGCCGGCCTGGCTCGATCTGGGGTTCGACTACCGCCTCACCTACGGAATCCCCGACGACGCCGAGCATCTCTTCGAGGTGCGGCCGTGGGGAGCGTCAGGGGCACCACGCCGGCTGCCCGATCTCGGCGTCGGCGGAGAGCGCGCCGCGCGCTGGCGCCGGTTGGCCCGGGCGGTCGCGCGGGGAGAAGCCGATCCCGATCAGGAGGGGGTGCTGCCGGAGGGGTTGGCGACCGGGCTGTTCTCCCTCGTCGGGAGTGACGACGTGTCGCTACGCGTCGTCCGCATGCTCCCTCCCGATCGCCTCGCCACCGGCACCGGACCGGTGCGCGACGAGGCGTTCGCCTGTCGGCTCCGGCGCGTCGCCGGCCGGGTGCAATTGATCCGCGACACACCGGCCGAGGAGCTGGCGCCCCTGCTGCCCGGATCTGATTCCATCGATCGGGGGCCGCCTCGACCCGGAACGCCGTCGGGGCCGGTCGGACCCGCCGCCGATCCACCGCCGTCCTGACCCACCCGTGGCTTGAAATGACCACCCACCCGCAGCATTCCACAGCCGACACCATGGCAGCGGCCTGGACGCGCCTCTGGTTCGAGCCGGCGCCGGCCCGGCCGCTGGCGATCGTCAGGATCCTCACCGGTGTGGTGGCACTGGCGCTGTGGTGGAGTTGGTCGGCGGACCTGCTCACCTGGTTCGGGCCGGAAGGGCTCATGCCGATCGGGGCCGTCCGCGCGTGGAGGTCGCCGTGGGCGGTCTCGGCCCTCGATGCGCTGACCGCGCCGGCCACCGTCCGGGGATTCCACCTCGCTCTCGGTCTCGTCCTCGTTTCGCTGACTGTCGGATTCGCCACCCCGCTGGTGGCACCGCTGGCCGCGGTCGGATTCGCAGGGCTGCTCAACCGGGCGCCGATGCTCGCTGGCCCCGCCGACGACTGCATCGCCGTGCTACTCTGGTGCCTGGTGGTGGGTAGGTCGGGTGACGACCTCTCGGTCGACCGTTGGCTGCCAGCGCGAGCCGGCCGACCGGCACCCCCCCCGCACCTTCGCAATCAGATCGCCCTCTCGCTCCTCCTGCTCCATGGGATCGTGATCACCCTCGCCGCGCTGCTTGCCCAGTCGAAGGGGGACGCATGGTGGGATGGGTCGGCTGCGTGGTGGCTTGCGGGACGGGAAGAAGTCGCATTGCAGTTGCAGTCGCTGTACCGCCGATCGGAATACCTGATGAACGGTATCGCGCACGCGATCACGCTCTTTGAGGCGCTGTTCGTGACCGGACTGTGCATCCCCGGCCTGCGGCGCTCGGCCGGGTGGTTGGGAGTGTGTGCGTGGCCAGTCGTCGGGCTGCTGGCAGGGGAGCCCTGGTGGGGGGCCGCGATGGGGGTGCTCGCCGTGGCGGCAGCGGTCGCGCCGCCCGATCGGAATCGCCAGCCGGGTTGAAGCTGCCGGGGTGTCGTCGTGATTCACACCAGGAGTTCCTGATCCCTTCCCGCCGAGACCTCCTCAAGTCGGCCGCCACCGGTGCGGCGACCTGTGCCCTGACCGCGCCGACCCCGGAGGCGGCGGCCGCCGATCCGTTCGCCGGCGCCACCGCCACGTTCGACAAGGCAAACCAGGCGCGGCTCCCCCCCTGGGCCTTCACCCAGGAGTTGGTGGTGCCACGCACGCTGCGCCCCCGGGCGATGGGCGACTTCGCCGCGGTGGACCGCCAACCTGTCTTCCTGCCCGAGGATCCCGTGCCTCTCGGCGAGGCCTACCACGGCATCGCCCGCGAGTGGGCCGAGAATCCCACCGCCTGGGTCGCCTACGGATGTGATCCGGCGATCACGGGGGCAGCCGCCTGGGAGCAGCGGAAGGAGTGCTTCCGCCGGATTCCCGCGCTAGCCGACATTCCCGAGCTGTTCACCATCACGCCCACGTCGATCGCCTGGTCACAACGGGGAAGCATGCCGAACTGGAATGCGTTTCCCATCAAGTGCTATCGGATCCCGATCGTCGAGACACTGAAAACGATGCGGCCCGACGCGGCCTTTCCCGCCCGCGTGTTCACCTATGGCGGCACCATGCCCGGCCCGCTGATGAAGTTCCGCATCGGCCAGCCGGTGGTCGTCCGCTTCGACAACCGCCTCGACACCGAGGCGTCGATCCATTTCCACGGCGGGCACAACCCGGCACATGCCGACGGCTTTCCCACCTTCTACGTGCTTCCCGGAAAACAACGCGACTACTTCTGGCCGAATATCCTCCCCCTTGATCACGAAGACGCCGGCAGTCCCCAGGGCAACTACCTGCCGGCGCTCACCGAGGCGCAGTCCACGATCTGGTACCACGACCACGCCATGGACATCACCGGGTTCAACGTCTCGAAGGGGATGGCCGGAGTGATGCAGATGTTCGCCGACTGGGAATTGCATCTGCTCCGCACCCACGTACTGCCCAGTTGGGGCGAGGCCTCGGTCACCGATCCCGATCAGGATGGCCTTGCCGCGGGGGTGGAGGATCCAGCGATGCCCGGCTACTACCTGCGCGAGCCCGGGAAGGAACCGTTCTTCAACCCGTTCGACATCCCGATCGTCCTCCAGGACAAGGTGATCGACCGGACCACCGGGCAGATCGTCTACGACAGCGACGGCCACAACGGCTACCTCGGCGACACGTTCTTCGCCAATGGGGTGGCCTGGCCCTTCAAGACGGTCGGGGACAGGAAATACCGGCTCCGGCTCCTCGATGGTGCCAATGCCCGGATCTACCGCCTGCGGATCCTCGCCGAAGCCGATTTCATCCGCTCCCAGCAGGTCGGCCTCGGCGCCGACGAGTTGGCAGCGCGGGCCAAACCCTTCCTCCAGATCGGCAAGGACAGCTGGATGTGGTCGGAGGCACTGCCGCGGACGAGTGTCGTGCTGGCGATGGCGAACCGCGCCGACCTGATCGTCGATTTCGGTGCCCTCGTCGGCGATCTGCCCGTCGAGGCGGGGCCGCAGGTCTTCTATCTCGTCGACACGATGCCGCAATTCGACGGCCGCGGCCCCAAGGGGAAGCTCGACGACGGTGGCGATCCGCGGGTGCTGCCGCTGCCGTTCGACGTGCCGGGGAAACCGCTCGTCGAGCTCGACCGGCCGATCGCCCTGGTGAAGTTCGTGGTCGAACGGGAGCCGGCCGCGTTCAAGCAGGCCCACCCGGATGCCACGGTGCAGGCGGGCACGATCCTCATGCAGCCGCGGGAACGGATCCCCGACGCGGATGTCGTCGCGGTCCGGGAATTCGTCTTCGAACGTGGGAAGGGTGCCTGGCAGGTCAACGGGCGGTTCTACGACCCGACGATCGCCAATGCGGCCCCGCCGATCGGCACCGAGGGGGCGGCCGAGGAGTGGGTGCTGCGCAACGGTGGCGGTGGTTGGTGGCATCCGATCCACATCCATCTGGAGAGTCACCAGTTGGTGCGCTACGAGAAGGACTTCGCCGCCGACGAGATCATCGGGCCGATCGATGCGGTGCCGGTGCGGCCCCCGATCGATCCCGTCGACGTGACGGCGTCGATCCCGAGGACCGAGGTGATCGCCAACCACGACACCACCATCCTCGGCCCCAACACCGTCGCCCGAATCCGGATGCGGTTCCGCACCTGGCCCGGTCCGTTCGTGTTCCACTGCCACAACCTCGAACACGAAGACATGCGGATGATGTTCAATTTCGAGGTCGTCCCGGGCCCGGATCACGATCCGAACGTCGCCCCGGCGGCCCGCACGCAGGGCAACGCCCTCACCCTCGACGGTCGTAGCGCCATCCGTCCCGACGGCCGCGTCGGCGAACTCGACTGGGAGCAGCCCCCGGTGCCGCCGACGCCGGTCCGCGAGGCGGGGGAGTTTCTCATCGACCCGCGGCGCCCGCCCGAGCGGCCCTGACGCAGCGCTATCCTTCGGTCCAGGAGAGATCCGCACCATGCCGACCGTATCCGCATCCAACGCGATTCCCACCAGCCGCCTCGTCGATCGGATTCCCGACATCCCGCTGGTGAACCATCGTGGCGAGGACGTGCGGCTGGTCACCGACCTGCTCGCCGGCAGGGCGGTGATCATCAATTCGATGTTCACCGTCTGCCGTGGCTCCTGCCCCGGCACGAGCCAGACACTCCACGATCTGCGCCCGGCGCTGTGGCCGGTGTTCGGACCCCGCCTCCACATCATCTCCTTCACCCTCGAGCCGGAGATCGACACGGCCGAGGAACTCCGGGCCTACGCCGGTGCCTATGGCGCCGATACACGGGCCGCCAACCTGCCCGACTGGCAGTTCCTCACCGGCACACCGGCCGCGATCGAACGGATGCGGCGGGGCCTCGGGCTCTACGACCTCGATCCCGCGGTCGATCGCGATCCCACCCGGCATGCCGCGGTGCTGCTGTTCGGCAATCCCGACAAGGATCGCTGGGCGGTCCTGCCCTCCAGCCTGCGGCAGGGGTTGCTCGTCGAGGCGGTGCGCCGGGTCGCCGGCTTCACGTTCGAGCAGCGCTACGGTATCCGCGGCTGACGATCCAGCCGCCGCGTCGATTCATCCTGTTCCGATCCGCACCATGGGTTCCGTCATGCGATCCGCCCCGTCCGACCGTCGCGTCGCCCTGATGACCGCCTTGTTCGCGGCGCTCGCCGCCGCGGCGGCGGCCGTGGAGACCGAGCAGGCCGCCGTGCACCTCGTGGGGCACGAGGACATGGCCCTGTTGGCCCGGATCCAGGACGTGATCGACGACTGGGATCCGCGTCGGCTCGAGAATCCCTACCTCGGCGGAATACCGGAGAAGCAGCCCGATGGCAGCGAGCGCCTGCGGCTGGTGGTGAAGCGGCCCGATCTGCTCGAGTTCGTCGCCGATGCCGAGGCGGCGGTGGCCCTCGGCAAGGCGTTGTTCTGGGATATGCAGGCGGGGAGCGATTTCGGGCGCCGCGTCGTCGACGGCGAGGTGGTCTATCAGGGCACGGCGTGCGCCTCGTGCCATTACCGGAGCGGTGCCGACCCGCGCGACCGGCACACGAGCCGCGTCGCCTACGTCGCCTGGGACCGCTACCGTCTCGATCCGGGCCATCCGGCGGCCGCCGATCCGGCCAACCCGCGCGAACACCTCGGCGAATTCGTCCAGCGCCCGTTCATACCCAACGGGGACGTCCGCACCGACGTGCGCGACGTATCCCTCGTCGTCGGCTCCCAGGGGGTCGAGCCGCGCGTGTTCGACGGGCTCAACGTCGCGGCTCCCCCCGGCCGTCGGGAATGGCGCTCCGAGCTCTCCAACCCGCGCACCCCCTCCTGCGAAGCCTGTGGTCCCGCTGGCCTGGCGGCAGCGCGGGCCACGACCCTGCCGGAATGGATGATGTTCCTCGAGGGGCAGCGGCCCGAGGGACGATTGGTCCGGCAGATCACCGGCCGCAACAGCCCGACGATCGTCAACTCCGTGTTCGCCGACCGGCTGTTCCACGACGGGCGTGCCGAGTCGACATTCAACGGCTTCTCGATCTTCGGTGACCACGATCCGCGGACCGTGCTCCACCGCCGTGATGGCGCCGGTCGCGTCGTCCCGGTGCGCGTGGCGATCTCCCACGCCGCCCTCGCCTCGCAGTCGGTCGGCCCGATCGTCAACGACGTCGAGATGTCGTATCTCGGGCGGACGTTCCCCGACGTGGCCGACAAACTCCTCGATCGCCCCTGGCTCGAGCATCAGGAGGTGAGCCCGACCGACTCGGTGCTCTCGCGCAAGGCGTGGTTCCGGCCCGACGGGCGGCGGGTCACGTACCGGCAGTTGATCAAGAAGGCTTTCCGCAGCGACTGGTGGGCCGAGTCGCCCACTGGGGCTTCCCACGCCGACGTGCCGCTGGTCCTCGATAGCGACTGCGCCACGGAGCAAGCCCCGATGGGCACGCTGGTCGAAGCCAATTTCCCGCTCTTCTGGGGACTGAGCCTGATGCTCTACCAGTCGACGCTGATCTCCAACGCCTCGCCGTTCGATGCCATGCTCCGCGGCGACGGCGGACCTGTCGAAAAGCGCTGGCAGGATGACTACCGTCGGCTTCTGGCGCCCGTGATGATGGATCGGGCCACGACCGCAGGGGGCGCACCGCCCCCTGAGCTGTCGACCGGCACCGCGGTCTTCCAGTTGGGCTTCCGGACGTTCATCGCCCACGGCTGTGTGGAGTGCCACGAGGGGCCCCTGTTCAGCGCCATCGCCGAGCGCGACGGCGCGGTGGAACCGGGACCGCCGATCGCCAAGACGATCGGCAACACGCTCCTGCCCTTCGCCCAGGCCGACGCGATCGCGATCAATGTCCACCGTTTCCGCCTCGCGACGGTCGCCGAGGTGGCCCGCCTCCTCGGCGCGGCGGGATTTCCCCCGCGGTCGGCGAGTCGTTGCAGGGAGCGCTGTGGGACCAGTTGGCGCGGGCTCATGGTGACATCGCGGTGCTGCGGTGCGGCGTGCGCGACGTGCTCGGACGCCAGCCCGTGGCGGTGTCCCACGCCGCGGCCGATGCGATCGCCGACCTCCTCCTGACCTACGAGAAGCGTGCCGCGACGAGCACCGGTGGACGGATCGCCTTCAGCGAGGACGAGCGCGTGGCGCTCGCCGAAGAACTCACCACGCCGGTCCTCGTCGAGAAGATGCTGATCCCGACCGAACAGCGCCCCTTGGGGGCCGCGGGCCCGCTGCCGTTTCTCCGTCCACGGCTGCCGATCGCCGGCGCTCTGGCGGGTGAAGCCTATGCCTTCTACGACAGCGGCTTCTACGCGCTGGGGGTGTCGCCGCCGCGTCTCGATCGGGGGATCGGTGGCTGGGAGGCGATGCGCTCCTGCCCGCCGGGCCGACCCCTGGCGGCTGCCCGGGGCACCGTCGCGGCCGATGCGGCCACGGAGGAGGAGCTCGTCGAGCGGCAGCAGGCGGCCAACGGGGCCCGCGGAACCGCCTACCGCTTCCCGATGACCGCCGCGGATGCGGCCCCGGCGATGGCGGCGGCAGCCGCGTGCAATCCGGGACCGGTGCCGGAGTTTCCGTTCGACATCTCCTGGAGCCGCAGCGTGTTTCCGCCAGTCTCGGGGATCGACGACCTGGCCGTGCGCACGCGCCGCAGCGACGCCCACTTCCTCGCCCGCAGCCGGAGGCTCGTGTTCAACGAGGAGCCGTACGGCTACCGCAAGCCGTTCCTCCACGACAACGAGTTGGCATTCTGGGGGGCGTTCCGCACTCCGACCCTCCGCAACGTCGAGATCACCGCTCCCTACATGCACAACGGGCGATTGCTGGACATCGATTCCGTCATCGAGTTCTACGACGACGGCGGCACGCTCTGGCAGCGGGTCGACACGAACCCCGACAAGCACCCCGCCATGGTCCCACTCGGCCTCACGGAATCGGAGCGGAAAGCACTGCGGTTTTTCCTCGCCTGCCTGACCGACCCCCGGGTGAGGTTCGAGCGTGCACCCTTCGACCACCCGTCGCTGGTGGTCGTCAACGGGTACGAAGCCGCCACGGGACGGACCGGTCGGGAGCGCTTGGAGCACATCCCGGCCACCGGCGCGAGCGGGCTCGAGACGCCGCTGCCGCTGTTTCCCGCGGTGCAGTGAGCGCCGCGGTCAGGCGGCCGGTGGGGGCGATGATCACGCATCGTCGGCGGCTGGGCGGTCATCGCCGCGGGGGAGTGACGCCCCGAACAGTGCCCGGAACTGCTCCTCGGTGAGGATCGCGACGCCGAGCGCCCGCGCCTTGTCGAGCTTGCTCCCCGGCTCGGCGCCGGCGACGAGGTAGTCGGTCTTCTTCGAGACGCTTGCGATCGCCCGGCCACCTGCCCGGGCGATCGCCCTCTCCGCCTCCGGGCGCGTCATCGAGGTCAGTGTGCCGGTGACGACCAGGGCCTTCCCCTGGAGGGGACCGGCGGTGACCGGCCTGTCGGCCTCGGTGAGATCGAGCTTCACGCCGCGTTCGCGGAGTGCGGCCACGGTGCGGCGCCCATGGGCACCGGTCATCCATTCATGGACACTCGCGGCGATCACCGGACCGACCTCCTCGACCGCGGCGAGGTCGTCGACTCCCGCCACCGCGAGCGCGTCGATCGAACCGAACCGGATGGCGAGGAGGGAGGCCACGCGCGGGCCGACGTGGCGGATCCCCAGGGCGTTGAGCAGCCGCGCCAGTCCGCGGTCGCGGCTGGCCAAGATCGCGCGGACGAGGTTTCCGGCCGACGTGCTCCCCATGCGCTCGAGCGGTTCGAGCTGGGCGACGGTGAGACCGTAGAGGTCGGCGCAGTCGCGCACCAGCCCGGTGGCGACGAGCTGCTCGACGAGCTTGTCGCCCAGACCCTCGATGTCCATCGCGCCGCGCGAGGCGAAGAACCGCAGCCGCTCCCGCACCCGCGCCGGGCAATCGATGTCCGGGCAGCGGATGAAAACCCCCTCGGGATCGCGGACCAGCGCGGTGCCGCACTCCGGGCAGGCGGTGGGCGGCTGCCAGGCGGGGGGGTCGCCGCGCCGCAGATGCTTCTCCACGCGGACGACATGCGGGATCACCTTCCCGGCCTTTTCCACCACCAGCACGTCACCGACACGCACGTCTTTGCGGGCCACCTCGTCGGCGTTGTGGAGGCTCGCGCGGCGCACGATCGTGCCGGCGAGCTCCACCGGCTCGAGATCGGCGACCGGGGTCACGGTGCCGCCGCGGCCGACCTGGACCCGGATCGCCGCCAGCTTCGTCGTCGCCTCGAACTTCTCGAACTTCCAGGCGATCGCCCAGCGCGGGCTCTTGGCGGTGGTCCCGAGGCGGCGTTGCTGGGGGAAGGAATCGACCTTGACGACGAACCCGTCGACCTCGAAGTCGAGCGCGTGGAGTTCCTCGATGAGGCCGGTGCCGTATTCGACGAGGGACTCGAGCGAGGAAAACGCCCTTGTGCAGGGCGCCACGGGCAGACCGGCCGCCACCGCCCAGCGGAGCAGGCCGGTCTGGCTGTCGACGCCGAGGCCGGTGGCATCACCGACGCCATGGCAGAAGAAGCGCAGCGGACGGCGGGCGCACTCCTGCGGATCGAGGAGGCGGATACTGCCGGCGGTGACATTGCGCGTGTTGGCGAACGGAGGCTGACCGCGCGCCGCCTGCATCTCGTTGAGGATGACGAGGTCGGAGTTGGCCATGTAGACCTCGCCGCGGACCTCGATCGCGGCAGGGGGGGCCGTCAGGTCGAGCCGCAGCGGCACCCCCGGGAGCGTGCGGATGGTGTGGGTGATGTCGTCGCCGACGGTGCCGTTGCCGCGGGTGGCGGCCCCGACCAGCATGCCGGCCTCGTAGCGGAGCGAGACGGCGACGCCGTCGATCTTCAGTTCGAGGACCCAGGCCACCGTCTCCGCGGCGCCGCCGTCACCGGCGAGCAGCTTCTCCACACGCCGTCCCCAGGCGAGCAGGTCGGCGGTGTCGTAGGTGTTGTCGATCGACAGCATCGGCACGCGGTGCTGCACCGGCACCAGTTCCGCCACCGGTTCCCCCCCGACCCGCTGGGTGGGGCTGTCGGGGGTGATGCACTCCGGATGCGCCGCCTCGAGCGCGGCCAAGCGCGCCACCAGGGCGTCGTAGTCGCGGTCGGGGATCTCCGGCCGGGCCTCGACGTGGTAGCAGCGGTCGTGGTGCCGGATCAGCGCGCGGAGGCGCGTGATCTCCGCGGCCGCGCTCACGGGCGCTCGTCCCGCCCGGCCGCCCCGGCCACGTCGGTGCCCGTGGCCGGCACGGTCCGTGGTCGGCCCGCGGTCGCCGCACGATGGGCCTGGCGCCCCATCCAGCTGTCGACCGCGATCGAGCCGGCCGTGCTCACCGCCAGCAGCACCAGTTCGACCGCGAGGATCGCCGTGCCGTGGCCACTCATCAGGGTGTCGAGGGGATGGGCGGATGCGAGTGCGGTCGGCCGCACGCCGCGCAGCACCGACACGCAGTAGCTGGCGGCGGTGAGCGTGAACGCGATGCCCACGATGCCCAGGAGCACCGTGAACGGATTGGTTCGCGGCCGTGGCATGGCAATCCTCCCGGGTGACGTCGGCCTCCCGGGCGACGTCCGATCCGACAGTATAGCCGTGCCGCCGGGCTGTCAGGCCGCCGCCGTCCGGGCGAGCACCGTCCCTGCCGCGGCGAGCACCGGGGCCACCTCGATGCCCGCCATCGAGGCGGTGTCGGTCTTGCGATCGGCCCACACCGGGCGGAGGTGCTGCGGGGGTTCGACGGCGGCATGCCCGGATCCGTAGGGGCCGTTCCGCCCGGCCGGGACCGGGCCGAAGAGGCCGACACAGGGTGTGCCCACGGCCGCCGCCAGATGGAGTGGGCCGGTGTCGCTGGAGATCATGATCCGCGCCCGGCGGCAGAGCTCGCCGAGATCCTGCAGGCTCGTCTGGGGAGCGAGGGTGGTGGAGCCGTCGGCGGCGGCGACGATCCGTTCCGCGGCGGCCCGCTCCGCCTGTCCGGCCCAGACGACGACCGTGGCGAGCCGATGGTTCCGGGCAAGGCCCCGGGCCACGGCGGCGAAGCGCTCCTCGGGCCAGAGCTTGGATGGCCAACCGGCGCCGGGGTTGATCAGTGCCGGCGCACTGACGAGGCCGGCCTCGGCCAACCACTGCGCGATCCGTGCCCGGCTCACCGGCCACGAAGGCATGTCGAAACGCGGCTGAGGCCCGGAGAGCCCGAGTGCGGCCAGCAGGCCGCAGTTCCGTTCGACCACGTGGGGGGCGGTGGCGGGCACGCAGTCGGTGGCGAGGAGCCAGGAACGTTCGCGCGACTCCGGTGGGGCGTGGGCGATCCGCCGTGGGGCGCCGGAGAGCCAGGCTGCCAGGCCGCTCTTGAGCAGGCCCTGGAGATCGAGGGTGACGTCGGCCCGGAAGGCGCGCAGATCGGAGCGGAGCCGGAGGATGGCAGCCGCCGAACGCGACCAGCCACGCGGCATCCGAAAGAGATGGTCGATCGCGGCATGCCCGGCGAGGACGTCGGCCGCCCGTCCCTCCACCACCCAGCCGATCCGCGCGGCGGGGAAGGCCCGCTTGAGCGCGACGGCGACCGGGATCCCGTGGATCACGTCGCCGATCGCGGAGAGCTTGACGATCACGATGGAGCGGGGAGTGTGCATGGCATCCTTGCCGTCACGGACCACCGACCGAAAAGGAATTTTGGCGGGTGGCCACGGGTGCGGACAAGCCCATTTCCAATCACTCCGGGGGGTCTTGCCACCGTCCGCCGCCACGCCTTTACCGCGAACACAGGGGCGGTCTCGCCCGGGAACACCGCGATCGGCCCGGCGCGGTCATCACCCCACGGGGAGCCCGGCCAGGCTGCACAGCACGTTCGTCGCCACTGCCTGCGGGCAACTCCAGACGAGGAAGAAACAGGCCTCCCGGACAAGCCTTTCGGCCGGGTGACCGTGGATGAATCCAGCCCCTTTGCAGGCGGTGAGGGTTGCCTGGGAGGCCCGCAGGGCGAGACTGGTGGCGGCGGAGCGGAGCCGGTCGCGCCCGTCCGGATCGATTCCCCCGACGGCCGCCCGGTGAAGGTCGGCGGCGACGGAGTCGACCTCGGCAGCCAGTGCCGCGGCGATCGGATCGAGAACGGGCCGCCCGCTGGCTTCCGCCGTCAGGAGATCGACGGCGGCGTGCGCCGCGCCGAGTGCCAGTGCGATCGTCGCCAGCCCGCCGGTGCGCACGCCGCCCGCAGGGGGCTCGAGGACCGCGGCCGGCCGCACGGCATCGAGCCCCACCGCCGCCGTCCGGCTGCCCGACAGTGCGAGCATCGGCAGCGGGGGCCCGACCGTGACGCCGGGGGCCGACGTCGCCACGAGAAAAAAGCATTGCTTGCCGTCGTCGTCGATGGCCCCGGTGACGAGCGTGTCGCTCCGGTCCGCACCGGTCACCCAAGGGCACTGTCCCTCGAGCCGCCAGCCGGACGGGCCGCGGTGCGCACGGACGGCCGCGGTGCCCAGATGCCGGCGGCTGGTGGTGAGTTGGGAGATCCCCACGGTGGTGAACCGATCACCACGGGCCAATGCCGGGAGTTCGCGCCGGCGGATCTCGGGCCCCGCGGCGCTGATCAGCCGGCAGGCAGCGGCCCACTGGGAGAGGACGAGGGCGGTGGTGAGGCAGTTCCTGGCCACCACGGTGAGTGTGGCGACGAGTGTGGCCTCGTCGGCCCCGTGGCCGCCGTCCTCGGCCGGAATCCATTCCGCCAACAGGCCGGCGCGGGCGAGAACCGCGAAGCTGCCGCTGCCCCACGGTCCTGTCTGCGCCGTCTCGGCTGCCAGACGGGTGAGGTCCGCCGCCACGGCATCGAGTTGGGCGGCGGGGATCGGCATCGGGTGTGCTCCCGGTCGTCGTGGCAATCAGCATGGACCACGTCCGGGCGGGGGTCGAACGGTGTCCTTCCCGCCACTATACTGCGGCCCTTCTGGCACGGTTTCCCGCCGTCTCCACCCCCCGCCCGGAGCTGAACCATGAGCCAGGAAGATCGATCCCTCCCTGCCCCAGCGTCGTCCCCCCAGGCCGACCTGGAGGACCGTGTCAGCGGTGGCGGCGGCCCGCAGTCGCCCGCCCCGCGCAGCCTCGCGCCGCCGCGGCTCGACGAGATGTCGCCGCAGAGCCTCTACGACAAGTGCATGGCGCTGGCCCGCAACCTCTGGTGGAGCTGGCATCCCGAGGTCGGCAACATGTTCCGTGAGCTCGACCCGATCCGCTGGCGGCAGCTCGACCACAATCCGATCGCGCTGTTGGCGGAGTTCACCCCCGAGCGCCTCGAGGCGCGGGCGGCGGAACTGGTGCTCTACAGCCGGATCAACCAGGCCTATCGCCGGCTCAAGGAGTATCTCGCCACCGGCACGACGTGGAGCAACGTCCACGCCGGCGTCCTCGGCTCGAAGCCGGTCGTCTATTTCTCCGCCGAGTTCGGCATCCACGAGTCGATCCCGATCTACTCCGGGGGGCTCGGTGTGCTCTCCGGCGACCACGTCAAGAGTGCCAGCGGCCTGGGAATTCCGCTCGTTGCCGTGGGGCTGTTCTACGACCAGGGCTATTTCAAGCAGCACCTCGACATCGACGGCTACCAGCATGAGGAGTACCTGCAGAACCGGGTCGAGAACCTTCCCATCGAGCCGGCGATCGGCGTTGACGGGCAGCCGGTCCAGGTCTCGATCGACACCCGCAGCGGACCGATCCACGCCAAGGTGTGGAGGCTGGCGGTGGGGCGCGTGAACCTCTACCTCCTCGATTCCAACGTCGAAGGCAACAAGCCGGAGGACCGCCAACTCACGGCCCGCCTCTACGGCGGTGACACCCGGGTGCGGATCCGGCAGGAACTCGTCCTCGGCGTGGGCGGCGTGCGCGCGGTGCGGGCCCTCGGCATCGTGCCGGGTGTCTATCACCTGAACGAGGGCCATTCGGTCTTTGCCACGCTCGAGGCGGTGCGTGGACGTGTCGAGCGCGACGGCTACTCGTTCGACGACGCGGTACGCCAGGTGGCGCGGCAGACGGTGTTCACCACCCATACGCCGGTGCCGGCCGGCCACGACCGCTTCGACAGCGGTCTCATCGAGGAACACCTCGGGCCGATGCGTGATTCCCTCGGCATCTCCCACGAGCAGCTCATGGGGCTCGGCCGTGTCGAGCCGCACAATCACAGCGAGTTGTTCTGCATGACCGTGCTCGGCCTGAAACTCTCGCGGCGGGCCAACGCCGTCAGCGCCCTGCACGGGCACGTCAGCCGGAAGATGTGGGCCAACCTCTGGCCGTGGCGGGTGGAGGAGGAGGTGCCGATCGGGCACATCATCAACGGCGTGCACGTGCCGAGTTGGCTCTCCTGGCAGATGCTCCAGCTCTACGACAGGCTCTTCCCCGCCAACTGGTTCCGACGGATGGGTGAGCCTGACGTCTGGCAGCGGATCCACGACTGCGATCCTGGCGAACTGTGGGAGACGCACTACGCGCTCAAGAATCTCCTCCTCCAGTTCGTCCGGCGCCGGCTGTCGCGGCAGTGCCGCCGGCGGGGGGAGTGCGACGAGGCGGTGGAGATGGCGCGGACGGTGCTCGACCCCAACGTGCTGACGATCGTCTTCGCCCGGCGCTTCGCCACGTACAAGCGGGCTGATCTCGTGCTCTCCGACCTCGACCGACTCGTCGAGTTGATCAGCGATCCCGACCGACCGATCCAGATCATCTTCGCCGGCAAATCGCACCCCGCCGACGAGCCGGGCAAGAATCTCATCCGCAGGATCGCCAACCTGCGCCACGACCAGCGGACGCACGGCCGGATCGTGTTCGTCGAGGATTATGACATCAACGTCTGCCGACACCTCATCCAGGGTGTCGACGTGTGGCTCAACAACCCGCGACGGCCGCTCGAGGCCTCGGGCACCAGCGGGCAGAAGGTGGTGCTCAACGGTGGGCTCAACTGCTCGATCCTCGACGGCTGGTGGGCCGAGGCCTTCGACGGCCACAACGGGTTCGCGATCGGCCGGGGTGAAACCCACGCCGTCGACGAGATCACCGACCGACGTGATGCCGATGCCCTGTTCGCGGTGTTGCGGAACGAGGTGATCCCCCTGTTCTACGAGCGCGACTCGGACGGCCTGCCGCGCACCTGGATCAAGATGATGATGAACTCGATCAGTTCGCTCGCCTGGCGGTTCAGTTCCCACCGCATGGTGATGGACTACGCCCGGTCGTGCTACGTGCCCGCCGCCGGGGGAGTCTCCTGCGACATGGCCAGCCGCTGACCGTTGTGTTCCGGCCGATCAGGGTTCTTTCCGGCCGATCACGGGGCCGCCGGTGGCGGCACCTGTTCCGCGGGCGGTGTGGCGTCGGGCGGCACCGGCGCCGCAGCCGGTTGAGCTGCGTCGCCGGCCGCGGGCGCTCGGGCTGCCGCCGCGGCGGCGAAGGCGATCTCGTCCTGCCAGCGCGCCTCCTCG